>NZ_JBQQXJ010000017.1:0-109480 GCF_052266595.1 Antarctobacter jejuensis | reverse complement strand
TCGGGTCACTCAGAAACCTCCCTGTCGGACGGCATGGGAAAAGGCGGAAATGCGTCTCGCCGAACTTCCAGTGCCTTGGCAGCCGCCCATGGCCGCACGGATCACGGTCTCAAAGACGGGCGCGCGCCGGAAAGGACAGGCCCTGTGGAGTGCAGCTCATACATCGAACGTGATCCGGGCGTTGGTCGCTTGGGCGAACCATTGCGCCGGGCATGACATTCCCCTTCGACCAACCGGCGGCACTCTTAACAGCTATGCCGCCAAGGTTGCAGAGCGCGCCTCGGCGAGGACGGCATCGGATTACATCGGCCGTATCCTGGCAGGCATGGCCGTTGTCGAGCCGGAGTTTTCATCGCAAGCCTGTACCTTCGTGGATTGCCATTGGCGGGCGCGCGCGGAGTTGGAAGGGGCCACCACCAAAACTGGCGCCCAACTCGTAGGGGCATCACGGATATACGAGCTCGGTTTCGCGCTGATGCAGAAAGCCCGGGAGAGCCGGTTGCGAGGGCTCCACGCCGCTCGGGATTTCCGGAACGGCATCCTGCTGTCTCTCGCCGCAGCCCTGCCTCAACGGGCTCGCGCGCTGTCGGCGCTTGCCTTCGGTCAAACACTCCATCTGACGGGGACCGACATGATTCATGTGCAGATACCTGCCCACATGTTGAAACGGCCCGAAGATCGAAAACAAGGTGAGCCGTTCGACAGGACCTTGGTCAGCCAGAAGCTTGCCTCGGCCATTCTGGAATACAGGCACGCTTTCCGGCCGTTGTTCGACCATGGTGACTTTCTATTTCCGTCCGTGCTCGCACGGGGTGCCGCGATCAGCGAAGGCCAAATTGGCCGTCTCACCGGGAATCTGACCGAACGCGCCTTCGGCGTACGGGTGTCGATCCATCGAGTGCGGGACAACGTCGCGACCGAGGCCAGCGAGCACCTGGCGTCTGGCGGCCGCGCCGCAATGGCCTTGCTCGGCCATCGGAGCGAAAAAACCGTTCAACGTCATTACGATCACTCCACGGGCCTGGCAGCCGCCCAGGACTTCGTGGAAATGATCGAACGACAGCGCAGCGTTGATGCGGAATTGCAGCTGTGAGTTGGCCATGCAATCAGCGGCGCATACCGCCGTTCCCCGCCGGAAATTCCTTGATTTCCGAAGGGTTTTGAAAACGCCTGACAATCATCCCCACGGGGTGAATTGGACACGTTCTCAACTTTTTCCGCACTCCGCCTCAACTTCCGCCAACCGGCACCCAAAGCCGCCAATGGCTTCAACTCCAGCCGTGTCCGCTGCGTCGACCCAAGAACAAGGCGAGCGCGCCGGAGGGTGGCGCGGAGCCAGCGGGCACCACGGAAATAAAGAAAGGGGTAGGAAAAGGACGTGCGGGTTTGACGTTTGTTTTTCGCAGCTCTTCTTTGCGAGAGCCGCAACAAACAAACGGCAACACCACACAAGAAAAGGAGGAAACAAACCACGGAAATTACCCAATAAAACCAACAGACGGAAGGCAAAGTGTTGTCACCGCCCGCATCTCGCGGACGGCATAAGAAGTAAGAAAAATATGTTTGACTTTCCTTCCACTCCCACCGCTCTTCACCTCTTCGTTCATGAGCGCGGCGAGGCACTGCAGAATGCATCGCTCCTCCTGGGCGGCCCTGCGTGGCTCAAGCGCACGCAACGCCTCATCGATGCACTGTCGCGGGAGCCGCGCCTGACGCGGAAAACCCGACAGGAGGCACATGCGCTGTACGGTCTGCTCAGTCTCGAACACGTTCATGATTTCGATCGGCCAGAGTCTTGGCACTTCGGCGAGCTTGATCTGGAAGCGCCTTACATCGCTGAGATCTGCCAACTCACCGACGCTCTTTCCGACGCGATCGAAACTGTCGACGCGGAGGCCTGCGCATGAGCAACTTACGGGCAGACGAAAAACTGATCGAGCGAATCGAAGCTTCGCTGTGCGAAGCAGAAAAACTGAGAAGAGGGATCGAAGCCGGCCTCGAAACCGGCTTCCTTCAAGGGGCGATCGCGCGCGCTGCCAGGGAAATCTCTGCCGAGATAGGTCACAAGACGTTCTTTGACTCGATGACCGTTCATGCACTTCTGCGATTTGCAGAAGATCTGAACCGGGCAGCTCAGACTGAACGCCGGACCGTTTGCGTGCAGGACGACTACGGTATCGCACCGCCGCGCATAGAGCACGAGCACTCGGAAACAGGCTCCGAGTTGCTCGCACTGCGCGCCCTCGCCTTGGCTCTGGCAGAAAGCATCAATGCAGTCCGCTGGTTTCTCGATGCCCAGCGGATCGCGGCGGAATTGCTCGAAAGCTGCTGAGTGCCGCGGCCAAACAATGCGCTGTCCCCCGTCCTTGAGACAGGGGGCAGCGCTTCGCGCAACATGACGTGTTCGCTGCCCTCATTTTCAAACAGGGTTGTTGAGTCAGGCTATCCCTCAACCTCTGCTTTCAAGCTGTGCTCTGGGCCGCGGCGACCTCCGCCTTGAGCGCCGTTACTCGTCTCAGCGAACCCGAAAAAAAACTTTCAAAATCCGTTTTGCGATTTCAACAACGGGTCCACTTCCCTCTTACGACGAAGGAATACGGGCCAGATGGCCTCAACCCGGACACCCAACCTTGCGTTTGAGCCGCCGTGTAGGCGGCTGAGAAAAAAACTGGGAAAACCGTTTCCGCTTTTTGCCGGTGACAGCATTTCCTGGAAGCGCAGTGAGTGAGCCGCCGAACAGGCGGTTGAGAAGGGGGGCGGTGGCGCCTCGGTGACACGCCAATGCCGCCGCCCCGCTTCCTCGAACCTGAGCCGCCGTGCAGGCGGCTGAGAAAAGAACTGGAGCCGTTTCTGCTCGGTTACCGTAAGCCGTTGAACAAGTGGTTGAACAAGTGCCGGTGGGCAAATCCAGCCGGCGCCCACCCTGACCACACCAGGAGCTCGGCGCCACGACAACTACACAGGGCTTCCGAATCACTGGAGTTCATTGTGACGAAAGATCTCGTCGCAACAATCGCCGTCGAGCGCGGTTATTCCAAAACAGCAATTGAGGCCGCATGGGAAACCTACGCCCGGCAAACGGGTCTTCACCATCCCGCTGGCAAGTTCGACTCCGCCGGGCGCTTCTACCTGTCCGAGAAGTGCGCTTGCTGTTAAGGCATCCGGGAACCGAGCCGCGCGTTCCCGATGAGCCAGAACAAGCATGGTCGTTCCGCTGAGCATGTGGCGAACCTGTTCGAAGTGCCTGCACTGCACGTCAAGCGACTGATCAAGTCTCTGAAAAAAACGGGCCCTTGCCCAAGCGGTCATTAGCGAATGGAGCAGTTTGCCGAGATCGAAAAAATCCTCAAAAAAGTTTCCTGAGGCCAGCTTCCCGAGATAAGTGAGCTACTCGCCATCTGTTGGACAGGATCTGGCGTAATTTAAGCTACCCATTGCACATGCTGATCGGGTTGGTTGATATCATTTCTCTGCCAATAGACCAGCGCCGGTGACTTGCCGCCGAGGGCTGAGTGAGGACGCTGTTGGTTGTAGAAGGTCATCCATTTCCGGATGGCCGCTTTTGCCTGCGACCCCGTCACCCAGGCGTGCAGGTAGACGCACTCGTATTTAAGGGTTCGACAGAGCCATTGCCGGGATGTCCAACCACATTATGATCCGCATCGCCATCCCGATCAGCCCGCCTGAGGTCACGATCAGCGCACGGCCGTCGCCCCCGGCGCCCTGAATTGCGGCGTGCATTGGGTTGGGTCTGTCTGCGGATTTGTACATCGGTTTCGTCATCGCGTGCCGATGCCCGACGTGCGGGTCGATAATGCTGTCTAAGTCGATGGCGACCCCTTGAGTTCGGACCGCTCAAGGGCGTATCCGCACAGGTACTCGCCGAAGAATTGTGCGGTTTCATAACATCAAGGAGAGCTTCATGCTCGGTTTCATCTCACGCCCTATGGTGCGGATCGTGGACCGTTATCTGCCCGATCCATTTGTGTTTGTTTTGGTTCTGACTCTGGTCGCAGGACTGGCCGCGGTGCTGACGCAAGGCACCGGCCCGCTGGAGGTCGTAACCTACTGGGGTGACGGGTTCTGGTCGCTGCTCACGTTCTCGATGCAGATGCTGCTGGTGCTGGTCACCGGCTACATGATGGCCTCGACCCCGCTGGTGCGGCGCGGGTTGTCCGCGTTGGCCGGCATGGCCAACAGCGCGGGCGGCGCAATCCTGCTGGTCAGCGTGGTGTCGCTGGCGGCGTCCTGGATCAACTGGGGTTTCGGCCTTGTGGTGGGGGCGCTGTTCGCGCGGGAACTGGCGCGCACGATCAAGGTGGATTACCGCCTGCTCGTCGCCTCGGCCTATTCCGGTTTTATTGTCTGGCACGGTGGGTTGGCGGGGTCGGTTCCGCTGTCCGTTGCGACCGAGGGGCACCCCTTTGCCGAGATCACCGGCGTGATCCCCACCTCCGACACCATCTTTTCCACCTTCAACCTGATCATCGTGGCGGCGCTGTTCATCGCCGTGCCGCTGGTCAACCGGGCGATGATGCCGCGTGAGGATGAGGCCGTCTACGTCGACCCCGCCTTGCTGAAGGAAGACGACCGCCCGAAACCGGAAAGCCCCACCCCGGCCGAGCGGCTGGAAAACAGCATGGTCCTGTCGGTGCTGGTGGGCGCGGCCGGTGCCGCCTGGCTGATCCAGTATTTCGCGACAGGCGGAGGGCTGTCACTGAACGTCATCAACTTTCTGTTCCTGACGCTGGCGATCCTGCTGCATGGTACGCCCAAGAACCTGCTGAACGCGCTGACCGACGCAGTCAAGGGCGGCGCTGGCATCGTGATCCAGTTCCCGTTCTATGCAGGGATCATGGCAATCATGGTGCAGTCCGGACTGGCTGCGAGCATCTCGCAGCAATTGGTCGGGTTGGCGTCGGCCACGAGCCTGCCGTTCTGGTCCTTCATCTCCGCGGGGATCGTGAACTTTTTCGTGCCCTCGGGCGGCGGACAATGGGCGGTGCAGGCCCCGGTGATCCTGCCGGCGGCACAGGCCTTGGGCGCGGATATTGCCCGCACATCCATGGCGGTGGCCTGGGGGGATGCCTGGACCAACATGGTGCAGCCGTTCTGGGCGCTGCCGATCCTGGGGATCGCGGGCCTGCGCGCCAAGGACATCATGGGTTTTTGCGTCGTGCACCTGATCCTGTCGGGGATCATAATTGCGGTCGGTTTGACCTTTCTCTGAACCGTGTCTGACAAAAGTGGCCATCCGGCGCATCTGCCGGGTGGCCCTGCATCTCTGCGCAACGGTTCTGAAATGACGGCGCATAGTGACCCGCGATCCGTGATCCTCAAGACTGCAAGGTGTCCGCGGTGATCCGCCCGTCTTCCAGAGTGATGATCCTGTCGGCCATTTCGAGGATGCGGGGATCATGTGTGACCATCACGGTTGTCGTGCCGCGTGCCTTTCCGAGGTTCTTCAGCATCTGAACAACCGTATGCCCTGACTCCTTGTCCAGGGCGGCGGTGGGTTCGTCGGCCAGAACGATTTCGGGGTTCGAGACCAGCGCACGTGCCACGGCGACCCGCTGTTTTTGTCCGCCGGACAGGTTGCCGGGCAGGTAGTCGCGCCGATCCGCAAGGCCAAGCAGGGCAAGAACGTGGTGCGCTGCAACGCGCTGTTTCCGGGCGTTGCCGCCCCCATGCACCTGCAGCCCCATCAACACGTTTTGCGTCGCGGTCAGGCTTTCGTGCAGGTTATGCGCCTGGAAGATGAAGCCAAGCCGGCGGCGCAAAGCGACCAGCGTCGCCTCATCCGCGCTGTTCAACTGCTGGCCAAGCACACGCGCGTCACCGTCGGTCACGGCGCGCAGGGCCCCGATCAACGTCAGAAGCGTGGTCTTGCCCGACCCCGACGGTCCCATCAATACGGTGAGGCTGCCCCGGCCGATGTTGAGCGTGATGTCAAAGAGGGCCTGTTTGCGGGTTTCGCCCTTGCCGAAAAAGTGGTTCAGCCCGCGCGTGGTGATGGGGGCATCGCGCATCAAAACAGGTCCGCCGGATCGGCATTGGCCAACCGGCGCGTGGCAATCGCGCCGGACAGGCTGCAGGCCGCAAGCGTGCCAAGGAACACGAGGATCGCGCGGCTGGCATCCATCGCGACAGGCAGCCCGGTGACAGACACCAGCCCGCCGTAAAGCCCCAATGAGACTATGAACCCCGGGATAAAGCCGAAAACCGCCAGGATCATCGCCTCTTCAAAGACAATGCCCAGAAAGAACGGCTGGCCATAGCCCATGGCCTTGAAGGTGGCGTATTCGCGCAGGTGGTCAGCGACGTCTGTGGACAGAACTTGATAGACGATGACCAATCCGACGAGAATGCCCATGAAGACGCCAAAACCAAAGATGATGCCGGTTGGCCGCTCGGTTGCCATGAAGGCCAGATCGTTGGCGGCTGACCCTGCCATGGTCTGGATGCGAAGATTGCCGGCGGGCAAGGCATCTTGCAGGCGGGCAACCACGGCATCCTGTGAAACCGCATCCGCAGTGCGGATCAGGATGTGATTGGGCGCGCCGCTGGTGCGTTTGGGAAACACGCGCAGAAAGGTCTGGTCGGACATGATCATCATCCCGTCGGCCAAAAAACCGCCGCCCACATCCATGGTCCCGATTGCGGTCAGGGTATTGCCGCCGGTCTCAAAGCTGAAACGCCCGCCGTTCATGAGTTCGGCAATGACGGTTGTGGGCATGCCTCGTGTGCCTTCGTCCAGAAGGGCGGTGTTTTCGAGAGTCAGCCTGTCGAGAGAGGCCGCAATTTCGGGGCTTGCGAAAAACGGCTTGGCCACATCCATGCCAAAGCTGAGCAGGGAGACCGACGACCCGTCCTCCAGCGTGAAGGGCAGGTTGCCGATGAACAGGGGCGTGGCATCGACGACGCCCGCCACCCCAAGCGCCTGAAACATGCGTGCGCGCGGGATATGCCCCCCGTCCGTCAGGGTGTTGCCGTCCTCGGACGACAGGATGATATCGGCGTTCAGCATCGCATAGGGCGCCACCGTCGAGTTGTTCAGCGCGCCCATGATGCCAAGCTGCATGAACACCAGAAGGTTGGCAAAAGCCACCCCGGCCACGGCGGCAAGGAACCGGCCTCGGCTGTGGGTCAGTTGCAGCCAGCCGATGGGCAGGCGGCCAAACAGAACGGTGAGAAGATGGCTCATGGGGTGCGGCCGGCGTCGATCCGTACGACGGCCTCAAGGTTGGTGAACCGCGCGGCAATGGGTGAAGAGACCGCATCAAGGGTCACGATGACATCGACAACGCGGGCATCGGTGTTGGCAGCCGGATCGTTCGAGGTTATGGATTGGCGCCCAATCTCAAGCCCGATCGCCGTGACTGTGCCGGTCAGATCCACTGCCAGTGCGTCGGCGCTGACTGTCACGGGATCGCCGATTGTGACACGCCCGATCATGGTTTGATAAACCTCGGCCTCGACCGTCATTTGCGAGGTATCGCCAAGGTTGATGATACCCGCCGAGCCGGGACGTTCCCCCGCGCGCACGTTTATGTCCAGAACTTTGCCTCGGTCAGGGGCGCGCACATAGGCGCGTTCAAGGTTCTGTTCCGCGCTGGCAAGGGCGGCGCGAGCGGCGTCCAGATTGGCCTCTGCCACGGCGATATCGGCCTGCACAACTTCAGATTGCGTTGTGTAGCGCGAAAGCGTGGCCCGCGCACGTTCGACGTCGAGCGTGGTTTGCGTGGCTGCGGCGAGGGTTTGATCGAAAACCGCGCGAGTTGTCACGCCCCGTTCGAACAGGGTGGTGACACGGGCGAGTTCTGACTGGGCGACATCAGAGGCGGCCTGCGCCCGGTCAAGCGAGGCCTGCGCCTCGGCGCGGCTGGCGGTGTTGGAGGCGCGTGTCTGGGCAAGGCTGGCCTCACGCACCCGCACGTCTGCCCGTGCCGAGGTCACGGCGCTTTCGAGTTGGGGCAGGTTGTCGAGAACGGCGAGAATGTCGCCCGCTGCAACCTCATCGCCGACCGAAACCCGCAATTCAGCAATCCGCGCGTCGCCTGCGCCGGAGGGCGTTGCGACGCTGATGACGTCACCGCGTGGGATAATCCGCCCCAAGGCGACCACGTCACCTTCGCTGATTACCGCTATCTGCTCCTGTTCCGCGACCTGCTTGATCGCCACGGCAATCGGCGTGTCGGTGCCTGCACCGGGCTGCAATCCCGTCGTATTGAAAAAGACCCTTAGCCCCGGCGGCTGAAAATACATGCCGATCACGGCCCCGGTGAATAGAGTGAACATGAACAGCGGGATCAAAAGCAGGCGCGACCAGCCGTTGTTTTTCGGGGTGCCCGCCAATTCGGCCTTTGTCAGACCTGTATCCTCCAACGGGAGATCAGCGGAGGTGTTCTGGTCATGTGACATTGTTCGGGCTTCTATCGTGTTTTGTGCTGCGTTTTTGGGTGCCTAAAAATGCGCGGCAAGGCAATCCCGCGATATGAAGCGTTTCATGACCTGCCCGCCTTGCGCTGGATCAATGGTCAGAAAGGCGGCATCGGGAGGTCCTGGAGTCCGTTCGCGGTTAGTCACACAAGGGTATCACATTTTCCCGAGCGCGGAGACGCTGACCCGTAATGCGTTTAGCAGGTCAGTACGACGACAACCACTACCGGGCGCTGCGAGGGGACCTTAGTCGTTCGGCTGGTCCGTGACGGTCATGAACACCCCGGGCTGGCAAGTACTGTCGACGATCATCGCCGGAAAATCTCGGATTTTTTTTTTGATCTGCCGCTTCGGAACCATCTCTTCGGCACTGAAGCATGGTGCTTCAGAAACGAAAGGAAATTATCGTGACAAACGCAAAACTTCTACTGGACTGCATCTACGAGAATGCCGAGATGTACTATCAGTGCGACGATAAGGGTGAATACGATTTCACCCAAATGGGGTGGAGCGCCAGCGACGCCATGGATCTCTACGAGCACAAGACCACAGCCGAGGGACTTGCCATCATTGACAGGCTGCTTGACGGCAAGATCAGCTACGATGAGGCTGTTTCCATGGCGTCCGATATCGACGAAACGCCGGAAGAGGCCAAGGTCGGCAAGCTTGTGTACGCGCTGAACTACCTGTGGGGCCCATACTACGAATGTGGGTACGTCGTGCAGCGTGATGATGGCAGTTACTTCGCGTGGAAGACGTCAGAAAGACCACAAGATCGTGCGGAGCGCCGCATCTCCGCCGAAGAGTACGATGAATGGAACGAGTACATGCAGGACAAATACGAAGGTCAGTCCGAGTATGACTTCAATTCCATCTTCGACTTCAACCGGCTCGTCGAAAATGAGTTTAGCTGAAAACCAGCACGGTCTCAGTCCCGCCACACAATACTGGCGTGCCCCCATCGGATGGTCCGGTTTGATTGTTAGTGCATCGTTGGCCACAGGTCTATCGGGACGATGCTTTCAGGGGTCGTAAGCGTGTGGTCTGACTGCCCTGCCGTAGGGTGGAGTGGGGGATAGTGTCCACCATCGATAGTGGACACTGTGGTGATGGCGTGGCGCGGCGAAAGAAGCGGCTATGGACGGATGAGGAGAAGCGGTCGATCTGTTTCCAGACGACTGCGCCCGGCGTTTCGGCGGCGCAGGTAGCGCGGTGCTACGCCGTGAACGCCAACCTTATCTTCAAGTGGCTGCGCGATCCCCGGTTCGCGCCGGATACTGCGGCGGTGCCGTCGCCTTGGGAGGAGCCCCGCTTTCTGGCGATGGAGATCGTCGCCGAGGCGCAGCCAATCTTGTTCTCGTTGCTTTCCAGCAGGATAGAGCTTCTGTCGCAACGCAGTATAGAATGTGCCTGTGTACACAATTGTTGCTGATAATTATGATTATGTGAATAATGAGATGGTTCGGGCGCAGCCTTTATCGCGGCCTGAAGGCGGTTGGCGACGTGGCCGTTCTATTCCTTCTTCGCCGGACCGTGACCTTGCCGACAGATGTGTAAAACCGTTCCGCCGCATCGAGTGCGAGATATCTCATTGGCTCTGCCAACGCCGGGTTTTGCATGTTACCCTGCGGCCCAAGGTTTTCATGAAAGATGTAGCGCGCGGCGGAATTGGCCGAAGCATCTCCGTGGGTGGGCCTTGGTGATAAGCTCGCGAAATCCGCCGACGCGGCACCACCGCAGCGAAATATCCGGTTGTTGTCAAATGCGAAGAGCCCTCCACTGACTTCCACATTGGGATACAGCTCCTGCATCCCGTCAAACCGTCACAAGATGCGGATCCCGTGGGTATTTCGCCTGTTCCAACGGCCAGTTCTTGAAAAAAGAAGACGCGGACGAGCCGTAGGTGTTCTTGTCCAGCCCGGTTTCGTACCAGATGCACCTGTTCGCGCGCTTGTCCATGCGAACACGCTGACCCGAAAAAAGCTCTCGTTCGCTCAGGATGTCATTGGCAAGGAAAACACCTGTGCCGTCTATCGCGGCATCGATTGCGATTGACAGGTCAGAGTAGACCTTGCCGGACCGCCAGCCGGGGCTTTTCGGTTCCCGGGCCGAGTACCATTTGTGGTAGGTCTGGGACAGGATCAGATCGGCAAACGGATCTCGAAAACGGTGGTCCCGTCGTCACAGGCCACCCCGATGCTGCCTTCATGCGCTTCTGCGATGGAAGCCGCGATATATAGGCCGAGGCCAAGTCCAAGGCTTTTGCCTTCGGCGTTGGAGCCGCGCCGAAAGGGGCTGAACAGGTCCTCGTGCAAATCGTCGGGAATGGGCTCGCCCCGGTTGGCGACGATGATGGCCACGTGATCGTCTATTGTCCTGCCGCGGACCTCGATCGGATACCCTTGCGTGCCATGCCGGACCGCATTCGAAACAAGGTTGGACACGGCCTGCGCGATCCGGGCCGGGTCGCATCGCACCGGTTTGTCCAGCGCGAGGTCCAGCGCAATCTCCTGATCCGGGACCGTGACGCGGATTTCTTCGACCACATGTGCCAGAGCCTCGGCGAGGGGGGCTTCGTCGACGGGCGCAATGCGGATGCCGCGTCCAAGACGGGAGCGGGCGTGCAGCATGATGTTGTCGATCAGCTCGTTCATGCGATGCAGCGAGGATTTCATGAGCGGTATGATGACCTGCGCGCGCTCCGACCGAGCTTCGCGCTCAAGTTGGCGCAAACCCGCGCCGAAGGCGGCCACCGGATTGCGGAGATCATGGCCCAGAACGGCAACAAACTCTTCCTGAATCTGGACCATCTGGCGCTCATGCTCCAGATTGTGTTCCTGTGCTTCCAGCCGCTCGACCGTCTCAAGGCTTTGCCCGATGATACTGGCAAACATTTCCAGCATCGCCACCGCGCGCGGATGTTTGACGTCACGCGGTTCCCGATCAATGGCGCAGAGTGTGCCGAAAAAGCTGCCGTCGCTGCGGTAAATTGGGAGCGAAGCATAACTGGCGATGCCGAATTTCAACGCGATGGGATGGTTTGCGTAGACCTCATCGGTCGCGGAGTCGTTGAACAGGACCTTCTGAGCCGTGTCGCGCACGGATTGGCAAAAGGTCGATCTGATCTCGATCTCATCTCCGGACTTCAAGCCGAATTGCGTCTCATCAACGGTGCGACAGGCGACCCAGCGATCGGCTGTCACGCGTGCCACGGCCGCAAACCGCATCCCGGTGGCCAGCATGACCGTTTCCAGAATGGTTCCGACCAAGTCACTGTTGGCAAGGATCTCGATGTCGGACTGAAAATCGTGGACCTCCGCCAAAAAGGCCGCATGATCCTGCAGGGTTACGCCGTCATTGATTTCGTTGGTCATTGACCGCCCCCTTGCGCTCCAGCCCGTCCAATCTGGCGTAGCATGCAGGATTCGAAGGGGGCAAGACAGATCGGTTTGACGCCCGCCTCTATCTTTCGCTCCTTTTTCACGGCACCGCTGCCGGATCGGGATCGGAAAATCCACCTGGGGTCGGTTCCGGCAGGAGGCATGATCGTATAAACTGCCTTCCCACCAAAACGCTCCGATCGTTGCGGGCATGGGTGGAGAGAGGAGCATCTGATGGGCGGCAAGGTTCTGGGCATAGATCTTGGCTGGGCCGTGAGCAATCGTATGAAACGCGATCTGGCGATCCGGGCGCTGAAGGTGGCCATCACACTGCGGTCACCACCTCGGGACGGTATCTTCCACAGGTGCGCAGCACGCGGCAGCCAATACTGTTCACACGACGATCAGAAGGTCCTGCGCGAGCACGGCCTGAAGGCCTCGATGAGAGGCAAGGCCGAGTTGATCTGGCGGCGCCCCTGGGAGACCCGCCGACAGGCCGGGACGGGCATCTTCCAATACATCAACGGCTTCTATAACCCGCGCCGTCGGCATTCAGGATTGGGAGGCAAAAGCCCCTTGGCCTTCGAACGCCAGGTGGCCTAAACGAGCACTGGGGGCGGCACAAATACGTGACACGACCAGTGTATTCTTGAAGCAGGCTCCGAATTGCTCGCTCTGCGCAGCTTCGCCAAGGCCACGGCGGAACGCATCAACGCTGTCCGCTGGCTACTCGACGCGCGCCGGATTGCTGCAGAACTCATTCAGGGCTGTTGAGCGCATCGTTCGATAACAACGCTCTGTCCCCTCCTGAAGTCAGGGGGCAGCTTCTCTCTTAAAGTAGCGGTTACCGGGCAGGATTTGAAAAGTCGCTGAAAATGCAAAACCGACCGCCGGTTTCCCGGCGGTCGATCATCGTGGTCAGGCGGCCTTTGCCGCGCTCAACGAGGCGTAAAAGGCGCTTTCGAAGTTCATGTAGCCGGTAAATGAGACGGCATCCGCGAAGGGCAGGATTTGTGTCGCCCAGAACCCGCCATAGCCGTTTTTCCGGTCGATCCAGTAGAATAGGTTCGCCAGCCCCGCCCACCCAAGCGACCCCGCCGGGCGGCCTGTCGGCGCGTCCTCGTCGTTGACCATGAAGCTGAAAGCCCAGGATTTCGACTGGCCGGGAAAGAACTCGGCGTCGTTGGACAGGCTGGGGATGACGCCCGGCAACATGCCGATCTTCTTGTCGCCCAGGTGGTTCCGTTCAGCCATCGCGACGGTTTCGGGCTTCAGCACGCAGCCATGCGCGCCCATGCCGTCATTCAGCCACATACGGATGAAACGCATGTAGTCGCCCACCGTGCCATAAAGCCCGTGACCGCCCATGTGCACCTCTGGCTTGTCGGGCAGTTCGAATTCCATTGGGGTCAGCGATCCGTCTTCGCCGCGGGCGTGCATCCCGGCAAGGCGGGCGCGCAGGGTGTCGTTCAACTCGAACGTCATGTCCTCGATCCCGAGCGGGTCAAAGATGCGGGTCTGAAAGACCTCGCCCAGACGCTTGCCGGTGATGCCTTCGACGACCTGCCCGGCCCAGTCCATGTTGGTGCCGTACATCCATTCCTCGCCGGGATCGAAGAGAAGCGGCGTCATGAGAGACGCCTTGGACGCGGTGATGACGCTGGGCTGGCCCTTTTCCTCTGCCAGACGTTTGTAGGTTTCGCTGAAGAAGTCATAGCCGAAACCGGCTGTGTGCAGCAGCAGGTCGCGCGTCGTCACGGCGCGTTTGGGCGCGCGCAGGATCGGGTCGCCGGCAGAGTCGAAGCCCTCGATCACCTGCAGCTTGCCGATGTCGGGGGCGTATTTGCTGGCCGGGGCATCGAGGTCGAGTTTGCCCTCTTCGACCAGTTGCAAGGCGGCGGTCGCGGTGATCGCCTTGGTCGTCGAGAAGATGGCAAAGACGCTGTCGGTGGTCATCGCCGCATCGCCGCCGGTGCTGCGCAGACCGGCCGCGCCTTCGTAGATGTTGCTGTCGCGGTCGGTGACCATGGCGACGACGCCGGGGACGCCGGGATCGGCCGAGACGGTGTTATTCAGAATTGCGTCCGCATTGAAGGGAAGTGTCATGGAATTGCTCCTGTAACGTCTGTGTCTTGGGGGGCGCCCGGCCCTTTCGGGGGAGTGAATTGCCGGGCGCCGGTCCGGGGTTTCAGGCCGATTGGGGGGCCTTTACCCGGGTCTTTGCGAAGGATGCATAGCCGCTGTTGGCGATCTCTTCGCACTTGGCGCGGTAGGTGCCGACACCACCCGTGTAGGACAGCACGCGGCGCGGTTTGCCCTCGATGTTCGCCCCGTTGTACCAGGAGTCGGTTTTCGAGATCAGGTTCGCGCTGGCGGTCTCGTCATGGTGTGCGACCCATGCGTCCTCTGTTTCGCGTGTGGGTTCGATCACGTCCTGACCGCTGTCGCGCATGTAGCCGATGCAGCCGGTGATCCATTCCGTCTGCTGCTGCAGGCAGGTGGTCATGTTGCACAGCGCCGCCGAAGGCGCCAAGGGCGCGCCCGTCATGAAGAAATTGGGGAAGCCATACTTCATCAGGCCCATCGTGGTGCGGATGTCCTTGGCCCATTCGTCGCGGATGGTCATGCCGTCGCGCCCGGTGATGTCGATCCGGGTCAGCGCGCCAGAGCCCGCGTCAAAACCCACGGCCATGATTATGACGTCCAGTTCATGCACCGTGCCGTCGGCCAGCTTCACGCCTTCGGGGACGATCTCGGCGATTGCATTGTCGCGGACGCTGACAGCCTGCACGTTGTCGCGCAGATAGCTCTCCAGATAGCCGCTTTCGAGCGGGACGCGGTGGGTGCCAAAGCCATAGTCGCTGGACTTGGGCACAAGGATGTCGATCAGCGCCGGGTCCTTCAGCCGAGCGCGCATCTTTTCGCGCACGAATTCCGACACTTCCTCGCTGACCGCCTCGTCAAAGAACATCTCGGCGAACGAGGCCAGCCAAAGCTTCAGCGATCCATCGGCGTGCATCTCTTCCAGAACGGCGAGGCGCTGGTCCGGGGTCAGGTCGGCCCAGGTGTTCTCGAAATCATACTCGAACCCGGCGAAATGATGCGGCAGGTTGCTGCGCAATTCCTCAAACCGTCCCTTGTACCACGCGGCCTCCTCGGGGCCGTATTTCGGGTTCTTCATCGGCAGCACGTACTGCGGTGTGCGGACAAAGACCGTCAGTTGGTCGACCTCTGGCGCGATGGTCTGGATCACCTGGATGCCGGTGGCGCCGGTGCCGATCACGCCCACGCGTTTGCCCGCAAGGTCCAGCCCTTCGCGCGGGTAACGGGCCGTGTGCACGATTTGCCCCTTGAAGCTGGCCTGCCCGGGGAACCGATCCTGCAAGGGGGCCGACAACATGCCGGTGCAGCAGACAACGTACTGCGTGTCGATCACATCGCCCTGATCGGTTTCGACCGTCCAGCGGCCGGTGTCCTCGTTGAAGGTGGCGCTGGTGACCGAGGTCGAGAAGGACAGGCTGTCGCGCAGGTTCAGGCTGTCGGTGACGTAGTGTAGCCAGCGCTCGATCTCGGGCTGGGCCGGGAAACGCTCGCTCCATGTCCAGCCTTTGTAGAGGCCTTCGTCAAAGAGATACTGGTAGATATAGGCTTCGCTGTCGAATTTCGCGCCGGGGTAGCGGTTCCAGTACCAGGTGCCGCCAACGTCGCCCGCCGCGTCGCAGCCGTGGACCTTTAGCCCCAGTTCACGCAGTTGGTGCAGTTGGTACAATCCCGCCACGCCAGCGCCGATGACCAACGCGTCCAGTTGAGCAGGCACAGCTTTCCGGTCCGCCCAGATGGCGGTTTGTGTCGAATCTAACATGGATCTCCTCCCAGAGTGTCGCGACCGCCTCCTCGCGGTCGCTTGCTGTGGCGCGGGGCGGGACCTCCCAGTCCCGGAACCTGCGACACCCTGTCAGCCTGACCGATTGGACAGGCGCGGTCTTGCACACTTCAGGGGAAAGTTTTGAACGATCCGGACAGGGCCCGGATCACAGGGCTTTGCGGTACTGGCCGGGCGTGACGCCGATTGCCTTGCGGAAACTGCGCGTCATGTGGGCCTGATCGGAATAGCCGCAAGCGGCCGAGATGTCCTTGAGCGCCCGGTTGGGATCGCGCAGCATGGCGCAGGCGCGTTCCACACGTTTGCCCTGCACAAAGGCATAGGCGGATTTCCCGACGCTTGCCCGCAGGTGACGGTTGAGCGTCCAGACCCCGATTCCCAGCAGTTCTGCCAGATCGTCCAGCGCAAGAGGTTCACCCAGATGGGCCTCGATATAGTCTTCGATCAGGTTGAGATCGGATTGCGACAGTCCTGCGGACCCGGCCGCGGGACGTGTTTCAAACGACGCGTAGTTGCGCAGAAGGTGCACGGCCAGTTGCACCGACAGCGCCTCTGCATAAAGCGATCCGGCGGGGCCGCGCGACGCGGCCTCGGACGTCAGTTGGTCGGCGATATGGCTGACAACCGGGTCGGTGCCCTGCAACACGTCGTGCAGAACGACCTGCCCGACATCCTGTCCCTGCACATCGCGGGCCACACGGGTCATCAACCCGTCCGTCAGGTAAAGGTGGGAGACAACCAGCCCCTCAGTCCAGTTCCAGTGCGATTGCATCGATCGCGACAACAGCGAGAAATGGCCCGGCGCGCACTGCGTCCGCGTCCAATGACCGTCGAACTCACGATCCATCGGCGTGCTGCCCTTGCGATACTGGACGATCATAAAGGCATCCATCGGCGGGATTTCCACGTCCTGCCCGTGATAGCGATAGGTGCGTTGAGAGATGTCCTTCCAAGCGAGTCCTTTGCTTTCGCAAAGAACCTTGCCCGGAACCCAGTCCGTCAGGTTTTCGGGGTCAATAAGATCCGTTTGATGGGTCATGATTTGAGTGCCGACACGAACAGTCTCCTCCTCAAACGTTCAGACCAACCAGCCCGGGCTCAAACAAACCGTTTCATCGGGATCCGATGCCACGTTTTCCAAACTGGACCGCCCATTTCGTTTGCGCGCTGCGTGGCACGGAAACGTAGAGACGTGGCAATTTTCTGTCAATTGAGACCATGGAACAGGTTTGCCAACGCGCATTACGGCAAGCTTCTGCGCGATCGACCGAGGAAGAAGGAGCGCTCCGCTGGTTCACCCGTTCGGGGTTCCCGGTTCGCTTATTTGGCCTTGTGGGCGCTGCTTGTCACCCTCGTCACGGCACGGGCAAGCTGCGCCGATGCGTCAATGCCCTCGATGATCGCGAATTCAAACCTGGCGGCGAGCGCGTCTTTTAACGGGGCCATGCCGGCACAGCCGAGAATGGCACAGGCGGCGTCATCCTCGCGGCGGGCCATCTCGATTTCCTCTGCGATCCGGTCGATGATGTCGGGGCCGCCCCTGTCGATAGACAGGACCGGCAGGCCGCTGGCACGGACAGAGGCACATAGGCCGGAAAAGCCCTGCTGTCGGATGTTGTCCTCGATCACCGGGATCGAAACAGGCAACGAGGTGACGACCGAGAATTTACGCCCCATCAACTGCGCCATCACGAAACTGGACTGACCAATTCCAAGAACCGGGCAACCGGCAATCGCCTGTGCCTCAGCAAGACCGGTGTCGTCGAAACAGGCGATCACGATCGCATCCGCCCCCTGCGCCCGCGCCACAGGCACCAGGGCCAGAAGACCCGGGAGCGCGGCGCGCCCGTCTTCCTCGCCTTGGATTGCGTCCGGCCCTGACAGGTTGGTCAGCCCGAAAATATCCGCTTCCGGCAGTGACCTTCGTGCGGCGGCAACGATGTTCTCCGTCATGCCCGCGCTGGCATTCGGGTTGATATAGGCGATCTTCATACGCCCTTGCCCGCATCGGACCCACGGCGCAGGCGGCGCTTGTTCAGGATGACCGCGCTCAGGATGAACACGGCGATGATGGCAAAGGAAAACAACGTGGTCAGCGTCCCCAGCGCATAGATCACAGGCGTCGTGACATTGGTCGTCATGCCGAAGATCTCCAGCGGCAGCGTGTTGTAGCTGCCCGCCGTCATCAGCGTCCTGGCAAATTCGTCGTAGGACAGCGTGAACCCGAACAAAGCGACCCCGATCAGCGACGGCGCGATGATCGGCAGCACCACGTGACGGATCGTCTGCCAGGCGGTTGCCCCCTGGTCGCGCGCCGCCTCTTCATAACTTTTGTCGAAACGGTTGAAGACGGCGAACATGATCAGCAGGCCAAAGGGCAACGTCCACGTCAGTTGTGACCCGAACCCCGATGTCGCCCAATGCACCTTCAGCCCCAGCTGGTTGAAGATCAGGCCAACGCCCAGCGATACGAGGATCGACGGGATCACAAGCGAGGTGATGGCCGCGTAGAACAGGATCGCCGACCCTGCGAACCGCTTGCGAAACGCAAGCCCCGCCATGACCGAGACAACCACTGTTGTCACCATGACCATCAGGCCAAGGCCAAAGCTGCGCCGGAACGCGCCCCAGATATCGCCGACGGCCTGTTCCTGGAACAGGTCGCGGAACCAATGCAGGGACACCCCGTTCATCGGAAAGGTCAGACCACCCTTGGGGCCCTGAAAGCTGAGGATGCCGATGGTCAGGATCGGGCCATAGAGGAACAGCACGAACAGCCCGAAAAAGGCGGCAAGCACGTAGAACGAGCGGGGGCGACGTTCCATGTCAAAGCTCCTTGCGGATGTTGACGAAGCGCAAGAGGATCGCGATCACGATCAGTACGGTGCACAGCAGCACGACGGCTGTCGCCGCCGCGGACGGGTATTGCAGCAACGAAATATCGTTGGAAATCAGCCGCCCCACGTTTGCGCGCTGTGATCCACTCATGAAGCGCACGGTGATGAAATCACCCATCACCAGCGTCACCACGAAAATCGTCCCGATCATGATGCCCGGCTTGGTCAGGGGCAGGATCACGTGGACCAGCGTCTGAAACCCATTCGCCCCGTTGTCGCGCGCCGCCTCCAGCAGGGATTTGTCGATCCGCATCATGGTGTTGAAGATCGGCACCACCATGAACAGGGTGTAAAGGTGCACAAAGGCGAGGATGACCGAGAAATCGGAATACAGGAGCCACTCCAGCGGCTCATCGATCACGCCCCAGCTGATCAAGGTCTGGTTTGCGATGCCATTGCGCCCCAGGAACGGAATCCAGGAAATCATGCGGATGATGTTCGACGTCCAGAACGGGATCGTGCAGATAAGAAAAAGCGCGATCTGCACCGTCAGGCTGCGCACATGGAAGGCCAGAAAATACGCCACCGTGAAGCCGATGGACAGGGTCAGTGCCCAGGTGATGAAGGCATATTTGAACGTCGCCCAGAACACTTTGTAGGTCACCGGCGACGAAAAGAGGAATTCATAATTGTCCCAGAGAAACGCCGGATAGATCGAGAATTCGGTCGCGCCCCAGAAGCTGACGATCACGATCATCACGATCGGCAAGACCAGGAAGGCCAGCAAGACCGCCGTCAGCGGCGCCGCCTGCAACCAGCCCGATAAATGCCTGTTTTTCAGGATGTGTGTCGCCATTCGATAAATCGGCGCCCCTTTCTTCTTTGGTTTGAAAATACCTCGGGGGTGCGGGGGCAGAGCCCCCGCAGGTCGCCTCACGCCAGTGAGACGAAACCTTCCCCGCAGTTCCTCACGCGGCGATGAACTCGTTCCACTTGCGAACCATGTACTGGTTCTCGTCCATCACGGCGTTCCAGCAGGCGACTGACCCCATGCGGTCGTAGAAGGATCCGCCGTCGCGCATCTCGCCTGCCTCGGCCAGCTTGTCGCCCGAGGGCGACGTGATGATATCGGTGGCTTCCTTGCCTTCGAACCAGTAGCCCCACTCGTTCTCGGTCATGAAGTCCTTCGAGGTTTCCGGCACGGCCGAGTAATAGCCTTGGCGCATCAGGTAGCCGCCGACCCAGCCGGAGAGGTACCAGTTGATGTATTCATAGGCCGCGTCCAGCTCCATGCCCGACAGAGAGGACGACAGGCCAATACCGCCGCCCCAGCTGCGATAACCCTCTTTCAACGGCTGATAGACACATGGAATGCCGCGCGATTTGACAGCCGTGATGGCGGGCGACCACATGGACTGGATCACCACTTCGCCCGAGGCCATCAGGTTCACGCTTTCGTCGAAGGTTTTCCAGAAGGCGCGAAACTGGCCGTTCTGCTTGGCCTCGGTGAAGATCGCCATGGTCTTGTCGATCTCGTCGCGGGTCATGTTGCCCTTGTCGCCGTATTGGATTTCGCCCATCGCCTCGCAGACCATGGCCATGTCCATGATGCCGATGGAGGAAATGTCGAGGATAGAGGCCTTGCCCTTGAATTCCGGGTTGAGCAGCTCGGCCCAGGTCTCGATCGGGCGGCCGATCAGGTCGGGGCGGATGCCCAGCGTGTCGGCGTTGTAGATCGTCGGGATCAGTGTCATCCAGCCGGTTTCACTATCGGCAAAACTGGTGCCGCCGGGACCGTCGACAAAACCCACGGTATGCGGCGCGGTTCCCTGGGCAATGACCGACTCGGGCGTCAGCTTGCCATCGCGGAAAATGCCGACGATCTTTTCGTAGTTGGCGATCTTCGAGGTATCCATCGCCTGCAGGTTGCCGGTCGGCCAGACCTTCTTGCAGATCCAGTATTCGATGTCGGCGATGTCAAAGCTGTCCGGCTGAGTCGCGGCGCGCTGTGTCACGCTATCGGAATCCAGCGCGGTCATTTCCAGAGTGAAGCCGAGGTCTTCTTTCACCTTGTTGGCCACGTCGTTCAGGTTCGACACGCCGGTGCCGAACTGGCGCAGCACGATGTCCTTGGTGTCCTGCGCCCAGAGCATCGGCGCAGGCAGTGCCGACGCGGCCATCGCGGCGCTGCCGGTCTTCAGGAACGAACGGCGGGAATAGCCTACCTTGGGTTTTGCCATTGGATCAGTCCTCTCTGTTGTAGCTGTTCTGTAGGATCGTTGACGGTGTGGCCGCTCAGGCCCGGAGGCGGTGCAGCCGCCCCTCGTCCCAGTCGAGCCTGACGGCATCGCCGGGGGTTTTCGGTGAGCTGAAGAACTGGTGTTCGGGCAACAGCGCGAGCACCTCGTCACCTGCCTCTGTCATCGCCGTGACCGCGACCGACGCGCCCTGGTATTCGACGGCGGTGACGGTGGCGGGGACGCCCTGCTCTGCGAGGGTCACAGCGTCCGCGCGCACGGTGGCCTTGCCCCCGTCCAGGCCGATCACGTTGTGGCCACCGATGAAACGCGCGACGAATTCCGTCGTGGGCCTCGCCCAGACCTCGCGCGCGGGGCCTGCCTGTTCGATCACGGCGTCGTTCATCACTACGATCTCATCGGCCAGCGCCAGCGCCTCGTCTTGCCCGTGGGTGACGTGGATAAAGGTAATGCCCAGTTCGCGTTGCAGCTTTTTCAATTCGGCGCGCATCCGGATGCGCAGAAACGGATCAAGCGCGGACAGGGGTTCGTCCAGCAACAGCACCTTGGGCTGCGTCACCAATGCGCGGGCCAGCGCCACGCGCTGCTGCTGACCGCCCGACAGTTGCGCGGGCAGGCGGTCCGCCAGGTGGGTCATGTCGACCAGTTCCAGCAACTGGTCGGCCTTCTTGTGGCGCGCGGCCTTGTCCACGCCCTTCATGCGCAGGGAAAAGGCTACGTTGTCGCGCACGGACAGATGCGGAAACAGGGCGTAATTCTGGAACATCATCGCCGTGCCCCGCTGTGCCGGGGGCAGATCGACCACGTCGTGCCCGTCCAGCAGGATCGAGCCCTCGGACACCTCTTCGTGCCCGGCGATCATGCGCAGGGTCGAGGATTTACCGCAGCCCGACGGCCCAAGCAGGCAAACATAACTGCCCGGCGCAAAAACGTGATTCAGGTCCCGCACGGCAACGGTGTTGCCATAGCGCTTGGTCACGTGAACCAGTTCCAGATCATATCCTGTGCGCATCCAGCCCTCATCGATTTGACGAGGTCAGGTTGAGAGCAACTTTCGGTGTAGGGTCAGGGATTTCTGCTCTGCGACCCCCCAAAAACACTCTGCGTCCAAATTTTGTGCAAGCGCGGCGTGTCTGTGCACAAATTCGGGTGCAATTTTGTATACAATACAGAATGCAATCGTCATTTGACCGGGCGCCTTGCCCCGTGAGGTCGAATCGCGAAGATGCAGTGTGATGAGTAGCGGCGGAGCGGCATGAACAGTCTCAACAAGCCTTGGTCAAGTGAAACGGTTGCAGCGGATCTGGAACACGCGATCCATGAACACCGGCTGCCCCCCGGGACAAAACTGGGTGAGGATGAACTGGCCGAGGCCTATGGCATCAGCCGCACCATCGTCCGGGCCGCGCTTCTTGCGCTATCCCATCGCCGCCTTGTCGAATTGAAGCGCAATCGCGGTGCCTTTGTCGCCCAGCCATCGGTGCGCGAGGCGCGCGAAGTCTTCGAGGCGCGCGCCCTGCTGGAACCCCGCACCGCACATTCCGCCGCAGAGCGCATAACGCAGGCAGATCTCGCCCTGCTGCACGAGAATATCGAACAGGAACACGCCGCCCTCGACGCAGGCGAGAACGGTCGCGCCCTGTTCCTGTCCGGGCAATTTCATCTCGAAATCGCGCGCATCGCGGATCAGACCACGATCCAGTCCTTTATCTCCGAACTGATTTCACGGTCGTCGCTCATCATCGCGCTGTATTGGCGGCGGCGCGCCGCCTTGTGCGAGACGCAGGCGCATCACGCCCTCCTCGACGCCTTGGAAAAGCACGACGCGGAGGCGGCGGAACAATTCATGAAGAGCCATTTGCTGGATCTCGTGGCCTCTCTCGACCTTCGCAACCTCGTTCAACCGGCCACCTCTCTAAGGGAAGCGCTAAAACGATGAGTCCGGTCACCTATCGCACCGCAACTCTGGCGGAGGTCGGGCTGTTGGTCGACTGGGCGGCAGAGGAAGGCTGGAATCCCGGACTGGACGACGCAGCGGCCTTTTTTGCCGCTGACCCGGGCGGGTTCTTCGTGGCCGACATTGACGGCAAGCCCGCTGCCGGCATCTCTGTCGTCAACCATTCCGAAGTCTTTGCCTTCCTTGGGCTATACCTGTGCCGCCCGGAAAATCGCGGACGTGGCATCGGGTTTGGCTTGTGGAAACACGCAATGGCGCACGCCAGGGACCGCACCGTGGGTCTCGATGGTGTCGCCGCGCAAGAAGAAAACTACGCCAGATCCGGCTTCGTTCTTGCGGGCCGCACCCGGCGTTTCATCGGCCAGATACCGGAGGAGCCGCACATTCTGCCGCTTGCCGGACCAGACGACGTTGCGGCACTGGTACGCCTCGACGCCGCTGCGAACGGCGTCAAACGGGTGCGTTTTTTGGAGGATTGGGTGCGAGAGACGCCAACTCGAAAGACCGTCCTGTGTCACGCGGCAGGGGAGTTGATCGGCTTTGCCACTGCGCGACGGTGTCGCGAAGGCTGCAAGATCGGACCCATCGTTGCGCCCGATGCCACCGCCGCAATGAAACTTGCCTGTCGGGCCGCCGCCGCCCTCGGCGAGACGATGACCATCATCGACATCCCCGACACCTCGGCGGGGTTTCAGGACATGCTGCGCGGAAACGGTTTCACCGAAAGCTTTGGCACCGCACGCATGTATTGCGGTGAGGCTCCCGAAACAGGGGCCTCCCTGCAGGCGGTCGCGTCGCTGGAACTGGGGTAAGGCAGATCCTCTTTGTGCAGCAGACGTCTGCGAAACGGCACCCCGGCCGTCACGCCGACCACGTATGATGAGGTTCCCGATCCAAGAACCTTGGCTTGGTATGGGACAAAAACCTCCCCTGTGTCCGAATCCGGTCGATGCCATGCGCTTTGGTATCAAGGGCTGGGCGAGCAGCGGCACCGCCCTGTCCAAAATCAGTCATCCACGCCCGGCAACCGCAGCTTGATACTTGTCCAATTCTCCGATCAAGCTCTGGCCGGTGGGCACCTCCATCCGGGCACAGAACTCGTCCCAGACCGCGCCGAATGGCATGTCCTTGAATTCTTCCGTCACCACGAAACGGGTGGTGAAGTCCAAAGCATTCTCGGCGGCTTTCAACTGGCCCAAGGGAAGCAGCAAGGACCGCAACAGCGCCTTTTGCATGTTCCGTGTGCCGATCACCCAGGCCGCCGTGCGGCTGATGGTGGCGTCAAAGAAATCCAGCCCGATATGCGTGCGGCCCAGAAGATCGCTGCTGACCAGTTCATTGGCCATGGCCTGAATGTCGTCGTTCAGCAGGATCACATGGTCGCTGTCCCAGCGCATCGGACGCGAGACATGCAGCAACAGTTCATCAAGCGACAGCGCACAGGCCGACAGCTTGTCGGCAATGTTTTCTGTCGGGTGAAAGTGCCCCATGTCGAGGCACAGCAGAGTGCCCTTCCGGCTGGCATAGCCAAGGTAGAATTCATGGCTGCCGACGGTACAGGCCTCGACCCCGATCCCGAAAAGCTTGCTTTCGACCGCGTCTCGCATCTGCGCCGGGTCCTGATCCGGGGCAAGCATCTCATCCAGCGACGCCTCCAGCCGGGTACGCGCGGCCATGCGGTCGACAGGCGTGTCCTTGAACCCGTCCGGCACCCAGATGTTGTTGATACAAGGGGTTCTTTGGGCGGCGCCCATCTGGGCCGCGATGTCCCGGCAGCGGCGGCCGTGCTCGATCCAGAAATCGCGGATACCCTTGTCAGGGTGCGCAAGCGTCAGGTTGTCGTCTGCATTGACGTGGGCAAAGAAGGTCGGGTTGAAATCCAACGCAACCCCGGCGTTCCGCGCCCAGTCGACCCACGGCGCGAAATGCCGGAATTCGATTTCATCGCGGCCCGGTGTTTCGTCCGTGTCCATGTAGATGGCATGCAGGTTCAGCCTGTGACTGCCAGGGATATTGGCATAGGCGAAGTCCAGATCGGCGCGCAGTTCATCCGGGGTGCGCGCCCGTCCCGGGTGATTGCCGGTTGCCTGGATACCTCCACCCGAGGTCCCGGATGACTTTTCAAACCCCACCACGTCATCACCCTGCCAGCAATGCATGGAAATCGGGATGGTCTTGAGGGCTTCGATCGCGGCTTCGGTATCGACACCCCAATCGGCGAATTGCGCCTTGGCGCTGTCGTATTGGCTCATGGTTTTCCTCCCTTCGGCAAGGCGGGCATTGCTGCCCGCCCCGGTGTCAGCGGGTAAAGGCCTGCACGTTGCCGGCATCGACGTTGAGAATGTTGCCGGTCGACTTGGATGAGGTTTCCGCGGCAAAGAAATACGCTGCTTCAGCGATATCCTCTGGCAGGACAGACCGTTTGAGCAGTGACCGCTTGCGATACATCTCTTCCAGCCCGCCCTTGTCGGTTCCATATGTCCCGGCGCGCTGTTCCAGCCATTCGCCTTCCCAGATTTTCGACCCGCGCAGAACGGCATCGGGGTTCACAACGTTCACCCGAATGCCAGCTTCGGCCCCTTCCAGTGCCAGGCAACGCGCGAGGTGGATCTCTGACGCTTTGGCCGTGCAATAGGCCGAGGCGTTCGGGCTGGCGGCAAGACCATTCTTGGAGGCGACAAAGACGATCGAGCCCCCAATATCCTGCACGCGCATCACCTTGAACGCTTCGCGTGAGACAAGGAAATACCCGGTCGACAGGATTTCCATGTTCTTGTTCCACAGGGCCAGCGAGGTTTCCTCGACCGGGGCCGAAGATGCGATGCCGGCATTGGACACCAGAATATCGATGCCTCCAAACTCCACGGACATTTCGGCATAAGCCCGGGCAACAGCGGTCTCGTCGGTGACGTTCATCACAACCGTGCGCACGACATCACTGCCGTAGCGTTGGGCCATGTTGTCACGTGTCGCCTTCAGGCCGTCCTCTGCAATATCGGCCAGCATCACGCAGGCGCCTTCAGCCAGGTACCGTTCCGCGGTTGCGGCGCCGATGCCCCCTGCCCCTCCGGTGATAAGCGCTACGCGACCCGCCAGGGATTTCGGTTTCGGCATCCGCGACAGCTTGGCCTCTTCGAGGAGCCAGTATTCGATGTCAAAGGCCTCCTGCTCGGGCAGGCCCGTATATTCGCTCACCGACGAGGCCCCGCGCATCACGTTGATCGCGTTGACGTAGAATTCGCCCGAAATTCGCGCCGTCGCCTTGTCCTTGGCAAAGGTGATCATGCCGACACCGGGGACGAGATAGACCACCGCGTTGGGGTCGCGCAGTGCCGGGCTATCGGCATGTTTGCAGCGGTCGTAGTAGGCCTTGTAGTCGTCGCGATAAGCGGAGATCTGTTCGGGCAGACCGTCCAGAACCTCGTCGAGGTTCCCCTTGGCGGGGTCGAAATTGACCACCAGCGGACGGATCTTGGTGCGCAGGAAGTGGTCGGGACAAGAGGTGCCGAGCGCCGCCAACGGCGCCATATCCCGGGCATTTACGAACTCCAGGACTGCATCGCTGTCATTGAAATGTCCGACCATGTGCTGGTTGCCGGACACGAACCCACGGATCGCGGGCATAAGTCGCGCGGCGACAGCGTTCCTTTGCGCGGGCGGCAGGCTTGCATGGCGGGCACCGCCAAAGGCCGGAACATTCTCGGTTTTCTCAGCCAGCCACTGGGTGGCGGTGTTGATCACATCGATCGTCATGTCATAGCACGACTTCGCTGTATCGCCCCAGGTAAACAACCCGTGGCTTTCCAGCACGACACCGTCTGCATCGGGGTTCTCAAGACAGAATTTTTCCAACCAGAGGCCCAGTTCGAACCCCGGACGTTTCCACGGCAGCCAGCCGATCTTGTCGCCAAAGATCTCCTGCGTCAGCACCTTGGAGTTTTTCGAAGCGGCAATCGCGATAATCGCATCGGCGTGCACATGGTCCACATGCTTGCGCGGCACATAGGCATGCAGCGGCGTGTCGATAGACGCCGCACGAGGATTCAGCTGAAAGGTGCAATGCGGCAGGTAGCCGACCATTTCATCTTCGAACTCCACGCCACGATACAGCCCCTTCAGCGCGTTCAGCTTGTCCATGTAAAGCGTGGCGAAACCGTCCATCTTGATAGAGCCGATATCCCCGCCCGAGCCCTTGACCCACAGCACTTCGACCTCTTCGCCGGTCAAAGGGTCGGTTTCCATGACCTTGGCCGAGGTGTTGCCGCCGCCGTAGTTGGTCACCCTCTTGTCCGATCCCAGGATGTTGGACCGATACAGCAGCAACTCCGACTCTTTCATGCCCTGCACGTCTTCGTCGTTCCAACGATTTTCAAGACATTGATTTTCATTGGTTTTCAACATGGCGTCCTCCCATATGGCGACCTGCGCCCGCGATGAAATGTTGCGGCGAAACTGGGCGCTGCGCGGCACAATGTCAATCATAAACAATCACACTCAATCATTCTGCATCGCAGCATGATTGTTTTTGACGATTTGTGATTGACAGAAAGATCGAATCTGGACAGTGTCCTGATCAAGGGAGGCACAAATGCACGAAAAAGAGCGTCACAGGATCATTCTATCTGCCGTTCAGGACAGACCGGTCGTGACCGTTGTCGATCTGTGCAACCTGACTGACGCATCAGAGGCTACGATCCGCCGCGACATTGCGGCACTTGATGCCCAGAAGAAGTTGCGTCGGGTGCGCGGCGGAGCAGAAGCCATCGCCCCTCCGCAATTCGTCGGGCTGGCCGGGCGTCCCTTTTCGGTCAGTGAAACCATGCACAGCCGCGAAAAACAGGCGATTGCCCGTGCGGCAGTAGACCTGTGCTCGGATGGCGACTCGATCATCATCAACGGCGGCACCACCACCTTTCAGATGGTTCATCCTCTGGCCTCGCGCCGGTGTCAGGTCTTCACCAATTCGTTCCCGATTGCGGAGCACCTGCTGAAGCACTCGAAGAATACGGTCATGCTTTCGGGCGGGGTGATCTACCGCGAGCAGAACATCATCCTGTCCCCTTTCGACAACGACGTGACGCGCAACTTCTATGCCCGCCGCATGTTCATGGGCGCACAGGGCCTGGGCTCGATCGGATTGATGGAAGCAGATCCGCTGCTCATCCAGGCCGAACAAAAGCTGATCGGCCAGGCCGACGAACTGGTAGTTCTGGTCGACAGTTCGAAATTCGAAAATCGGTCCAGCCTCGTTCTCTGCCCGCTCGACCGCATCGACACGGTGATCACCGACGAGGGGATCCCTGACAAGGCCGCTGCCATGCTCGAAGCGGCCGAGGTAACGCTGATCGTCGCCCAGTCGGGTGCTGTTCAGAAAGAAGGAGAGACGGCCACATAGCCGTCCTTGATTGGAAACGTGATCTTAGGGAGGAAACCATGATCCGTCGCAACTTTACCAAGCTTCTCGCCGGGGCCAGCCTGGCCGCCAGCCTCATGGGCACCAGCGCAATGGCGCAGGACAACATGCGCATCGCGCTTGTGGTCAAGGCTCTGGGCATCGGCTTTTTCGAAGCCGCACACAAAGGCGCCGAGGAAGCCGCCGCCGAACTGGGCGGCGTCGACATCATCTATACCGGCCCGACCGGCACCACCGCCGAAGAACAGATCGAAGTCATCAATGCCCTGATCGCTCAACGTGTTGACGCAATCGCGGTATCGTCCAATGACACGGACGCGCTGGTGCCGGCCCTGAAAAAGGCCATGCAGCGTGGGATCACCGTGATTTCGTGGGACTCTGGCGTGGCCCCCGAAGGCCGTCAGATGCATCTCAACCCCTCGTCTAACCCGCTGATCGGCAACATGATCATCAAGCTGGCCGCCGATCATCTGCCGGATGGTGGCGAAGTCGCCTTGCTATCGGCAACCACCACCTCGACCAACCAGAACATCTGGATCTCCGAGATGGAAAAGGTCATGGGCAACTATCCTGGCATCGAAGTGGTGGCGACCGTCTATGGCGACGATCTGGCCGACAAATCCTATCGCGAGGCACAGGGCCTGATGCAGAAGTACCCCGACCTCGACGCCATCATCGCGCCGACCAGCGTCGGCATCGTGGCCGCCGCACAGGCCGTCGTGGATGCGGGCAAAGTGGGCGAAGTCAACGTCACCGGCCTTGGCCTGCCGTCCGAGATGGCCGGGGCCATCGACAGCGGCGCCTCGAAGAGCTTTGCCATCTGGAACCCTATTGATCTGGGGTATTCCGCGACCATGATCGCCCATGCGTTGGCGACGGGTGAAGCCACTGCAGAACCCGGTGCAGAGATCCCGATGGGGCGCATGGGCTCTGTCACGCTGGACGAAAACAACGAAGGCGCGATGGCAGACCCCTTCGTCTACGACAGCTCGAACATCGACGAATTCAAATCGATTTTCTGATCGTCTGACTTCCCGTTCCTCGGCTCCGGCGTGCACTGCGCCGGAGTCCCCAAACAGATTGCCGACATGCTCATGCAAATCCAGACAGAAGCCGTCACCCAGACGGCCCCCATCCTTGCGCTTGACGGGATCACCAAGACCTTTCCGGGGGTCAAGGCGCTGGACGGGGTATCGCTTCGCCTCTTTCCCGGACAGGTCACGGCCCTCGTCGGGGAAAACGGTGCCGGCAAGTCCACCGTGGTGAAGACGCTGACCGGCATTTATCAACCCGACGGCGGCGAAATTCTTGTGGATGGCACGGCGACACGATTTCCCTCGGCACAACACGCGGCCGACGCCGGGATCACCGCGATCCATCAGGAAACGGTCCTGTTCGATGAGCTTTCGGTGGCGGAGAACATCTTTCTGGGACACGCCCCACGCGGCAAATTCGGCCTGATCGACTGGAAGACGATGCAGAGGCGGGCGACGGAAATCCTGACCAGCATCGGCGCAGAAATCGACCCGACCCACCGGCTGCGCGATCTGGGCATCGCAAACAAGCATCTGGTCGCCATTGCCCGCGCCCTGTCGATTGACGCGCGTGTCGTCATCATGGACGAACCCACGGCAGCCCTGTCGCACAAGGAAATCCAGGAGCTTTTTGAACTGGTCGAAACGCTGAAGGCGCAGGGCAAGGCGATCCTGTTCATCAGCCACAAGTTCGACGAAATCTTACGCATCGCCGACCGCTACACCGTTTTCCGCGACGGGCAATTCGTGGGAGACGGGATGATCTCTGACGTGACAGAGGCCGAACTGGTCAAGATGATGGTCGGCCGCGATGTGTCTCAGGTCTTTCCGCAACGCGAAAGCCATCTTGGCGACGAAGTTCTTCAGGTTGTCGGCTACGAACACCCGACCGAATTTGCAGATATCGGCTTTACCCTGCGGCGCGGCGAGATCCTTGGCTTTTACGGGCTGGTCGGGGCGGGCCGGTCGGAATTCATGCAGGCCTTGTTTGGCATCACCAGGCCGTCCAAGGGCGTGACCAAGATCGACGGGTCCATCAGGATCATTCGTTCTCCGGCCGATGCCATCGGGAACGGTGTTGTCTACGTCCCCGAGGATCGCGGTAAGCAAGGGGCGATCACCGCTCTGCCGATCTTTCAGAACGTCACCCTGCCTTCCCTGGCTCGCACGTCGCACAAGGGGTTCCTGCGAATGGCAGAGGAGTTCAGCCTCGCGCGCGAATACACGCGGCGGCTGGACCTGCGCGCGGCCTCTTTGGATACCGAGGTCGGCAACCTGTCCGGCGGCAACCAGCAGAAGGTGGTGATTGCGAAATGGCTGGCGACCCAGCCCAAGGTCATCATCCTCGATGAGCCGACCAAAGGCATCGACATCGGATCAAAAGCAGCAGTGCATGAATTCATGGCCGAACTGGCCGCACAGGGTCTTGCCGTAATCATGGTCAGCTCGGAAATCCCCGAGATCCTTGGCATGTCCGACCGGGTTATCGTCATGCGCGAGGGCCGGATAGCTGCCGAGCTGGCAGGCGACGACCTGACCCCCGAAACTCTCGTCCGCCACGCGGCCGGCATCTGAGGACCTGTCATGTTCCAACGACTTCTCTCCTCACGCGAAACCCTTCTTCTTGTGGCAATCACGGTGCTGTTGGCCGCGATCGCGTCGCGTTTTCCGGGGTTTGTCGCCCCATCAAACCTGGCGGATGTGTTTAACGACACCTCCCCGCTGATCTTGTTGGCCGTCGGGCAAATGATCGTGATCCTCACCAAGTGCATCGATCTTTCGGTGGCTGCCAACCTCGCGCTGACCGGCATGGTCGTCGCGATGATCAACGTCTCTTTCCCTGGCGTTCCGGTTGCCGTGATCCTGGTTGTTGCCATTTCGCTTGGCGCCCTCATGGGCATGACAAACGGCCTGCTGGTCTGGAAACTGGGTATTCCACCCATTGTCGTGACACTGGGCACCATGACGATCTTTCGCGGGATCATCTTTCTGATTTCCGACGGGAAATGGGTCAACAGCCACGAGATGAGCCCCGCGTTCAAGGCTTTTCCGCGCGCTGAAATCCTTGGCCTGCCTGTCCTGAGCTGGATCGCGATCCTTGCCGTGATCGTGTTTTCCATCATGATGACGCGTACGTCGCTGGGCCGCGCGGCCTATGCCGTGGGCGGGAACCCTCATGCCGCAACCTATACCGGGATCAGCGTGGGCCGCACCCAGTTCTGGGCCTTCACCCTGTCCGGCGCACTGGCAGGATTGACCGGATACCTTTGGGTGTCGCGCTATGCCGTCTCTTATGTGGACATCGCAAGCGGGTTCGAACTGGACGTGGTTGCGGCCTGCGTGATCGGCGGCATCTCTATCGCGGGGGGCATCGGCACTGTTGGCGGGGCGCTTCTGGGTGCGCTGTTTCTGGGGGTCATCAAGAACGCTCTGCCCGTAATAGATGTTTCCCCCTTCTGGCAATTGGCCATTTCGGGGGCGGCCATCATCATCGCCGTAGCCGTGAACTCCCGTGCCTCGCGGACCAAGGGGCGGATCATCCTCAAATCAGCGGAGCACGCGGTATGACCAGCACAGATCAAGTCGCATCAGGCCAGATTACCCCGGGCCGTGACATTCCCGACAGGCTGCGATCCCCGTTCGAGAGGGCCCTCAAAAGCTGGGAGAGCCTGCTGATGCTGGTGGCTATCGCCATCTTCGTCGCCAACAGCTTTGCGTCGCCCTATTTCCTCGACGCCTGGAACCTGAGCGACGCGTCCTTCAATTTCACCGAAAAGGCGATGGTCGCCTTCGCCATGGCGCTGCTGATCATCTCCGGCGAGATCGATCTGTCCGTCGCGGCCATCATCGCCCTTGCCTCGACCGCCATGGGGGCGGCAGCCGAGTTCGGGTTCGGCACGCACGTGCTGGTCCTGATCGGGCTTGGAACCGGCCTGATCTGCGGGGCGATCAACGGGTTTCTCGTCACCGGTTTGGGGCTGCCGTCGATCGTGGTCACCATCGGAACCATGAGCCTGTTTCGCGGCATCAGTTACATCGTACTGGGCGATCAGGTCTACAACGGATACCCCTCCGATTTCGCTTACTTCGGGCAGGGGTATGTGTTCTGGGTCATCACATTCGAATTGGTGCTGTTCGCGCTGCTCGCGGTGATCTACGCCGTGCTTCTGCACAAGACCAACTTCGGGCGAGCCGTCTATGCGATTGGCAACAATCCAACAGCCTCCCTGTTCTCTGGCATCCGTGTCGGGCGGGTCAAATTCATCCTCTTCCTTCTAACCGGTCTGATGTCGGGCATTGCGGCTATCTGCCTGACCTCGCGGCTTGGATCGACGCGACCCTCCATCGCCTTCGGCTGGGAGTTGGAGATCGTGACGATGGTGGTGCTGGGCGGCGTCAATATCCTGGGTGGCTCGGGTACGATCCCCGGCGTGGTGATCGCCGCCTTTGTCATGGGGCTGGTGACGTTCGGGCTGGGCCTGCTGAACGTGCCGGGCATCGTCATGTCCATCGTCATCGGCGCGCTGCTGATCGGTGTCATTGCCCTGCCGCGTCTTTGGTGGATGTGGAAGGCACGGTGATGGAAAAATACGCCTTCAAAATGCGGCTAAACCCGGGCTGTGAGGCCGAATACCGCAAACGCCATGACGAGATCTGGCCCGAACTGGTGACTCTCCTCAAAGAGGCCGGAGTCTCGGATTACTCGATCCACCTCGACCGTGAGACCGGGCTGCTCTTCGGTGTGCTCTGGCGGTCTGAGGATCACGGCATGGTCGCGCTGCCGGGAACAGAAATCATGCAGAAGTGGTGGGCCCACATGGCCGATATCATGGAAACCAACCCGGACAATTCACCCGTTGTGACGGACCTCGCGTGCGTCTTTCACATGCCATGAATAAAGGTCATGTCGCCGTCATCGACATCGGTAAGACCAATGCCAAGCTGGCGCTGGTCGATGTGTCGGACCTTTCGGAAATCGCGGTCATCACCCGTCCGAACCGGGTGGTTTCCGGCCCTCCGTGGCCCCATTTCGACACCGAAGGACATTGGGCCTTTCTGCTGGACGGTTTGCGGGACTTCCACGCGCAGCACGGCGTTCATGCGATTTCGATCACCACGCATGGCGCCTGCGCTGCGTTGCTGGCACGGGACGGCACGCTGGCGGCGCCAATCCTGGATTATGAACACTTCGGCCCGGACGCTCTGGCCGCCGACTATGACGCGATCCGCCCGCCTTTTTCCGAGACGGGCTCACCAAGGTTGCGCATGGGGCTCAATATCGGGGCGCAGCTTTTCTGGCAGTTCAAAACCTGTCCTGAACTGACCACTCGCACACATCAGATCGTGACCTATCCGCAATACTGGGGGCATCGCCTGACCGGGGTCGCAGCGACCGACGTGACCTCACTGGGGTGCCACACGGATCTCTGGAACCCGCACCGCCGCTGCTTTTCCTCGCTTGTCGACACCCTGTGCATAAGGGACAAGATTGCGCCCGCCCGAAAGTCGAGCGACATTCTGGGCGCCATCCTGCCTGAAGTCGCCGCACAAACAGGGTTGCCCACGGATACACCGGTCTATTGCGGCATCCACGATTCCAACGCATCGCTGCTGCCACATATTCTTGGCAACAAGCTGCCATGCAGCGTGGTGTCCACCGGAACATGGGTTGTCGCGATGACGGTCGGCGGCAAAAGCGTCACGCTCGACCCGGAACAGGACGTGCTGATCAACGTCAACGCGCTTGGCGATCCTGTGCCTTCGGCCCGTTTCATGGGCGGGCGCGAACACGATCTGGCGACACAGGGCCGTTATCCCGATCCGGATGAGGCGGCGCTGGATGCTATTCTCCGGGACCAACGCATGTTGCTGCCCGCGCTGGTCCCGGAGACCGGCCCTTTTCGCGGACACATCGCCCACTGGGTCGGCCCGGAACCTGATGTCGGCACCGCCCTGCGCGGCACGGCGGTTGCACTATACCTCGCGCTTGTCATCGCGCGGTGCCTGCAAAACACCGGCCATCATGGGGTGGTCATCGTAGAAGGGCCGTTCGCGGCCAATCCGTTGATACTTCGCATGCTCGCGGTGGCCACAAACTCCACGGTGATCGCCTCAAAGGGGGCCACGGGCACCAGCCAGGGCGCGGCGCTTGTCACCTGCCAGGACACCCCGATCGTGGCCGATGGTGTCAGCATATCTCCAACCGACGACCCGCGTTTGTCCTCCATGCAAGCCTATGCCAATGCTTGGGCAGACCACGTGAGCAATCCGGAGCGTTAACCGGGCTCTGATGATGTGACTACCCCCGACAACGTCGGCGCGCCAAAGGGGGTCTACATCGATCCTCATAGAACAGAGGTCATGTCAGAGTTATAAATGTCAGGCTCGGTCTGGTTGAGGATGCGTATCAACTTCATGTTGAGGACGGTCTGGCCCCGGTTAGGCTCCGGTCTCTTTCGAGAAATAATTGCTATGATGGCGCCGCGGCATGGCAATCAGATACCTGCGCCAACGTCCGCATCTGAAATTCATATCTCTCCCGCGAAGTGGCACAGCACATCCGACCCATCAATCCGCTTCACGGTCGGGACTGAGTTCTGGCATAGCGCGGTTGCATGGGGGCAACGCGGGGCAAATTGGCAGCCTGTGAAGGTCGAGCCAGCCTCGCCCTCGGGGCTCTCTTTTCGCCGGGGCTGCCGCGCCCGAGGGTCGGGAACTGGCACGGACGCCAACAGTGCGCGCGTGTAGGGATGTTTCGGCGCGCGGAACAGGTCTTCGGTGCTGGCCAGTTCCACGATCTTGCCCCGGTACATCACGGCAATTCGATCACAGAAATGCTCTACCACCGCCAGATCATGGGCGATGAAGATATAGGTCAGCGAAAACTCTTCCTGCAAGTCCATCAACAGGTTCAAGGTCTGCGCCTGGATGGAGACATCCAACGCGGAAACGGCCTCATCCGCGATGATCAGTTCAGGCCGCGTCGCAAGGGCCCGCGCGATGCCAAGACGTTGACGTTGCCCTCCAGAGAAGGCGTTGGGATAGCGTTGCAGGAATTCTTTTCGCAGGCCCACCTGTTCCAGCAGTTCGGACACCCGCTCTGCCAACGCCTGCCTGCTTTGACCCTCGAACTTGCGCAGGCTCTGACCGATCAGGTCGATCACGCGCAGGCGCGGGTTCAGGGAAGACTGCGGATCCTGAAACACCATTCGGATATCGCGCCAGATGTCGCGCAACGCCTTGCGGTCAGCTTCGGTCAACTCGACGGCCGCCTTGCCCTGACCGGAAAACCGCACCGATCCACCGGTGGGATCAAGGATCCTCATCAGGCAGCGCCCCAGGGTGGTCTTGCCAGAGCCGCTTTCCCCCACGATGCCGAAGGTTTCGCCGCGCTTTACGTCAAAGGATACGTTGTCAACCGCACGAATTGCGGTCCCGGATTTGCGCAGCCCACCGCCAGAGGGGAAATGCATGTCGAGGTTGCGAACTTCCATGATTGACTCAGACATGCCCCGCCTCCTTCATATGCAGAAAACAGGCCGCGCAGCTTGAACCGATCACAACCAGTGGCGGCTCTGATTTATCGCAGATGCCCGGCATGAAACGGTCACAACGGGTGCGGAACGTGCAGCCGGACGGGCGCGCAAGCGGATGCGGCACCATACCCCGGATGGCCGGCAGGCGGTCGCGACGCCCCATGCCCATGCGCGGAACCGAGGCCAAAAGCGCCTGCGTATACGGGTGTTGGGGGCTTTCGAAGATGGAGTAAACGTCGCCCTTTTCCACCACCTTGCCCATGTACATGACGGCGACATCTTCGGCCACTTCGGCCACCACGCCCAGGTCATGGGTGATCAGCATGACGCCCATGCGGAACTCTTCCTTCAGTTCCGCGATCAGGTCGAGGATCTGCGCCTGGGTCGTCACGTCGAGCGCGGTGGTCGGCTCATCCGCGATCAACAGACGCGGCTGGCAGGACAACGCCATGGCGATCATCGCCCGCTGGCGCATTCCGCCCGACAGCTCGAACGGATAGCTTTCGTACCGTTCCGCAGGGCGCGGGATGCCCACGCGATGCAAGAGGTCTATCGCGATCTCCTTTGCCTCGGCCTTGCTGACCTTGCGGTGCAGCAGGATCGTCTCGGAGATCTGCTTGCCAATCTTCTGGATCGGCCCGAGCGACGACATCGGCTCCTGGAAGATCATCGCGATATCCTGACCGCGAATGTCGCGCAGTTGTCGCGAACCGTGTCGGACCTTGGCAAGGTCCACGGTCTGCCCGTGAGCCCCGCGATAGGTGATTGCGCCGTCAACGATGCGCCCCGGCGCATCAACGATACGCAAGATCGAGCGCGCCATGATCGACTTGCCACACCCGGATTCCCCAAGGATACAGAGCGTGCGATTGGCAAAGATGTCCAGGTCGACGCCTTCGACGGCTTTCACCACCCCGTCGTCGGTAAAGAAGTGGGTCTTGAGCCCGCGGATCTCGATCAGCGGTTCAGTGTGCATGTGGGTCTGCGGCATCGCGAAGTCCATCCCCGAGAAAGTTGAGTGCCAGCACCGCGGCCACGATGACCGAACCGGGTGCAATCAAGAGCCAGGGCGCCTGTATGATGGTGCGGATGTTCTGCGCCTCTTTCAGCAGCGTGCCCCAGGACACGATCGGCGGTTGCAACCCGATCCCGAGGAAGGACAGCGAGGTTTCGGCCAGGATCATCAGTGGCACGGCCAGTGTCAGCGAGGCGATGATATGGCTGGCAAAGCTGGGCACCATGTGCCGCCGGATCACCTCCCAGTCGTTCAACCCGTCGAGCCGCGCGGCGGTTATGAAATCCTCTCCTCGGAGGGACAGGAACTTGCCGCGGACCTCGCGGGCAAGGCTGGTCCAGCCGATCATCGAGACGATGATTGTCACCACGAAATAGGTCCGCAGCGGTGGCCAGTCCAAGGGGATCGCGGCGGCCAGCCCCATCCACAGCGGAATTGTGGGAATTGAGCGCAGGAATTCGATCAGGCGCTGAATCGCGTTGTCCACCCAGCCGCCGTAATAGCCGGAAATCCCGCCCAGGCTGACGCCCACGATCAGGGACACCGCCACGCCCACAAGACCGATGGACATGGAAATCCGCGTGCCCATGACGATCCGGCTGAAAATATCGCGGCCCAGTCGGTCCGCCCCCCAGAAATAGACCCTGTCGCGCGGGTTCACCGGGCCAAAGAAGTGGCGATCCATCGGGATGAGGCCAAGCAGTTTGTACTCGAACCCTTTGACGAAAAATCCCAGCGGGATCACCTTGTCCGGATCCTCGACAAAGGTGCGGCGCCGTTCGACCGGGTCGACGGTCAGCTTCAAACCCTTGGCATGCAGCAGAAAGCCGCGCGATCCATCTTCCCTGTCGACCATCAGGTGAACGGACATGGGCGGCGCAAAGGGTGCGCGGCGATTAGTTTCCTGAATGTCCGTGGTTGCCAGGAACTCTCCGAACAGCGCCATGGCATAGATGAAACCGACCACCCACAGGCTGAAATAGGCCGCCCGATGCCGCCGGAACTTGCGCCACATCAGCGCCCAGGGGCCCAGCAGTTCGGGCATGAACACGCCCGCCTCTGCAGATTGCTCGTCCGTCCGCGGCTCGGTTGGTATCAAGATTGTGCTATCTGTCATTGGTATCTGATCCTTGGGTCGATCCATGCCAGCAGGAGGTCGGAAATCAGCGTGCCCAACACCGTCAGCAGGCTGACGATCAGGATCAGTGATCCGGCAAGATACATGTCCTGCACCAGAAGCGCCCGCAGCAGCATCGGCCCGGTGGTGGGCAGATTCATGACCACGGCCACGATGATCTCACCCGATACCAGCGACGGCAGGATCCATCCGATTGTCGAAATGAAGGGGTTCAGCGCGACCCGCACCGGGTACCGTATCAAGAGCTGGAACTCGGACATGCCCTTGGCCCGGGCGGTGACGACATAGGGGCGGTACAATTCGTCGAGAAGATTGGCGCGCATGATGCGGATCAAGGCCGCCGCGCCAGAGGTTCCGACCACGACGATCGGCATCCAGATATGGGCCAGCAGGTCCATCACCTTGGCCCAGGACCACGGCTGATCAAGGTACTCGGGGCTGACCAGCCCGCCGACCGACTGGCCGAAGTACTTGAAGGCCACGTACATCATGACCAGTGCCAGCAGGAAATTCGGCACGGCCAGCCCGATGAAGCCAAAGAAGGTCGCCACGTAGTCGCCGAACGAATACTTGCGCACGGCGGAATAGATGCCGATCGGCAGCGCAACCGCCCAGATGAACAGCAGCGTGAACAGAGAGATCGCGAAGGTCCAGCCCAGCCGATCCCAGATCAGGTCCGCAACGGGCAGGTTCTTTTCGAAGGACAGGCCGAAATCTCCCTCCAGCAGAATGCCCGTGATCCACTTCCAGTATTGGACATAGAAAGGCTGGCCCAGCCCGTATTGAGCCCTCAAAGCCTCCATCGTTCCGGCGTCCAACCCGCCTGAATCGCTGAGTTCGGCAGCCAGCGTATCCAGGTAGTCACCTGGCGGAAGCTGGATGATGAGAAAGGTGACAACCGACACCATCAGGACCGTGGGGACCATGTACAGCAGTCGGCGACAGATGAAACCGGTCATCTCTCGTCCTTTGATTTTTGGGAAAAGGGTCGCCGGGTCCGGCGGTGATGTGTCAGCAAGAGAGATCGGCCCGGACAGGGAGGAAAGCCGGGCCGATCCAAAGGCGCGCCTACGGGAGAGATTGGCCGCCTTCGTAGTACATCTGGCTGACGTAGGGAGACGGATACCAAAGCTGCCCGGAGATCGGCAGCGGATCAGGGACATTACGCACGTTGTTCCGCGCAACCCCGAAGGCCGGATCGCTCTGTACCAATCCGACGGTCAGGAATTGGTCGGCGGACAGTTCCAGCAACGCTTCCATTTCCGATTTGCGCACCTCGGCATTGGGCGCGGCCTTGACCAGATCGTACTGAGTGAACAGGGCCTTGACGGCCTCTGGCGGTTCGATTCCCGTGTCGGGGTCAACGCCCCAGCGCGCCCATTCCGGCGCCCAGAACACCGCCGTGCCGAATGGCAGGTAGCATTCGGGCGAGGTATAGGCATCCGACTGCCCGCCCGCGCAGTTCCAGATATACGCGTCATGCTGCGCAGCCGAGGCCAGTTCTTGCAGACGCGCGCGGTCGCTCATACGGATCTGGAAATCGAGGCCCACGTCCGCCGCATGGATCGCGACAAGTTCCATGACATCGGGGAACTGGGCGCCAAAAACGTCGGCGACCATGAAGACCAGCGAAAAGCGCTCTCCATCCGGACCAAGGCGGAACCCTTCGGAATCCTTCTCCGGTAGAACCTTGTCGAGGTATTCATTGGCCAGATCGGGATCGTATTCGGTGAACTGCTTGGCCATGCGTTCGTTGTACAGGGGCGACACCGGCTGTGGCGCGGTCTGCGCGGCCCGGCCAGAGCCGAAATAGATCAGGTCAATGATTTCCTGGCGGTTCACCGCATGGCTCAGCCCGACGCGGAAATCCTTGTTGTTCACCACCTCGTTCTTGACCGGGTCGGGGTTGTTCAGATTCAGCATCAGGATCGCGCCGTTGGACGGCAGATCGTTGGTATCGAAGAACCGGTATTTTCCACGCTCCATGTTGTCGGTCAGGATCGCGCGGTTGGCCGGACGGCCGAGGTGCCGGTTCATGTAGTCGATCTCGCCGTTGAAGGCCTTCAGCAGGATCGTTTCGGGGTCTTCGACCTGGTCCCAGGTGATGCGGTCGAGATACGGCAATTGATTGCCCTCGGCATCCACCTTCCAGAAGTAAGGATTGCGCTCTGCCACCAGGCGGTCTGCCGAGCCATAGGCGTTTTGCAGCTTCCAAGGATGCAGCGTCGGCCGGTCCGGGTTCTGCCAGAATGCGGGCGTATGCATGTGCCCGGCCTTTAGCGTGAACAGCGAAATCCAGTCGTTCGCCGCAGGTTCGGCGTCGATCAGGGCCTGAATGCCGTCAGGGTTATAGTCCGCGTGGAACTGGGTGAGGTAATGCTTGGGATAATTGACCGGGTAGTAGCCGAACCCATAGGCCATGTTCGGAATGAACAAGCCGTTGGGAGTTGCGAACTTGAACTCGACCGTGTGATCGTCGATCGCTGTCACCTCCACCGGACCTTCGGGGCCGACATAGATCGGATGTTTCGACGGCGTCAGGCGCGGGTCGGAAAAGACCTCGTACCAGAACAGGATATCCTCCGCCGTAAACGGCGCGCCATCCGACCAGCGCATGCCTTTGCGCAGCTTGAAGGTGAAGGTGGTCGCATCATCCGACACCGTCCAGCTTTCGGCGATGTTCGGCTTGATCTCGGTCCAGTCGACACTCCACCGCACAAGGTTTTCATGCCCGATGGTGCGCACGATGTTGTGCTGATCGCCGCCGCCAAGGATGGCACGACGCATGGTCCCGCCGTATTCCCCGATGCTGTCGACCACTTCGAACACCAGCGGGGTTTCCGGCAACCGGCTTGCCACGTCGGGCAGGTCCCCTGCCTCTACCAAGGCGTCGAACATTGGCGCCTGATTGTATTCGGCCGCCGCACCCGGCATGACGGACAGGGCAAGCAATCCCAGCGCCGCCGCACCTCCCAGCAGCCGCTGTCGTGAAAATCTCAGTTGACCCATGTTCTCCTCCTCCGGGTAGTCAAGCGTCACCAGTTGGTGACAGAGCCGTCAGGCTTGGTGAGATGTGGACATTCCACATGCTCTGGTTTGCTGTTGCGCAAAACGGTTTCATCCACCTCCACGCCCAACCCGGGTGCCTCGGGCACGGGGTAGACGGGACCATCCAGTTCGACCTGAACCGGGAACATCGCCTTGTCGTGGAAACCAAGGGATTCGACCGGCGATTGCCGCGTCTCCAGCCATGAAAAGTTCGGCACCGCCGCTGCCATGTGGACGCTGGCCGCGGTGCAAACAGGGCCAAGCGGATTGTGCGGCATCAGGTCGACGTAGTGGCGTTCGCTCCACCCGGCGATCTTCATCGCCTCGGTAAACCCGCCGATATTGCAGATGTCGAGACGCATGTATTGCGTCAGCCCCTGCTCCAAGAACGGCGCCGCCTGCCATTTCGATGCGAACTCTTCGCCGACGGCAAAGGGGATCCCGGTCATCTTCCGAAGCGCGGCATAGGCCTCGGGGCTTTCCGAGCGAATGGGTTCCTCAAGGAAATCAAGCGTTCCGGGAGGCAGCATCTGACAGAAGCTGGCGATTTCGGCTGGGGAATAGCGGTGATGCAGGTCGATCCCCAGACAAAGGTCGCGGCCAAACGCCTCACGCAGGGCGACCAGCGTTTCGACCGTTCCGCCCAGCGACGCGCGCGGATCAAAGATCGTGTCCCCATTGAACCCGTCGGGATAAATGCGCACGCAATCCCAGCCAGCGTCGACCAGCGTTCTGGTGTCCGCCAGCGATTGCTCGATCGAGGTGGACAGGAAGCTGGCGAAGGTCGGCACCACGTCCCGGTGCTTGCCACCCAGAAGTTGATAGACGGGCACGCCCAACCGCTTGCCCAACAGGTCATGCAGCGCAATATCGATGGCCGACATGGCAGCGGTCAGAACGCGCCCACCTTCGAAATACTGGCTGCGATAGGTCTGCTGCCAAATCCGACCGATCTGGCGTGAGTCACGCCCGACAAGGAACCGGGCGAAATCCTCGACCACCGCGGCAACCGCAGCTTCGCGCGAAGACAATCCGGACTCGCCCCAGCCCACCAGCCCGTCGCCGGTTTCAACCCTGACCAACAGTTGATTGCGCCCACCCACGCGCGCCGGGATCGCCTCGATCGCGGCTATGGCCACCGAAGAGGTCACACAGGCTCCCGGTGAAAGCGCGGTCGGCGTTGCCAGGGCTTCAATGGGTTTTCCAGTCACGTCTCGGCCTCCAGCGAATCTTACTGGAACGACGATACATCAATTTTACAGATCGTACATTATTTTTTATGTTTCATGCACTCGGTCAACGTGAAGAAGACAGGGGTCGCTGCACTTCGGCAGGCCAAGAAACTCCGCAGGATCTTTCGATCATTCCGTGAGAAACGTTCGTTATGTCAGAAAGTTTACAGGCGTCCTGCCCAAGACGGCACAGGACCCACGGGCCGAGAACTTCAACATGATGGAGATTGCCCGGTGCCAGGTCCCGCCTGCACCTACGCGGCAAGTGACTGCCTGCGCTCAGGCGCTGCGCTGTCGGGATGAGCGCGTCTGCTCGATTCGCAACTGGTCCACGACGTGTCGCCCGGCATCGCCAATATGCTGGTTCAGGACTGCCAAGGCCCGATCCACATCCTGTGCCTTGATCGCGTCGATCAAGGCACGGTGCTCTCGGATGATCGCCTCTTGTCGACCAATGGCAATCGGCACGCGTGTGCTGATTGATCCAAGGATCTCACGGTGCTGCTTCCAGACGTTGAAAGCAACCCGGTTGTAGTGGCGTTCGTACATGTATTCGTGAAAGGCGTGGTTGAGATCGGTATGACGCGCCTTGTCCTTGAAGTTCAACGCCTCGATCTCATCCTGTATCCGCTCAAGCTCTGCGATGTCCTCGTTGCTGGCGGTTTCGACAAACAACTTCAGTAAGTAGGGCTCCAGTTGATAGCCCACCTCGGCCACGTCGCGGACGAATTCCATGTCTATGGGCCGCACGCGTGCGCCCTGGTTCGGTGTGAACAGGACCAAGCCCTCACCCCGCAACTGCTGCAACGCCTCGCGCACTGGGTTCGTCGATGTGTTGTGCCGCTTGGCCAGTTCCGAGATCTTCAGGCGTGCGTTTGCCTCCAGCGCGCCGGACAGGATGTCATGGCGAATGGCGTCGTAGATCGACGAAGACGTCGTTTCTGCGGCGTCCTTGTTTGCGGAGAGGGAAATGGGGCCGAAATCGCTCATACTGCACCGTTCACCCGGGATAGTTTGGCGTCAAGGGTTTTCGCCAAATCATGCGTCATATATATAGTATCATACATTATTTTTATTTGGAGTGAACATGGAATCGCCGATATGCGTCGATCCGGCACGGGCCGGATGTGGTGAGGGCCTGCTCTGGGATCCGGATCGCGCCCTGCTGTGGTGGGTCGATATCTCGGGCGAGGCGTTGCATTCCTATGATCCTGCCACCGGACAGGCCAAGCGGGTCGCCCTGCCCTACCTCATCAGCGCGCTGGCGCTGGATCAGGACGGCAACCTGCTGATTGCCACCAAACACGGGCTGGGACGGGTGGATCCGGTCAGTGGCATGATCACGACGCTGCATGACCCGGAACCCGACATTCCCGGCAACCGGTTGAACGACATGATCGCCGGACCGGATGGTGCGCTTTGGGTCGGAACCATGTCCGAGGGCGCCAAGGGCCCGACCGGCACGCTGTATCGCTATTTCGATGGACGACCACAGCCGATGATGACCGGCTGCACGATCTCTAACGGCCTGGCGTTCAGCCCGGAGGGCGCGCGCATGTACTTCATCGACAGCGTGCCGGGCGTGATGCACCTTTTCGAGGACGGGGCTTGGCGCGTGCTGCGGACATTCGACGAGACCACCGGCAAGCCGGACGGGATGACGGTGGATTCCGAAGGCACGCTCTGGATCGCGATCTGCGACCGGGGACAGGTCATCGGTATGACGCCGGATGGCGAGATCACCAAGCGGATCGACCTGCCGTGTGAGATCGTGACCAACTGCGCCTTTGGCGGCGCGGGCCTGAAGACCCTGTTCGTGACCACCGGCACCTTCAGCATGACCGAAGACGAAAAAGCCGCCAACCCGGAGGCTGGCGGCCTGTTCACGGTAGAAATGGAGGTGGCGGGCTTGCCACCCTACCGCGCAAACTGGCCGGAGGCGTAGGCCACCTGCCCCGCCGCAGGGAGGTTGCGGCGGGGCGTACCCTCAGCGGATCCGTGCGCCGCTCTCGCTGTCAAAGACCAGCGCCGCGGCAGGATCGAAAGCAATGGACAGCGGGCCACCGGTCGTCGGGCGCGCGGTTCCGCGCAGTTCCACGATTACCGGATGCGCTTCACCCTCGGTCGAGGAATAGGCATAGGACACGCCACCAAGGTTCTCGATCACGTCGATCTCCAGTTCGGCGCGCATGGGGCCGTCAGAGGCGAAATGCTCGGGCCGCAGGCCGATCTTGACCTTCTGACCGGCAACAAGCTGCTGCGAGACCCGCACCGGCAGGGCCGCCGCCCCAAGGCGCGGCACGGACACCGTCACCTGCCCGGAATCCGAGGCCACAACAGTGCCGTCGAAAAGGTTCATCCGGGGAGAGCCGATGAAGCCGGCGACGAACAGGTTGTCCGGGTCTTCATAAAGTTTCGCGGGCGAACCCGCCTGTTCGATCCGGCCATCGCGCAGCACGACGATCTTGTCGGCCATGGTCATGGCCTCGACCTGATCATGGGTGACATAGATCATCGTCGCGCCCAGCTGCTTGTGCAGCTTGGCAATTTCCACCCGCATCTCGACCCGCAGTTCGGCGTCGAGGTTGGACAGCGGTTCGTCGAACAGGAACACATCCGGCTGGCGTACGATGGCACGGCCGATGGCTACCCGTTGGCGCTGACCACCGGACAGGGCCTTGGGCTTGCGGTCCATGTAGTCGGTCAGCTTGAGGATGCGCGCGGCCTCGTCGACCTTCTTCGCGATCTCGGCCTTGGGCGTGCCGCCAATCTTGAGGCCAAAGCTCATGTTCTCACGCACGGTCATGTGCGGATACAGGGCATAGGTCTGGAACACCATGGACACGCCGCGCTTGGCCGGGTCCATGTGGGTCACGTCGCGCCCGCCGATGGTCATGCGCCCGTACGAGGTTTCCTCGAGACCCGCGATCATGCGCAAGAGCGTGGACTTGCCACAGCCCGAGGGGCCAACGAAGACGCAGAAATCGCCGTCGTCGATTTTCAGGTCCACACCGTGGATCACCTGCGTTGCCCCGTAGCGTTTCACCGCCTGTTTCAGCGCCAGTTCAGCCATTGCGCTTCCCCTCCAAGTCAAAAATATCCAAGAGCGCGGACATGCCGCGATCCGCCAGCACGTCCGAACCGTTGAGCGCCGCGCCCGCATCGGACAGCAGGAACACTGCCAGCGCGCCGATCTCATCCACGGTGGTCACCTCGCCTTCGGGCGTCCATGACCGGAAGCGATCCGCCAGTTCCGGTGTCTTCATCGCCGCGTCCACGATCTCGGTCCGGGTCATCGCCGGGCTGATGGCATTCACACGCACGCCCTTGGTGCCCAGGGACCAGGCCATGGCGCGGGTCATCGCCACGATAGCGGCCTTGGTCGCGGCATAGCCTTCGTGGCCGGGGTTCGTGGCGCGGGCATGGACCGAGGCGATATTGACGATTGCGCCCTTACCCGCCTTGGCCATGATCCGCCCGGCCGCCTGGCATCCCACCAGCACGGACCGCTGGTTCACCGTCCATAGCGTTTCCATCTGGTCGCGGGTCATGTCGAGGAACGGCACCTTGATGGTGACGCCCGCGTTGTTCACCATACCATCCAGACGCCCGGCGCGGTCATGCGCCGCCGCAAGCGCGCCTTCGAAAGCGTCGAGATCGGTGACATCGACCTGCGCGAACTCCGCGCCGATCTCAGTCATCTGCGCCGTGCCGTCGTTTTTGTCGAACCCGGTCACCTGCGCGCCCGCCTTGGCGCAGGCCCGCGCGATGCCCAGCCCGATGCCCGCCGCGGCGCCGGTGATGATGATGTGCTTGCCGTCCAGGTTCATTTCACCGCCCCTGCCGTGGCGCCGGACATGATCTTGCGCTGGAACACCGCGAACATCAGCAGCAGCGGAAGCGAGCCCAGAACCGCCGCTGGAAACAGCTTGGTCGGGTCGATGCCGGTGTTGCCCACGAACTTGTAGACCGCGATCATCACCGTCAGCTTGTCCTTGTCAGTCAGCAATAGCAGCGGATAGATGAAATCATTCCAGACCATGATCATCACGAACAGTGACAGCGTGGCCGTCACCGGCGCCAGCAAGGGCCGGATCACGTGCCAGAAGATCTGCCAGTTGTTGCAGTTGTCCAAACGCGCGGCCTCTTCCAACTCCATCGGGATGGCCGCGATGAAGCTGGTGTAGAAGAACACCGCCAGAGGCAGTTTCAGCGCCGCAAAGGCCAGCACGATGCCAAGGTAACTGTCCAGCAGGCCAAGGTCGCGGAAGATCACGTAGATCGGCGTAATGGTGACAAAGTTCGGCGTCGCCAGACCCAGCGCCATCACCATGACGATCACGCGGCTGAGGCGGTTCTGCAGACGGGCCAGCGGATAGGCCGCCATGGCGCCGGCAAAGACCACCACCACGATCACCGACAGGGTGATGCCCAGCGAGTTGATGACAGAACGGACGTACCCCATGGACGACAAAGCCGCCATGTAGTTGCCCCAGTACAGGCTGTCGGGCAGGCCCAGCGGATCCTGCGCGATCTCTGTCGAGGTCTTGAACGACATCATAACCATGTAGATCAGCGGCAGAAGCATGATACCCACCAGCGCCAGCACGATGCCATGCACCAGGATCGACTTGGCGCGCCGCTTGATCAGGTCCCAGTCGGGGCCGGCGCGGTCCGGCGCTGCGGTTTGTGCGTCGGTCAGGCTCATGACGTGTGCTCCCGGTCCCGCAGGACCTTGTTCTGGATAAAGGCCACGGCCAGCACGATCACCAGCATGACGATCGACAGCGCGCTGGCGAAACCGAATTTGTACTGGCCGAAAAGGTTGTCGATGATGTCGATGGACAGAAGGCGCGTCGCGCCGTCCGGCCCGCCCTTGGTCAGGATGAAGGGCAGTTCAAAGGTCTTGAGCGTGCCGATGGTGGTCAGCATGACCGAAACGGTGATCGACGGGCCGAGGAGCGGCAGTTCAAGGTATCGGAACCGCTGCCAGCTTGAGGCGCCTTCCAGCCGCCCGGCCTCGTTGATCTCTTCCGGTATGCCGGCAAAGCCCGCCAGGAAGATCGCGCAGGTGAAACCAGTGAACATCCAGATCTGCGTGAAGGCCACGGAATAGAGCGCGATGTTGGGATCGCCCAGCCAGTTCTGCTCCCACGCGCCAAGACCCAGATCGCGCAGCGCCACGTTGATCCCGCCGTTCAGCGGCGAGTAGAGGAACTGCCAGACATAGCCGACCACCACAAAAGACATCATCGCGGGTGTATACAGGGCCGCACGGCTGAAATTGCGGATCAGCGGCAGCCGGTGCAGCATGGCCGCAAAAAACAGCCCCGTGACCGTCAGCGCCGAGACCACGATCACCGTGTACCAGAGCGTCAGCCAGATTTCCTGCAGATAGCGATCACGGCTGAAGATGCGCTCGTAGTTGCGCCAGCCGATGTCCTTTGCCTCGCCGATGCCCTTGTAGTTTGTCAGGCTCATGTCGAAGGTCAGGATGATCGGATGGATAAAGAACAGGCCGATCACCAGCAGGGCCGGTATCGTGAACAAGTATAAGGACTGTCTGGCGCGCATGGTTTCCTCCCCCTGGCCTTGGGTGGTGTGTAGGCCCGGAGCGCGAGGCCCCGGGCCTGCGGACTTACAGGCTGTCTTCGATGGCGTAGTCCCACCGCTCCAGCGTTTCTTCGTTGTCTTCGTCGATGTTCAGCAGGAAGCCGGTGATGCTGTCTTCCCATTCCGATTGCAGGATCTTCGGGAATTCCAGCGTCGAAAAGGGCCAGAGGATCAGGCTGCCCGCGTCACGCGCTGCGGTATAGGGCGCGGCCAGATCCGGCATGGTCGACACGCCGCCCGTGTAGGGGCTGTAAGCGCCTTCGGCGGCGAGGAAGACGTTCAGATTTTCCTCTTCGGCAAAGAAATCGACCCATTTGCGGGCGGCTTCCTTGTGCTCGGCATCCCGCGGGATCGCCCAGCCCGGCCCGACGAGGTCCAGTGCCAGACCGTGTTCGGTATAGGCCGAGGGCATCGGCGCGAACTGATAGTTGAGCCCCTCGACTGCCGAGAAGTTGCCGATGTTCCAGGCACCTTGCGGCAGGATCGCCACGTTGCCGGCACGGAATTCCTGCGGCGCTGTCGCCCAGGGGTCAAGACCGGCCTGAAGCTTGGGGTCGAAACACTCTGCCGCCACAAGATCGCGCACGCTGTCGAGCGAAGCATTGAAGTTCTCGTCGTCGACAAAGCTGCGGTCACCGCTGCCGTATTCCGCCGGAGAGATCCCGTTGGGGTCGATCCCGTTGGCCCCGACAAACAGCATGGCCGGAAAACCGCCCGCGAAGATCATCGGCGCGATGCCTTCAGCCGACAGGGCCTTGCAGGCCGCCTTGAGCTCATCCAGCGTGACAGGCGCCTTGTCGATCCCGACCTTGGCCAGAAGGTCCATGTTGACGAAATTGCCCATGCCGATGACTTCCAGCGGGTAGACAAGGATCTGACCGTCGCGGGTCATCACGTTGCGCACCGCCGGGATCATCCGATCATACCAGGGGCTGTCGGTTCCCAGATCCGTCAGGAACCCCGCCCCGCCCCACAAGTCGACCAGGGAACTGTCGACCATGGTCACGTCCGGCGGGTTGCCGCCTTGCAGGCGCGGCGGGATCACCTTGTCCACGTCCTTGCGGGCGACATAGGTCAACTCGACATCGATATCGGGATTGGCCGCCTCGAATTTCTCGATCAGCTCAGGCAGGCCGGCAGGCTCTGCTTCGTTTCCCTTCCACGCCACGACATCAAGAACGGTTTGCGCCCCGGCGAACGAGGCCATCAGCAAGCCAAGTGCGGTTGCGGCAGACAAGCTACGAATCATTTTCAGGATGCTCCTCTCTTCCTTTTTAAATCGTACATTATTTTTTATCTATTGTACATCCTTCCATGAGGGTGCTTTATTTGGACAGGGTCCACCCACAGATTCCAATCAGACAGAAGGGGCACGCCATGCGCCGAAAGCCGAACGTCATACTCATCTCGACAGACCAGCAGCGGGGCGATTGCATCGGACCAGAGGGCCGTGGCGTGCGCACGCCACATATCGACAGCATCGGCGCCGCGGGCGTGCGCTTTAGCAAATGCATCACGCCGCACCCCATGTGCCAGGCGGCGCGTTCTTCGATCCTGACCGGCAAACTGCCCTACAGCCATGGCGTTCGGGACAATGGCCGCGACCTTGACGAGGCTCTGGCAGAGGCCGGGCTGGGAGGGATGTTCAGCAAAGCGGGATATGCCACGCATTTCGTCGGCAAGGCGCATCTGTCCAGCCAGCAGACCTTTGAACCCACCGGGCGGGCCGAATGCTACAAGAGCGCCAAGGACTTTGCCCCGGACTGGCGCGGGTCCTACATGGGCTTTGACGACGTGCAGATGATGCTGCGCCCACACCACCATACCCAATGGTACGATCCGCCCGAGGCACTGCACTATGAATACTGGCTGGATCAGGACGGGCGCGGACAGGAACGCTGGGACCGGGCCAAGGACCGCCTTCAACCGGACACCGAACATTTTCAGGCCTGGCGTTCGGCGCTGGACGCGCCTTGGCATTCCTCGCCCTGGATCGGTGATCGCGCGGTCGAGATGATCCAGAACAAGGGCGACAAGCCGCTGATGGCCTGGGTGTCCTTTCCCGACCCGCACCCGCCGTTCCTGTCGCCGCAGCCTTGGTGTGACATGTATGACCGCGACGAGGTCACGATCGCCCCGCATCCGGAGTTGGATCTTGATGCACGGCCCTGGTGGCACCGCGCCTTCGTCGAGGACCGCGCCAAGCCGATCAAGCAGGGGTCGGAACACAACGCCGGCGGCATCGACTGGGGTCAGAAGGGCGAGTTGACCGAGGCCGCGCTGCGCGACATCACGCGGATCTATTTCGGCATGATCTCTTCGGTCGATCACGAAGTGGGCCGCATCCTCGACGCTCTGCGCGCCAAGGGCGAACTGGACAACACCTATGTGATCTTCATCAGCGATCACGGCGAGTGGCTGGGCGATCACGGGCTGCTGCTGAAGGGGCCGATGCTGTACGACGGGCTGCTGCGCGTGCCCTGCCTGATCCAGGGGCCCGGCGTACCGCAGGGCCGGGTGATCGACGATCCCGTCGGAACCGTCGACGTGCTGGCAACGGCGGCGGACCTGGCCGACCTGCCCACGCCCGACGGCCACGGGCAATCCTGGCGCGGGCTTTGGACGGGTGAGCAAACCCGCGACTTTGCCCTGTCGGAATACGAGGTGGACAGCCTGCGGTCCGCCGTGGACATGGACCTGATGACGGTCCGCAGCCAACGCTATCGCATGTCGATGGACCTGAAGACCGACACCGGCGAGCTGTATGACCTGCAGGACGATCCGGTCGAGATGATCAACCGTTTCGATGACCCGGACTACCAGGCCATCCGAAAGGAACACCACGACATGATCCGCGCGCGTCCCGATGACATGATCCCGGTCGCCCCGCGCGTCGGCTGGCACTGACGACAGGCCGCAGCACCAAAACGGCAAAGCCGCCGCAAGTTGCGGCGGCTTTGTTTCATTCGGCGGCGACTGCAGCGCCATATGCTGCGCGATACCCCGCGACAGCCTCTCTTGCGCGGGCAGCGACCTGTGTGGTCGTGTCCCCAGGCCGGTACAGATTGGTCCCAAGACCGAAACCGACCACGCCCGCCGCCTTGTACTCTTCGAAGTCCGCCGGGCCGACTCCGCCGACCGCACAGATCTGAGTTCCCTGCGGCAGGGTCGCGCGGATGGCGTTGATTCCCGCGGCGCGCACCAAGGAGGCCGGGAAGAACTTCAACCCCGTTGCGCCAAGCCGGATCGCCCGATGCGCCTCGGTGGCGGTGAAAACACCGGGGAAACTGGCCATGCCCGCCTGAACAGATCGCTCGACGACCTCCGGGTTCACATCCGGCGAAACAATCAGGTTTCCTCCCGCCTCTCCGACCTGCTCAACCTGCTCTGCCTGCAACACGGTGCCTGCCCCGACCAGGCATGCGCCATAGTCCTGAGCCACATCCGCCGCGCGCGCGATCGAGGAAAAGGGATCAGGCGAATTTAGCGGGATTTCCACCGCGCGAAACCCGGCGTCAAACAGGGCCATCACGGTCGGAACGGTTTCGCGCGGGGAAATACCGCGCAGGATGGCGATTAGTTTGACGTCCAAAGACGACCATAGTTCGGCAGCTGTCACCTTGCTGTCTCCTTGTGTTGTGTCTGCGGCCAAAGATCCTCGGCGGCGGCAGACAATCCTGCACGCACCGCCCTGTCTGCATCGAGATGACGGATCCCCATGCCCGCAACGGCCAGCGCGCGGGAATACCGTTCGGCCAGAAGGCCCGAAGCAATCAGGCAGACCTCACCCGAAACCGCCTCTTGGCATCCAGCGATTTCCATTCCGATCAAAAGCCCGGAAAGGCGGGACGCAACCTCGCCGGGGTCGACCAGCTGCAACAGCGGGCCGGCCCTCAACTGGAAAAGACTTCGCAAGCTATCCTGGGGCCGCTGAAAGGCCGCCTCGACCGCGCAATCAAAGACGGCGGCATCGAACCGGTTCGGATAGACAAACCCCGACAGCGTGGACCGCCCAGAGAAAAGCGCAAAGGTTTCGCCCGTCATGAAGGTATCGAAGCGGGTCAGCACCCCGTCCTGAACCTGCGCCCACTTGGAATGCGTCCCCGGCATGCAGAACCAGCCTTGCCCCCCAAGCCGCAAGGCCCCCAGCAACATGGTCTCTTCACCGCGCATGACGTCGGGCGACATCGCTTGCCGCTGTGCGGCGCCCGGCAGGATGCGAACATCCCATGTAAAGCCGGGCACGCAGGTGGTCGCAGTCGCAAGATCGGACAGCCGGAGCGGCAGATCCATGTACCCAGCCTCTCGCCAGCCCGTTCGCGCCCCGGCCATCCCGCAGACCAAGACCGGTACGTCATGCGGGACCCTCAACCCTTCCAGGTGGGATTGCAGCACGGGACCGAACTGGTCGGGCGTCAGGGTGGACATGCCCTCCCCGCCCTTGCGTTCTGCCAGAACCCGGCCCCCGGCTGACAGGACCCACAGGCGAAAACTGGAGGTACCCCAGTCCACGCCGACGAAGGCCGGTTGCCCTGTGCGGTCAGTCAATCTCATAGGCCTTTATGAAGTCCCGGTCCGGTTCGACGCCCAGTCCCGGCCCGGTGGGAATTGCGATCAGACCATCGTTGCGCGCAACCTGCCCCTGGATGTCCAGCGGTTCCGCCAGCAGATGGTCGCGGAAACGGTTTTCCGTCGTGTCGAACTCCAGCCAGGGTTCGCGCGGGAAAAGCCCGCCGGGCATCGGGGGCATGGCCGCCAGCAGTTGCAGGTTGGTGGCCACCGCAATCGCCGAGCCCCAGACGTGGTTGAAGACCGGTGTGAAATGCGCGTGGCACAGTGCCAGCACGCGCAGGTACTCGGTGATACCGCCCAAGGCGCAGACCTCGGGCTGGGCGATGTCCAGCCCGCGTGATTCCAGCAGGGTGCGCCAGCCCCAGCGGTTGAATTCCGCCTCGCCACCGGAAATGTTGACCTTCAGACCGGCCCGTAATTCGCGGTAGCCGTCCAGATCCTCGGGCGCCACCGGTTCTTCGAACCAGAACGCGCCCAACTCTTCCAGCGCGCGCCCAACATAGAAGGCGTCCACCGTGTTGTAGGCATGGTTGGCATCGGCCATGAAATCGAAACCGTCACCGACGCCGCGACGCACCGCTTCGGCCAGTTTGACGTCATCCTTCGCGCCAAGGCCGATCTTCATCTTGGTCGCGGCGAATCCCATGTCCCGGATCGCCGCGGCCTCATCCACGAAACGCGCGACATGATCTTCGACGCTCTCACGTTTCAGCATCATGCCGTAACCGTAGGATCGGACATGCGTGCGATGTGCCCCGCCAATCAGCTTGTGGATCGGCTGTCCGGTCACCTTGCCGGCGATGTCCCAAAGCGCGATGTCGACACCCGACAAGGACTGCAACGGCATCCCCTTTTGCCCGTGATCCCGCAGCAGGTTGTAGACCTTATGCCAGATCACGTCGCGATCCATCGGATCCATGTCCAGCACCATCGGCTGGATGACCCGTTCGACAATCGCCTTGTTCGCCAGCGCGACATTGCCAGGGCCAAAGCACTCACCCCAGCCAGTAATCCCCTGATCGGTCTCGACTTCTACCAGATGCGCGGTGCGCTTGGCGTAGTATTGCTGCGAATAGCCAAGTTCCTCGGGCATGTCGCATTGCAGCACGTGGCTGGTGATCTTCGTGATTTTCAGCCCGGTGGTGATGTTTTCCATTTTCATGGAATCCTCCCTTATGTCAGTGCGCGGCTGATGCGCTTCACGACAAGGTAGTCGTTCAGGGCAAGACGCGAGCAGTCGTGGCCGATGCCGGATTGGCCAATGCCGCCGTGCGGCAGGTAAATGTCATATTTCACACCGTTGATCTGCACTTCGCCGTAGCGCAGCCGTTTGGCGGCCTTGTCCGCAAGGGCAAGGTCGGCCGTGAAAATGTAGGAGGCAAGGCCGCCCTCCTCACCGTCATTGGCGCGTTCCAGTACCTCGTCACGGTCATCGAAGGGGATCAGGCTGACCACCGGGCCAAAGATCTCGTTCTGGTAAATCTGCATTTCAGGCGTCACTCCGTCCAGAACGGTGGGCGCCATGAAGAACCCCTTGTCCAGCCCTTCGGGACGGTCGCCCCCGGCCAGCAGCCCCGCGCCCTTGTCCACCGCGTCATCGATCAACCCCTTGACCCGCGTCCAGGCGCGGCCGTCGATCATCGGGCCGGTCTGGATATCGGCATAGCGATCGAAACCGACCTTGGCGGCCTTTGCCCGTGCGACGACTTTTTCCCGGAACGCGTCATGGACCTCCCGTTCGACAAAGACGCGGTTCGGGGTGACACAAATCTGGCCCGCGTTGTTGAACTTGACCGTCGTCACGATGTCGGCGGCAAGATCGAGGTCCGCATCCTTGTAGACCAGCACCGGAGCGTTGCCGCCCAGTTCCATCGAGTATTTCTTGATCGAGGTTGCACCCACCTTCATCAGGTGCTTGCCCGTATTGATCGACCCGATCAGAGTGATCACGTTGGGAATGGTCGAGGCCGCCAGCGCGTCCGACGGGGCATAGCCGTCCGTTGTCAGGATGTTCACCGCCCCCGCAGGCAGGCCGATCTGTTGGCACAACTCGCCCACCGCATAGGCCGACACCGGCGTCGCCGCCGAGGGGCGGATGATGATCGGGCAGCCCGCCGCCATCGCCGGTGCAATCTTGTAGGCAAGGTTCAGCAACGGGAAGTTCCACGCCAGATAGGCCACTGCCACCCCTGCCGGTTCATAGACGATGCGGTGTTCGTGGGTGCCGTCGAGGTCGCGCAGGGTTTCGTCATGCACGCGCTGGATCTCTTCGGCGTAGAACTTCAACGCGCGCTCCAGCAGGTCGAAATCCTCTTGCGTCCCACCCCAGGGCTTGCCCATCTCCTTGTGGATGCAGTCCCGCAGCATCTCTTCGTTGGCGATCACCGCGTCGCGGAGTTTCAACATCCAGTCCTGGCGTTCGGCAATCGGCGTCGCCGCCCAGCCGGCGGCCGCGTCGCGCGCCGATTCCAGCGCGTGTTGAACATCATCCAACCCGGCGGCGGCAACCTGCGCCACGCAGTCTTCGGTGGCCGGGCTCACGACATCAAGCGTGGCCTGTCCGTCCAACAATTCGCCGCCGACATACATCTTCTTACGCAACACCTGCCATGCCTCCGATCAGCATAAAGTTCATTCATATTATGTTTAACATCCAGTGCTGCATCTTGTCGACCGGATTCTCCAGGTGCCGACAACACCGCTTGCCCGCCGTCATGCGCCTTGGATGCGCGCCCTCATGTCAGCCAGCAGGCTATCGCTGCCTTGCGCCAGCAGGCCGGTATCCGTGCCGCAGGCCACAAAGGAAAAACCTTCGCGCAGCAGGTCGGCGGCCAAAGCTCTGTCCGAAACCAGGGTTCCAACCGGCACCCCCATCTCCATGACGCGGTGTGCAGCGGGCCTGATACGATCCCAGACCTCCGGCAAACTGGGCTGGCCCAGCTTGCCCATGTCCGCGGCAATATCCGCAGGGCCAAAGAATACGCCGGACACACCCTCGACGGCGGCAATCTCTTCGGCCCGGTCCAGCGCGGCGCAGGTCTCGATTTGCAAGAGCACGGCTGTTTCCTCTTCGACACGCGCCGCATAGTCGGTGATGCGTCCGAATTTCGTCGCCCGGGTGGAACCGGCAACGCCCCGGATGCCGCACGGGGGATACCGCGTGGCCGCAACGGCGCGTTCGGCCTCTTCCTTTGTCTGGATCATCGGAAACAGCAGTCCGGGCGCCCCGATATCCAACAAGCGTTTGACCGCAACGGCATCGTTCCATTCGACGCGCACGATGGGAACCGTGCTGTAGGGGGCAAAAGCCTGCAACTGACCCAACACTGAGGCATAGTCGTTATGGCTGTGCTCCATGTCGATCAGGACCCAGTCGAAACCTGCGGGGGCCACGACCTCTGCGGCGAAGTTGCTGGCCAGGCTGATCCACAGACCGATCTGCGGGTCTTTCGCGCGCAGCCCGCGGGTAAACGGATTTTCGGGGTATTGCATAGGGTCGACGCCTTTCTGAATAGTAATATCATATGATATAAATGTCAGCTTTCTAACGCCCTGCGCCGCCCGGACTTGGATTGCGCCGCCCCTGCCCCTAAACATGGACAACCGCAAAATCCGGACGATCCATGGAACAAGACGCCTTTGTCACCGATGCTGAAAAAGCCTATGCCACGTTGCGGCAGGCCATCGTGACCGGAGGCCTGGCGCCTGGCAGAAAGCTCAAGATCGCCGAGCTGCGAAAGCAGTTCGGTTTCGGCGCGGCCCCCCTGAGAGAGGCCCTGTCGCGTCTGATCGGCGAACGGGTTGTCGTACAGCATTTCAACCGCGGCTTTTACGTGCGCGACGTTTCGGCGGAGGATGTCGAAGATCTGGGTCGGGTCCGGATCCTGCTGGAAAGCGAGGCGTTGCGCGACAGCCTGAGCCGTGGCGGTGACGACTGGGAGGCGCATGTTGTAGCGGCCTACCACAGCCTGAAGTTGGCCGAGGACAGGGGCACTGGCCCGCAGGAGATCGAAGAACGCAACCGCCTGTTCCACGACGCGCTGGTTTCGGCCACGCCGTCGCATTGGCTGCTGGACCTGCGCGGCCAGATCTATGCTCATCACGAACGCTATCGCCACCTGTCGCGCAGCCTGGGCGCCAGCGGGCGCGATACGCCCGCCGAACATGCGGCGATCTACAAGGCCGCCATTGCCCGCGACATCGACACGACCTGCGCGCTGACGGCGCGCCATATCGAGTTGACGACGGAATTTGCCCTGAAGGCAATGGCAGCCAGCACTCAGGCATAGGTCGTCGCGCCATCGGGCTTGTGCAGCAGGGGCCGCGACCAATGGGTGTATTCATCGGTCTGCAGCGCCTCTTCGATGATCTCGACGCCCCAGCCTGGACGATCCGGGCGTAAATCAAGGTGTCCATCCACGGGAATGTAGGGATCCGCGATCCAGGGCACGTCGCGATGCACCTTGTATTCGAGGATCTTGAAGTTCGGACAGGCGGCAGAGAAATGCACGTTATGCGCCGTCGCCAGCGGACCCATCGGGTTATGCGGCGCGACGGGAACGGAATGGGCATCGGCCACTTCGGCAATTCGGCGCATCTCTGTCAGCCCGCCGACCACGGCGATATCGGGCTGCACGATGTCCGCCCCTTGTGCCGTCAGCAACGCAAGGAATTGATGCCGGTTGAACAGCGCCTCACCCGTGGCCAGCGGAATGTTCAGCTTGGCCTTCATGGCGGTCCATGCCGGCATATGCTCGGGGCGCAGCGGTTCTTCGAGGAAGAACGGATCGTAGGGTTCGATGGCCCGCGCCAGCCGCACCGCGTCGATCCCCTCCATCAGCACCGAATGGGCGTCAAAGGCGATCTCGAAATGGGACGGCAGGCCTTCGCGCAGCGTGCGGAAGTAATCGGCCGTTGCCTCGCAGACCTCACCCCACCGATGCTGGAAGGGATGCTTGCGATAAGGCGACAGCTTGAAAGCCGTAAAGCCGAATTCGGCATGCAGGTTCGACAGGAGCTCGACGCCGTTGTCGGGCGCACCAATGGCGGTGCAATAGACCCGGACGCGATCACGCACATGCCCTCCCAACAGCTGGTAGACCGGGGCATTCAGCGCCTTTGCGGCAATGTCCCACAAGGCATGATCGACAGCCGAAAACGCCGCCAGGCCAAGCGCCCCGGGCGGGAAGCGTGCCACATGCATCAGCTTTTCGTGCAGAAAGGTGACCCGGCGCGGATCTTCGCCCAGCAGATGCGTGGCAAAATAGTCGAGGATCGGCGCCATCGCCCGTTCCGGCCCGTGGGCATAGGTTTCGCCCCATCCGGTGATTCCCTCGTCGGTTTCGACGGCGACAAGAACGCGCGGACGGTCATCGACCCGCTGCATGTAGGTTTTGATGTTGGTTATGATCATTGCTTCAGCGCCGGGTTCAAATGTTGTTGGTGGTCGTGCTGTTCATAGGCCGGGCGGCCGTCGATGTAGCTGCCCACCGGAAGCTGATATCCGCCATGGGCAAGCCCATCGTTTTCCGCCTTCATCCAGTCGAAGAGACGCGCCTTCAACCGGGCCTTTTCGGCGGCATGACCCACGTCGCCGGCGAGGTTTCTGCGCTCTCCCGGATCGGTTTCGAGGTCATAGAGTTCCTCGATGTCATGCGGGCTCCAGGCGTATTTGTAGCGGGCTTCGCGGATACCACGGAATTTGAACTGCCGTCCCTGATAGGCGTCGTAGCAGTAGAATGCCGCGTCCCGCTCCGGCCCGTCATAGCTGCGCGCGGCCTCTTCGGGCGTCAGAATGCCCGCTGCTTCACTGTTGGCCAGAAGGCTGGGCAGCAGGTCCCGGAAACTGACGAAGCTCTCGGCCGAGCGTGCCTCTGCCTGCCCCGCGTCGCGGATCATCATCGGGATGCGCATGACCTCTTCGTAAAAGAACGGCCCCTTGTCGAACCATCCATGCGCGCCCAGCATCTCGCCATGATCGGCGGTGAAGGCGATTGAGGTCGTCCCATCCAGGTCCAGTTCGCTTACCCGTCGACGGAACCGACCGAACAGATCGTCGATGAACGAACAGAACCCCCAGTAATGCTGGACCGTGCGGCGCCAGTCCTGCTGGGTCAGCCCACGGGTATCCTGACAGGGCCAGTAATGGGCCCCCTGCGCCTGCGGTTTGCCCTCTTCGGTGAATTGCGGGATGAAGTTGTCCGGCATGAAGTCCTCTGGCAGGTCATCGTACAGTCTGACCCAGTCTTCGGGGACGTGGTGCGGGAAATGCGGACCGGGCAGCGAGACGATCAGGCAGAAGGGCTTGCCGCTTGCCGACAGGCGTTCCAGCTGGGCAATCCCGGCCCTGACGCGCTGTTCGTCCATATGAACGCCCTGCGTGATCGTTCCATAGAACGGCGTTTTGCGCGGCTCCGCGAATTCCAGATCGTTGGCCGGGATCAGGGCCTGATCGCCGCCATCGCTGAGATGATTGTCGATCCCGCGTTCTGTCAGCGTCCCGGCCCCAAGGTGCCACTTGCCGATGAAGGACACCTGATAGCCCTCATCCTGCAAACGCTCCATGTAGGTGCGGTGGTGGGGGTGCAGCTTGCCGTGCGGGTAAAAGGACGACCCCTGCACATTGTCCATCGTGCCGTTCTGGTGGGGCAGCTTGCCGGTGAACAGGGTGCCGCGGGCCGGCGTGCACAGAGGGGTCGAGGTGAAGGCGTTCACATGGTTGGTGGATTCCTCCCTGAACGCCTGCAAGTTGGGCAGCTTGCACGGATGCCCCGGCTGGTTCAGCGTGTCCCAGCGCCATTGATCGGTGATGAAGAGAATGATGTTCTTCGCAGTCATGAGCGGTCTTTCGGTCTTGAGTGTCAGGCGGCAGGCTTCGGGCGTTCGATCCACCAGATCGTCAGACCCGCGCCGATGATCAGGGCAGCACCAAGGAAGAAGCCCGCGCTCATCGGATCGTCAAAGAAGACGATGCCCCAGAGGCTGGCCACGATCACCTGGCTGTAGAGGAATGGAGACAGGACAGAGGCAGGCGCGGCCTGCATCCCCAACTGGATGCAGACATGGGCCACGGTGCCAGTCAGCCCCATCAGCGCAAGAATGGCGATGTCCGTCAGGGCGATCGGGCTCCAGAAAACCGCTTGTGCCGGGGCCAACGCCAGGAAACAGATGACCGGCATCAAGGCCATGGCCGGAGCGACCTCGTCAGGGGCCGACAGGCGACGTGTCATCAGCACGTATCCGGCGGACCCAAAGGCCGAAAGCAGCGGCAGGAGCCAGATCAGAGACAGGCCCTCACTGCGGCCGGCCTCGGGGCCGACAACGACAAGCACGCCGCAAAACCCAAGGCAGAGCGCCGTGATACGCCGCCAGCCGATCCGCTCCCCCAGGAAAACCACGGACAACAGCGTCACGACCACCGGACTGAGAAACTGGATCACGGTCGCCTGAGACAGCGGCACATAGGCGATTGCCACGAACATCGAGGTCGACGCGATCAACAGGAGCAGCGCCCGAACCAGGTGCAGGGACAACCGACGGGTAAGATAAATCTGCCGCTTGCCCGTCAGGAACAGGAACGCGGCCACGAACAGCGCGTGCCAGCCGTAGCGGATGAACGAAATCTGGATCGGTGATTGCCGCACCGTCATTTCCTTGATGGCGGCGTCCTGCGTTGCAAGGATGGCTCCGGCCAGGGCCACCAACACCATGCCCGCCAACAAGGGGCGGGCCACAACGACAGAGGCGGGCGCACCCGCCTCCGGCACTGTCTGACAGCTGCTGCTCAATGGACAAGCGCCGCCTGTGCCGTGCCGATCCGCAATTTTGTTTCCGGATCAAAGAGATGCACCGCACCTCGGGGCATCACATGCAGCACATCCCCGTGCTTGCCGCTGATCCGTTCACGCATCAGGCAGGTCACCGGCTTGTCACCGATCTTTCCGACAACCTGCGTTTCCGCGCCTGTCGGCTCGGTCACATCGACCTGCACCGCCAATCCCTGCTGCGCCAGTTCGAAGGTGTCGGGGCGGACGCCCGCAATCACCGGGCGACCGGTCTGCAGCCCCTCGGCGCCGGACAGCGCCAGCACGGTGCCATCGGCAAACCGCACCCCGCCCGAGCAAGCCTCTGCCCGAAGCAGGTTCATCGACGGCGAACCGATGAAGGCCGCGACAAACAGGTTGGCGGGTTCGTCATAGAGCTCCAGCGGCGTGCCGACCTGTTCGATCCGCCCCTCGCTCATCACCACAATCTTGTCGGCCATGGTCATGGCCTCGATCTGGTCGTGCGTGACGTAGACGGCGGTGGTGCCAAGCCGCTGGTGCAGCGACTTGATCTCGGCCCGCATGGAAACGCGCAGCTTGGCGTCGAGGTTCGACAGCGGCTCATCGAACAGGAACACCTTGGGATTGCGCACGATGGCGCGGCCCATGGCAACGCGCTGGCGCTGACCGCCCGACAGTTCGCGCGGATAGCGGTCAAGGTAGGGTTCGAGGTTCAGGATACGCGCCGCATCCTGAACCTTGGCCCGGATCTCGTCCTTCGAGGCGCCCGCAAGCTGCATCGAAAAGGACATGTTGTCGGCCACCTTCATGTGCGGGTATAGCGCGTAGTTCTGGAACACCATGGCGATGTCCCGTGCTTTGGGCTGCAGGCCGTTGACCACCCTGCCGCCGATCGAGATTGTCCCGCCGCTGATATCCTCCAGCCCCGCGATCATCCGCAAGAGCGTGGTCTTGCCGCAGCCCGAGGGTCCGACGAGGGCGACGAACTCTCCGTCTTCGATGTCGACGTCGATGCCCTTGATCGCCTTGACCGCACCGTAGTTCTTGATGACCTGATTGATGGTTACATCTGCCATTTGAAATCTCCGTGTCGGTCGGACCTCAGCCCTTGACCGATCCCATTGTCATCCCGCGGATGAAGTGTTTCTGGAAAACGAGGAACACGGCGAGCGTCGGGATGGCGGCAACAACCGCGCCCGAGGCCACCATGTTCCAGGCGATCTCGTATTCGCCTTCGAAGGACAGGATCCCCACCGTCACCGGCTTCTTGCCAGAGCCCTGCGTCAACACGAGGCCCCAAAGCAGGTCGTTCCAGATCCAGGTGAATTCCAGAACGATCAGCGCGGACAGGGCAGGACGTGCCACCGGCAGGTAGATGCGGCGGAAGATCGTCCATTCATTGGCGCCGTCGATGCGGCCCGCCTCACGCAGCTCTCCGGGCACGGTGTTGAAGAAGTTGGTCATGATCAGCACCGCAAAGGGGATCTGCCGCATGATGTGGACGATGATCTGCGCGACGAAGGTGTCATGCAGGCCCAGATCGGACATGAGGCGAAACACCGGGATCAGCTGCGTATGGATCGGCACGAAGCTGAGCGAGACGATCACGAGGAACATCCAGATCCGCCCCTGGAACCGCATCCGGCTGAGGGCGTAGCCCGCCATCGTCGCCACAAGCAGCGTGCCGACAACAGAGGGCAGCGTGATGATCACCGACGCCCGCAGGTAGGGCAGCATCTCGATGAGGGCGCGGCCCAGGTTGCCCCATTCATAGCTGGACGGCAGCGCCCAGGCGCCGTTTTGCGTGATGTCCGGGATGGTGCGGATCGAGGTCAGAAGAGTCCCGAACACGGGCAGGAAGAACACCAGTGCCAGCAGCAACAGCAGAAAGATCTGCCCGCCGCGCATGACAGGCTCTTCAAAGCGCTCGCGAAACGTGCCGCGATCTTCTGTGCGGTTGGCTGCCGAAACGGTGGCCGTGATTTGTGTGGTTACATCGGTCATGTGCCTGTCCTCAGCTCCAGTCTCTTTCCTGGGCTTTGGCCATGCGGCGCACATAGGGCACCACCATGGTTGCCGTCATCAGGGTGACGATCACGCCAATCGCTGCGCCATAGCCGAACTTGTAGTTCCAGAAGGTCTCCATATACATCCGGTAGCCCACCACTTCGGAGGATCCGAACGGCCCGCCCTCTGTCATGGTCAGAACGATCTCGGTCGCCAAGAGCGCGTGGATCAGCGCCGAGGATACGGCAATGGTGCTGGCAGGTTTCAGCAAGGGCAGCGTGATGCGAAAGAAGATCTGCCGCCGCGTGCCGCCATCCACCTTTGCCGCCTCGATCAACTCCTGCGGGATCGCCGACAGGCCGGCAAGAAAGACCACCGTGGCAAAGGCCGTCTGCCGCCAGGCCGCCGCCGCGATCACCGAATAGGTCGCGGCCTCCGGCCCCAGCCATTCGACGATCAATCCGTCCAGCCCAAGTCCGATCAGCAACTGGTCCAGCAGGCCGACGTCGGGTTCATAAATCCAACCCCAGACAACGCCGACGATGGCAAAGGACAGGGCAAGCGGCAGAAAGAACACCGTCTTGATCAAACCCGCACCCCAGAATGTCTGCTTGACCAGCAGCGCAATCGTGATGGCCAGCGTATTGGGCACGATCAGGAATGCGATCACCCAGATTCCGGTATTCTTGAGCGCGTTCAGGAAATAACTGTCCTGGAACAGCATGACGTAGTTCTGCAATCCGATGAACTTTCCGGGCGCCGCGACGCCGACCTGGTCGGTCAGGCTGATCGCGAAGGTCTGGAAAATCGGGTAGGCGCCAAAGATCCCGTAGATCAGGATCGCGGGCGTCAGGAATAGCCAGGGCGTAAGCCGGGCGTTCATGGCACTCTCCTCCATATGCGCAGGGCCGGGCGGGGCGCGTTGCCCCGGCCCGACCCCACGGCCTCAGCTGTCGCCAAAGACGTCATTGCGACGGTCTTCCAGCATCTCCAGCACTTTCATGTACTGGTCCGGATAGGCGAGAAAGCGGGGCAGTTCGCGCTTGGCCACTTCGGTCACGCCGGGATGCGTCGCCAGTTCAAGGTTCTGGTGAAAGGGCGCGCCCAGCATGTCCTGGAACTTTTTGATCGTCGGCTGAAACGACGCCGGTTCGTAGATTTCGATCGGCACATCCTTGTTGGCGGCCATCCGTTGCGCCTGTGCGGCGAACAGCGCCTGCGGTTCGGTCTCGGACACGCATTTCAGCATTGCGATGGCATTGTCGGTGTTCTCGCCTGCCCCGCTGGCGGCCCACCCTTCGACGGCCCCCTCGACGGCGGGGTCGATGCCGTCCTTGATCATCGGGAAGTCAAAGACGTCGAAATCGGCGCCGGGTTCCAGCCCGCCCGTGATGAAGGTGCCCACGGTCCAGGTGCCCATCAGCTCCATCGCGCCATCACCCGAGATGAACTTGGTCGCCATTTCCTGCCAGCCAAGGCTGGACGTGCGGTCATTGAAATAACCCGCTTCCAGCAAACCTTTCCAAAGCTCCATCGCCTCGACCACGCGCGGGTCAAGATAGCTTTCTGTGCCGCTCATCAGGCCGTTGCGGAAATCCGATCCGGCGGTGCGCAGAACGAAGTAGTCGAACCAGAGCAGCGGCTCCCACCCGGATTTCGACCCGAGGATGAAGGGCGTCACGCCCGCCTCTTTCAGCTTGGCCGCGACATCCAGCAACCCTTCCCAGCTTTGCGGGGCCTCCAGACCGTGTTCCGCGAAGACACGCTTGTTGTACCAGAAGACATTAGGCTGGAACGTGGTCGGGATGGTGTAGACATTGCCGTCCGGTTCGGTGCTGGTGGCCTGCACGCCCTCGGGGTAGTTGTCCTTGATCTCCTCCCAAAGATCGTTCAGCGCCAGGATCTTGCCGGTTTCAGCCTGGAACTGCGACCGACCGCCGGCCCAGTAGGCATAGATGTCCGGAGGGGTCGAGCTGGACAACTGCACCGGCAGCTGGACCTCGTACTGCTTGGGCGGCGAGAAGTTCTCGATCAACTCGATGTCCAGCTTTTCGGCGCAGTGGTTCCACATCGCCATGCGCGGCGCCCGCGCCGATTCCGCCGCTGACCGGTGGAAGAGATGCACCTGCCCTTCGGCCATGGCCGGACCCGCTTCGATGGTCAATGCCCCTGCCACGATGGGCAGGCACAGGCACAGCCGCGCCACGCTTTGTTTCAAGGTCATCATCGTTTCCTCCTCCAATGGATCTTGTCGCTGGTATTGCATTTTATCGACAAAAATAAACATAATATGTTTGAGCAGCATCCGTCAAGCCAGATCAAAAAGCAAGATGGCTGCTCATTTTTCGCCCCGCGCCGCAGAACACAGCGGCAAGGCATTCACAGATAAATTCTTGGAGAACAGAGACATGGATGGAGCCAAACCGACGCTGGTGAGCACGCACGCCAGGCTGCGCCGCCCTTCGGACAAGGCCGTGCGCTGGACCGATGGTTTTTGGGCGGACAAGCAGGCCCTTGTCAGAACCGAGTCGATTCACAGCGTGCTGGACGCCATGGAAGACCCGGCAAACGCAGCCTATTTCGGAAACTTCCGCACCGTTGTCGCCGGGGGCGGCGCCTTTCACGGGCGGTACTGGAGCGATGGTGACTGTTACAAGGCGCTGGAATCGATCCTGCTGCTGACCGATGTCACCCCCGACCCGGACCTGACCGCCCTGATGGAGGCCTACATCGACACGATCAGCGCCGCACAGGAAGAGGACGGCTATCTCAACACCCAGATCACCCTGACCGATCTTGGCCGCTGGACCGACATCGAACATCACGAGATGTACAACCTCGGCCATCTCTTCACGACGGCCTGCCTGCATCACCAAGTGACCGGCACAGGCAAGTTCCTGGACATAGCCCTGCGTGCGGCAGACTACCTTTATGACACCTTCATCACCCGCGATCCCGACCTCGCCCGGTTCGGCTTCAACCCCTCGCAGATCATGGGGCTGGTCGAGTTGTATCGCGAAGTCGGCGACGCCCGGTATCTGGAACTGGCCCGGATCTGCGTCGAAAACCGCGGAATGCACCCGGACCTGCCCGGCAACAACGGCGACCAGAGCCAGGCCCGTGTGCCGCTGCTGAAAGAGACAGAGGCCGTGGGTCATTGCGTGACCGGCCCCTACCTCTGGGCCGGTGCCGCGGACATCGTGATGGAAACCGACGAGGCGCCGCTGATGCAGGCGATCACCCGCATCTGGGAGGACTCCACCTATCGCAAGATGTACATCACCGGCGGCATCGGCGCGCTGCACAAGGGCACCTCGGAACGCAGTCATCCGCGCTATGAACAGATCGCCGAGGCTTATGGCCGCCCTTACCAGCTGCCCTCCGACACCGCCTACAACGAGACCTGCGCCAATATCTCCAACGCGATGTGGAGCTGGCGGATGCTGCAACTGACCGGCGATGCCCGTTATGCCGACGTGATGGAACAGGTGATGTACAACACCGGCCTGTCGGGCGTGTCACTGGCCGGGACGCATTTCACCTATTCCAACCCGCTGCGGTTCAATGGTGAAAAACAGTTCATCGGCAACAATGACTCCCCGCGTCGTTGGACCCGTTGGACCTGTTACTGTTGTCCGCCTCAGGTGACGCGCACGATTGCCGGTCTGCACCGCTGGGCCTATTCCACTGCGGACGCGGCCGTCTGGGTGCATCTTTATGGCGGCAACCGGCTGGAAACCGATTTGGCCGCCGGGCCGATCACTCTGACGCAAAGCTCGGACTTCCCCTGGGCCGGGGATGTCACACTGACTGTTGAGGCCGCGCCGGAGGCGGAAACCACCCTGAACCTGCGCCTGCCCGGATGGAGCGCCGAAACGTCGGTTCAAGTGAATGGTGAAAGCGTGGAGGTGGCCGGGGAAGGCTCCCGCTATCTGCCCCTGTCCCGCAACTGGAAAACCGGTGACAAGATCCAACTGTGCTTCGACATGTCGCCGCGCATCCTTGTTGCGCGACCCGAAGTCGAAGAAACCCGCAACCAGGCTGCGGTGATGGTCGGACCGATGGTCTATTGCCTCGAAGGCGCAGACTTGCCCGAGGGCATGAGCATCGACGAAGTCGCTCTGACAGCGGAAACCACCTTCGAAAAGACCCCCGGAACCGGGATATTCGAGGATCTCGCCCTGCTGCGGACCCACCTGCCCCGCCGTGCGGCATGGACCGGTAAAGAGCTTTATGCGCCGCTGGCCACAGCACCAACCGGCACCGTTGATGTCACGCTGATCCCGTATTTTGCGTGGAACAATCGTGACGACAACACGATGGCCGTCTGGCTCCCGCTCAAAGGTTAAAGAAAGAGGGGCCACCGCATCGCTGCGGTGGCCCCGTCGGTCCGAACAAGGCTGCGGTCAGGCCGCCGGAACCTCAAGAAGGGTATGTGTCGTCTTGAAGTTCAGGTACTCGCGAATGGCCATCTGGCCGCCCTCGATCCCGATGCCGGAATGTTTGACCCCGCTGAAAGGGGCCTCGGCATGGGCCAGCATGAAGTTGTTTATCCCGACCATGCCTGATTGCAATTCCGACGACAGCCGCTGCGCAGTCGCTTCGCTGCGGGTAAAGGCATAGGCAGCCAGGCCGTATTCGGTGTCATTGGCCCGCCGGATCGCATCGTCAAGATCCGTGTAGGTCGCCAGCGGCGCCACCGGGCCAAAGGGTTCCTCACGCATGATCCGCGCGTCTTCGGGAACACCTTCCAGCACGGTAGGTTCAAAAAAGTACCCCCGCGCCTGATCTTTCGCACGGCCCCCGCCCAGACGCAGCACCGCCCCGCGCTGAACCGCGTCCTCGACAAGGCTTTCCAGCTTGTCCAACTGCACGGGGCTGGCCAGAGGCCCCATGGTCGTTTGCGGATCCATCGGATTGCCAAGACGCAGGGCCCGCGCCTCTTCAAGAAAGATATCTGTGAACTCGGCAGCAATACTTTCATGCAACAGGAACCGGCTGGGGGACCCGCAAACCTGTCCGCTGTTCATGAACTTGCCGCGCGCCGTCAAGCGGGCCGCCGCCGGTATGTCGGCGTCCGAGCAAACGATCAGCGGCGCATGGCCGCCCAGTTCCATCGACACCCGTTTGACGGTCTGCGCCGACTGCTCCATTAGCAACCGCCCCACACGCGTGGACCCGGTGAAAGAGATCTTGCGCACCTCGTCAGAGGCCAGCAAGGCCGGCGACACACCGATCGGATCCCCCTGCAGGATCTGGACAACACTTGCCGGCAGCCCCGCCGCGAGGCAGCATTCGCCAAGCAGCGCGCCCACCGTCGGCGTCTGCTCTGACGGGCGCAGGATGACCGCACAGCCAGCTGCGAGGGCCGGCGCCAGTTTGCGTGCAGGCAGGCTGAGCGGGAAATTCCACGGACTGAAGGCCGCGACAATTCCGACCGGTTCCGGCGTGATCCTCAAGTCGCCCCCGAACCGTGACGGAATCGCCTGACCGTACAGCCGCTCTGCCTCGCCCGCCATCCAGATGAAATGCCCGGCGGCGGACTCCGCTTCTCCCACGGCTATCGAATAGACACGGCCCATTTCCGTCGCGATGGCGCGGCCAAAGTCTTCGCGACGCCTGATGATCTCTTCGGCAATCCGCCGCAGCACCTGTGCCCGTTGCCACCCCGGCGTGGCCGACCAGACCTTGAATCCCACCCTGGCATGTTCCAGCGCGCGGGCAACATGATCGGGTCCGCAACAGGGCACGTCGTACAACCGCTCTTCGGTGGCCGGGTTGATCACGGCCATGGCTGGCAGGTCGGACTCGGTGCTCCATGAGTCTCCGATCAAGTATCCCGGGCCTTGATCCGGCACCGCCTTCAAATGCGCCGCCGTCATGAAAACGCCACCGACACAACGCCCAGTGGACCGAAATCGGCTTCGAGCAGATCACCCGACTCGGCCCAGACCGGCCGCGTGAACGAGCCTGACAGGATCATGTGCCCGGCCTCCAGTGCGCCACCATAGGCCGCGAGCTTGTTGCCCAGCCAGGCCACCGCATTGGCCGGGTGATCCATCACCCCCGCCGCGATCCCGGTTTCCTCGATTTCGCCATTGCGGCGGAACAGTGCGCCGGCCCACCGCCAGTCGATCTGATCGGGGCGATAGCGGGTATGGCCAAGGATCAGGCCCGCAGCAGCGCCGTTGTCGGCCACGGTATCAAAGATGCGACGCGGCTCGGTCACCCGCGCGTCGATGATCTCGATTGACGGGACAACCCATTCGGTTGCAGCGATCACATCGTCCAACGTCAGGTCTGGGCCTTGCAAGGGCGCGTTCAGAATGAAGGTCAATTCCGGCTCTACCCGTGGGACGCAGAAATCCGCATGGCGCACGGTTGCGCCGTCCTCGATCAGCATGCTCTGGAACACGTGGCCATAGTCCGGCTCGTCGATCTTTGACGCGGCGCGCATCGCCTTGGACGTCAGCCCGACCTTGTGGCCGATCAACCGGTCCCCGCGATGCTGCCGAGTCTGCGCCACTTCGCGGCTGATCGCATAGGCGTCTTCGATATCTATTCCCGGATAGCTCTGTGACAGGCGTTCGGCCTGAACACGCGTCTCCTCTGCCAGAAGCAACCTGCGCGCGGCTTCGGTACGGTCTTGATGTGATAACATCGGCATTCTCCTATTTTGCCGACAAAACTTATCTTGACCAAAACATAATATCAATATACAAATAGAGCATAGAAGTTAGCCAGCGCAGTTCCGCTTTGCCTGGACTCATAATGGTATTATGATTTTCGAAAGGCTGGAGGTATCGCGGTATGGCCACTCCCGACACAGATGTTCTGATCCCGACACCACACACCCTGTCACGTTCGTTGTCAGGGCAGATTTCGCGCAAGATCGGGGAACGCATTCTCGACGGGCAGCTTGAACCCGGTCAGTTGCTGCCTGACGAAAACGCCCTCTGCGAAGAGTTCGGCGTCAGCCGCACGGTCATCCGCGAGGCGGTCAAGATGCTGGTCGCAAAGGGCTTTCTGGAAGTGCGCCAGCGCATCGGCACCCGTGTTCAGGATGTCCATCATTGGCAGATGCTGGATCGCGATGTGCTGATGTGGCACCAATCGCTGACCATCGAGGATGAGCGCCTGCTGAACTTGATGGAACTTCGCCAATCCATCGAGCCAGACGCGGCCTTTCATGCCGCCACCCGCCGAACCGACGCGCAACTGGCCGCCATACTCGGCGCCGTTGACCAGATGGAAACCCACGCCGCCGAGAACAGCCAGTACGTCCTGTCCGACGCGCGCTTTCACATCGCGGTGCTGCGCGCCGCCAACAACCGGTATCTTGACGCGCTCGAGAACGCGATTTTCGCCGGTTTGATGTTGTCGATCCGCCTGACCAACCCGGACGAAGGCCAGAACCGAAAATCCATCCCGCTGCACCGGGCCATTGCGGACGCCATCAAGGACAAGCAGGCAGAGGCCGCGCGAGAACGGATGAAAGAACACCTGGCGGACTCATCCGCCAGACTCGCCGACGTGGTCAAGCTGCACCCAGCAGGGTGATCCGGGCAGGGTGATCCGGCGCCTGAACGCTTCGGATCGGCGTCGCTCTTCAGACCACGCCACCATCCACCACGATGCACTGGCCCGTCACCATACGCGCGGCATCTGACGCCAGCCACATCGCGCAATCCGCGATGTCCGAAGGGCGGATCAAATCCGGGATACATTGCAGCGCATGGGTCTCGGCCACCCATTCGTCGCTCACCTGTCCGGCGACCCGCTCGGTCACCACGCGGCCCGGCGCAATGGCATTGGAGCGAATACCTTTCGGTCCCAGATCCCGCGCCAACCCGCGTGTCAGGCCGACGATCCCGGCCTTGGCGGTGTGATAGGCGGTCAGGTTCCCGGCCAGCTTCATCCAGGCGGTGGACGAAAGATTGACGATCGCCCCGCCGCCCGCCCCGGCCATGCCCGGCGCGACAATCCCCGACAACAGCGCGTGATGGTCGAGGTTCACCGCCATCATCCAGCGCCATTCCTCTTCGGTCTGCGTGTCAAAGGGGATGCGCCGGTCCACACCGGCGTTGTTGACCAACACGGTCACCGGCCCCTGCGCCGTGGTGGCCTCCTCAACCATCGCGCGGATGTTGTCGCCATTTGCCAGATCACAGACGTGCGCGTCGATCCGTCCGGACTGTTCTGCCGTCTCGGCCACCCCTTCGGCGTTCAGATCGACCGCACTGACCCGCGCGCCTGCGGCGGCAAATCCCAGCGCCGTTGCACGGCCAATGCCCGCCGCCGCCCCTGTGACCATCACGTGCCGGTCGGAAAAATCCCAGGCCAGGTTCACAGCGCCACCTCCCGCACCGGCTGCCCAGCCACATCAACGTCTATGGCAAAAAGCGCGCCGGACAGCGGCGCTTCTTCCAGAACGCTGGCAGGCAGGCGGATTGAGGCCGAGGTGATGAACAGCCGTTTCATGTCCGCCCCGCCGAAACAACAACTCGTCGGGCGCGGCACCGGCATGTCGATCTCGCGCCTCAAGGCGCCATCCGGGCCATAGCAGGCCACGCGCCAGCCATCCCAGATCGCCACCCAGAGATTGCCTTCGCTGTCCACGCAGAGCCCGTCGGGCTTGCCGTCCGCCGGATCGAAGGTCAGGAATGTGCGCCGGTTCGAAAGCCCGCCGGATGCAGCGTCGAAGTCATAAGCAAAGACGATCCCAAGCGCGGTATCGGTGAAGTAGAACGTCCCGCCGTCCGGGCTCCAGTCCAGCCCGTTGGACACCTGGAACCCACCGTCCACCGCCTTGGCGTCCGTTACCGTGTCAAACCGATAGAGAGAGCCCGAGGGCATCGAGGCATCAAGGCTCATCGAGCCGGTCCAGACACGGCCCGCCGGATCGGTCTTGGCATCGTTGAACCGGTTCGAGGGCATGTGCGCCTCGGGGTCGTGGATGGTCTGCAGCTTGCCGGTCACCGGGTCGTACCGCTCCAGCCCGTTCTGGGTGACAGCGACCATGGCATTGCCTGTTGCGGGCAGTACGGCGCTGATCAGGTAAGGCGCCTGGATCATGTGATCCTCGCCGCGCTTCGGATCATAGGTGTGAAAGGCCGGGGCCGCGACATCGACCCAGTGCAACAGGCCCTCGCGCGCATCCCAGACCGGGCCTTCGCCCACGATAGCCCCGGCGGCGGACAGACACTCCAGCCCTTCTTCGACATGCGCCGTTCGGCGCGGATTTGCGGTGATGCTCACAGGGGCGCTTCCGATATTGCCCACGACCCGGCGCGCCGCTTCCATCAGGTCGCGTCCGATCACGTGGCGGCGTTCATAGGGCAGTCGGCTGGCAAGGGCGGTGACGACGATCGCCCCCTGCCCCATGCCCGGCGGCCCGTTGACGGGAACGGCGATAACGACAACCCCTTCGAGACTGCGCGAATTTGCCAGCGAATAGCCCCGCGCCCGGCTGATGGCAAAATCCGCCAGCAGCGAGGATTGTTCGTCCGCAGACAGACCGCCGATCATGCCGTTGACCCGGTGCGGCGGCATGGCCGACAGGATCGCATGACCCGAGGCGCTGGCCAGCGCGGGCAATTCGCGACCGATCTCGACCCCGATGGCCAGGGGGTTCGGCGGGCGGCGCACATCGACATAGATGATGCGGTCGCCTTCCATCACCGCCAGGCTGACGGTTTCGTTCAACTCCTTGGACAGGCGCAGCACTTCGCCCTCGGCCGCGCTGCGCAGGTCGAAACTGGTCATGGACTTGCTGGCCAGTTCGATCAGCCGATGACCCAGCGCATAGGTCTTCAATCGGGCATCGTGGCGGACGTAGCCAAATTCGATCAAGGCCCCCAGCAGGCGGTAGAAGGTCGCCTTGGGCAGCCCGGAGGCCGCCAGCAACTCGGTCGAGGTGGCCGGGCGCCCGATCTCGTCAAGGATCTCGACGATCTGGATGCCCTTGACCAAAGTCCCGGCGCCCGGAAACCTCTCGGCGATTTTGTCGAACCTGTCCAATGTTCAGCCCGCGACCTCGTTGGTATCGGGGTCGAATACATGAATTTTATCAACCGGGAAAGAAAGGTTGAGCGCCTCGCCATCGCTGTAACGCCGGTCGTCGATGACCCGGATCAGCATGGTCTGCGCATCGCGTTCCTCGTCATTGGCCAGTGCCGTACGGTCAAGTTCGATCATGTTCTGCGCCGGCGTGTGGAAGTGCAGGATCTTTTCGGTGCCAAGGTTTTCGACCAGCGACAACCCCACGGCCGGGCCGCTGTCCGACACGCGCATGTGTTCTGGCCGGATGCCAAAGACCATGTCGCGCCCGACCATGGCTGCGCATTTCTCGGGCAGCGGGATCTCGACCTCGCCGAAACGGGTCACCGGCCCGGCAGGTCCCGCCGACACCTTGCCGTGGAAGAAGTTCATGCCCGGTGAGCCAATGAACCCGGCCACAAAGATGTTCCGGGGCGTGTGAAAGAGGTCCTCGGCGGTGCCCACCTGCTGGATCTCGCCGCCTTTCATTACCACGATCTTGTCGGCCATGGTCAGCGCCTCGGTCTGGTCGTGGGTGACATAGATCGTGGTCACCCCCAGCCGTTTCTGCAGCTTAACGATTTCCGACCTGGTCTGCACCCGCAGCTTGGCATCAAGGTTCGACAGCGGCTCATCCATCAGAAACGCCTTGGGCTCGCGCACGATGGCCCGGCCCAGAGCCACCCGCTGTCGCTGACCACCGGACAGGGCGCGCGGCTTGCGATCCAAATAGGGCGTCAGTTCCAACACCCGCGCGGCCTCTTCCACCTTAGCGTTGATGTCATTGGCCGGCATGCCCTGCATTTTCAGGCCGAAACCGATGTTCTTGCGTACCGACATATGCGGGTACAGAGCGTAATTCTGGAACACCATCGCGATGTCGCGCTTGCCGGGGCCAAGCTCTGTCACATCGCGCCCCCCGATGCTGATGGTGCCGCCGCTGGTGGCCTCAAGCCCCGCAAGCATTTTCAGCGCAGTGGATTTGCCACAGCCCGAGGGACCGACAAACACGCAGAACTCTCCATCCGCAATATCGAGGTTGAAATCGCGGATCGCTTCCACCGCGCCATAGCTTTTCTTGATCTGATCGAATTGGACGGTTGACATGTGTGTGCTCCGTTACTTCTCGGACCCGGCGGCCAGACCACCGACGAGGAAACGTTCAAGGAAGAGATAGACGATGATGATCGGGATGGAGGCCATGATGGAACCCGCCATGATGACGTTCCATTCGGTCACGAACTCGCCCTTGAGCGAGGCGATGCCCATCTGCAAAGTCCAGCTTTCGTCATTGGTGGTCAGGAAGGTGCGGCCGAACAGGAAATCCGACCAGCTGACCACAAAGGCATAAAGCGCGGTCGCCGCCAGCCCCGGGGCCGCCACCGGCAGCACGATGCGAAAGATCGTGCCAAGCGGCGAACAGCCATCGACCAGCGCGGCCTGTTCCAACTCCGGCGGCATGGTGTCGAAATACCCCTTCAGCATCCAGGTGCAGAAGGGCACGATCAGCGTCGCCTGCGCGATCACCACCGACCAGAGCGACCCCACCAACCCGGTCGATCGGAAGATTGCGAAGAGCGGAATGATCAGCAGGGTTGCGGGCAGCATCTTGGACGTCAGGATGAAAAGCCCCAACCCGGTACCCCCGCGCAGCCGGAACCGCGACAGCGCATAGGCGGCAAGGATGGACACCGCCAGCGAGATGGTCATCGTGGCAAAGGCGATCAGGATCGTGTTGGTGAACCACAGCATATATGGATGTTTTGCCAGGATATCGGCAAAGACGTTCCATTGTGGGTCCGCTGGCCAGAACTGCGGCGGGTAGGCCCGCAGGTTCGAGGCCGGTTGCAGGGCCGTCACCACCATCCAGTAGATCGGGAAAAGCAACAGCGCGCAGGTCAGGATGACCGTGGCATATAGCGCGAAAGTGCCAAGAGGATGTCTCTTTTCCATTGCTGCTCCCTCAGTGCACCGATTTCGCCATGCGCCCGACAAGGGCCCGGCTGATGATCGCGCAGAGCACCATGGTCAGCACGCCTACGGCGGCCCCCTGCCCCATGCGGAAGAACGCAAAGCTCTGCTCATACGTCAGGATTGACAGGGTCGTCGTCGCACCCAGCGGCCCGCCCTGCGTCAGCACGTGGATGATGGCGAAATCGCGGAACACCCACAGCGTCGTCATCACCAGCGTTACACCGACCACTGGCAGCATGTTGGGCAGGGTGATGTACCAGAACCGCTGCCAGACCCCCGCGCCGTCGACCTTGGCCGCCTGATACTGCTCTTCCGGGATGGATTGCAGCCCGGCCAGCAGCATGATCGACATCAGCGGATAGCCTTTCCAGATCATTACGAAACAGACGGCCGCAAAGGCGGCATTGGGATCAGAGCCAAAGGCGATGGGCTCGGTGACCGTTCCCGACTTGAGCAGAAGCCAGTTCACCAGCCCGAAGGAGCTGTCGAGCATCCAGGCCCAGATCACGGTGGCCACCACCTCCGGCACCGCCCATGGCAGCGCCACGAACAGCCGCGCCGCCGCACGCCCGTGGAATTTCTGGTTCACCAGCATTGCCGTGGCAAAGCCGATGATGACCGACAAACCACCCACCACGGCGACCAGCTTGAAGGTGACCCACAGCGCCTGCCATGTTTCACCCGATCCAAAGAGCCACTGGTAATTCTCCAGAGTCCAGGGCTTGCCGCCGTCGCCGATGCGCGCGATCCGCACGTCCTGCATGGAAATGCTGACGGACAGCAGGATCGGATAGACGATGATCACGGCCATCAAGAGCACGGCTGGCGCCAGCAGAAGATACCCGAACTTGGCGCGGTGGCGCGGGGCGCTGAAATCGATCATCGGTATCAACCTGCCTTCGGCTCTGGCGCGTTGCGGGGAAGTGGTGTCGGTCATTTGAATTTTTGCCCTTGTCGGGCCGGGCCCCGCGACGCGGGGCACCGGCCGGTTGATGAAGAGGTCAGTCCTTGATGCGCGTGACCTCTTTCTGCAGGCGTTTTGCGGCCTCGGCCGGATCAAGATCCTGCAGGATCATCTGTTGGGCAACCTTGTAGAAGATCTTGACCACCTCGTTGTTCTCCAGCTCCAGCCCCTTGGGCAGGCGGTCGACATCGGCCGCGGCCGCGTCCTTGGCCGCCTTGGCCAGGACCTCGAAGGACGGGTTGTCCGCCATCAGCTGCGTGTAGTCCATGCCCGGCCGCGGCGCGGGCGTCTTGGCCCATTCCGCGAAACGCTGCTGGTATTTCGGCGAGGCGGTCATCTCGATGAAATCCCAGACCAGCTCCTTCTTCTCGTCCGACATGTCGGCGGACATGCCCAGCACGTTGGAGGTGCCGCCCAGCGGCGGAGAGAACGGCGATTGCGTGATCTTCAGGTGCTGCTGCACCTCGGGCGAGGCGCTGCGGAAAGTGTTGTTGATCCAGCCGCCATCGACGGTCATCGCCAGGCGACCCTCAAGCAGCAATTGCCGCACGTCGGCCGAAGACAGCTCTTTCGGGGTCAGGCTTTCGCGGAACAGCATCTTGTAGCGTGCCAGGCCCTCGATCACCTCCGGGCGGTCGAAGGCGGGTTCGCCATCCACAGTCCAGCGACCGCCGGTATCGAGGACGAAGTTCAGCGCTTCTTGCATGACGCTGGCCGGGTCGTCAAAGGGCAGCGCGATGCCGTATTGGTCCAGAATGCCGTCGCCGTCGGTATCCTTGCGAAGGTCCTGCGCGGCCTTGAGGTAACCATCCCAATCGGTCGGCACCTCGACGCCCGCCTCGGCAAAGATCGCTTCGTTATAGGCCATCACAAAGCCGGTATAGAGCAACATGATGCAGACGGTCTCGCCCTTCCATTCGCAGGTGGACTGCCCCGCCCAACCCGTCAGGTCCAGCCCGGACTTTTCGATCCAGGGGCCAAGCGGCTCCATCCAGCCTTCGTTGGCAAAGGGCTGAAATTCGAAAGCGGCCAGATGCACGATGTCCGGCGGGTTGCCGCCCGCGAACATGGTGAACATCGTGTCGGCATATTCGGCGCGTGACACGCGTGACATGTTGATGGTCACGCCGGGGTGGGTTTCCTCGAACTCGGCAATGATCTCGTTCCACCAGTCGCCGTAGCCCGGCTCGTCCTTCATCCAGCTGACAAAGGTCAGTGTTTCGTCGGCAGCGGCAGGCAGGGCCGTCAGCATTGTGCTGGCGGCAAGTAACGCGCAAATGGCGGTTTTTCTCAGGGTTTTCATGGGGGTCTCCTCCTCGTTGAGACTTATAGCGTCAGCAGTGTCTTCAGGTGAGCCATGCCGTCCGCGTTGGGCGTGACGCCGTGGCCCGGGGTGTCCGGCACGTTGAACAGGCCGTTTTCGCAGGTCGCTGTCCCCTCCAGCAGCGCAGCGTTGGCGGGATAGATCGTGTGCTGGAATTCATGCGCCTCAGCCTTGGCGGCCAGTGCAGCGCGAAAGCTCGCATTGGCAAAGATGCCCAGCCCGATGGTCGCATGCGGAATGACAGCTGCCTCTCCGGCCCGCGCCAGTTCCGCGATGCGCATGAACTGGGTGATGCCGGTGTGGCCCATCTCGGGCTGGACGATTTGCGCAGCCTCCCGACGCGGGATGTAATCCCAGGTGGTGCGCCATTCTTCGCCAAGCGCCAGCGGGCAGGTGATGCCCTGCCGCACCTTGATCTGAGCGGCAATGTCCTCGGCGGCGACCGGCGCCTCGATGAACCACGGATCAAAGGGCGCGATCTCTTGCCCAAGGGCGATGGCCTCTTCGGCCGTACGCGTCCAGTGCACGTCGACGGCGATCTTCTGACCGTCGCCCAACCCCGCGCGCAGACTATCGAATTCGCCCCGCACATCGCCGTCGTCACTGTGGCTGACGGGGATCTTGACCATGTCAAAACCCCGCGACTGCCAGCTTTGCGCCAACTCCAGCCGCGCCGCCTTGGTTGGCTCCGGCAGGCCAGAGACATAGGCGGGCACCGTGCCCGAGCCGGCCGCGCCAAGCGCCGCCTGCAGGCTTTCGCCCCGGCTGCGCGCATAGAGATCCCAAAGCGCGATATCCAAGGCGGCCAGCGTATCCGCCAGATAGCCGCCCCAATAGCCGCGAACCCGCTGCAATTCATACAGCTTGTCCCAGATCTGATCCGGACGCGCCGGATCCAGCATCATCAGGTAGGGCCCCAGCAGATCCTCGATCAGGGCGGCAATGATCCCCGGCGCGACAAGGCCGTATGTCTCGCCCCAGCCCGTTGCGCCGTCGCTGTCGGTCAGGCGCAACACCACAGAGCGATCCATGCGCGGATAGACCGTGCCGTTGAACCGGCGCACGATGTGATGACTGCCAAGCGCGAATTCACCGTCACCCATGTTGCCAAGATAGCTCTTTCCCCGGCTGCGCTCGAAGGCAAAGACCTCGATCCGTTCGATCCGTTTATGCATCGGCCATCTCCGGCGCCTGCACGGTGCGCTCGTAGAACTCCAGCGCCAGTTCTTTCAGCTCGGCGTCCATCTCCGGCAACGGCTCACGCACGTCGTCGCAATCGATCAACCCCCGGCTTTTCAGGATCAGCTTGGTCAGACGCATCCTGTAGGGTGCCTGAATCAACAGCAGCGGAAGAGAGGTTTCGTACAGCCGCAGCGCCTCTTTCCGGTCATGCGAGATGTAGGCGCGATAGAGCGCCACGTGCAGCTCCAGCAGCTCGATGGCAGGCATCGTTGCAATCGCGCCGCGATCCAGCTCTTCGAGTAGGTAACGCGCCCCCCCACCCCCGATCACCCCGTCCAGATCCGGGCCACAGCCGGCGACCAGCTTGGATACCTTGGGACCGGAGGGGATCCCCTCTTCTTTGACGTAGCGGATGGCCGGGACCTCGGCTGCCAGCGTCAGCATCTCTTCGGCGCTCAGATCCGCGCCCCGCGGCTTGAACAGGTTCTGCAGAATGATCGGCCGGTCGGGGCCAAGCGCATCGGCAATCCTGGCGAACCAGGAACCAACCTGATCCTCCATCGCGGGCACCGCCATGGCCATGATGCCGTCGGCCCCGTTTTCGACCGCCATGCGGGTGATCTCGACCATCTCCGCCGGATCGGCAGAATTGACGCCCGCGATCACCGGCAGTCGCCCGCCCGCCAGTCGCGACACCAGTGACAGGCAATTGCGCCGCTCATCCGCCGTCAGGAACAGGTCCTCGCTGGCCACGCCGGGATAGACCAGGGCCGAGGCCCCCGCCTCGATCGCATGAACGACCACCCGCTTCAGCGACTGCTCTTCGGCCGGACCGTCGGCGCCGAAAGGGGTCGGTACAATCGGCAGGATGCCCTTCAGCGGTCTATTCATGGTTCAGTCCCATTATATGCAACTAACGTTTCATAGTTGAAACATAAGTTCGAGGCGCGTAGCCTGTCAATGTATTTTCACGAGAAAGGACATTCGGCATGTCACGCATCACCTTCATCGCGGTCGACTGGGGAAGCTCGTCGTTTCGGGCCTGGGCGCTGGACCGCGCGGGGCAGGTTCTCGACACGCGAAAGGGACCGGACGGGTTGAAAACCGTTTCAGAGCGGGATTTTGCCGGCGTCATCAGACGGCATTGCAGCACATGGTTCGATGCCGCCCCGGAGGCACCAGTGCTGATGCAGGGCATGGTCGGATCGCGCACCGGCTGGGTCGAGGCAGCCTATGCGCCCTGCCCGGTCACCTTCGACGATCTGGGCGGGCAGGCTACGCATTTCGATGCCGACGGGCGCCGCATGGTGATTCTGCCCGGAGCCACCGCGGGCGGCGAGGACGTGATGCGCGGCGAAGAGATCCAGATCTTTGGCGCGGCTGCCCTGACCGGCAAGACAACCGCCACCATCTGCATCCCGGGCACCCATAGCAAATGGGCGCAGCTTGAGGGTGATGCTCTGACTGGGTTCCGCACCTTCGTCACCGGCGAGCTGTTTCAGCTCCTGTTGCAACAATCCCTTGTCGGCGCCTTGGCGCAGGGGTCGGACTACAACGAAGCGGCATTCCTGCGCGGCCTCGACCGCGCCGCCGCTCTGCCCCTGTCGCACGCGGTCTTTGCCGCCCGTGCCAGCACCCTGACCGGCGGCATGGCACCTGAGGATCTGGCCTCTTTCCTGTCCGGCGTTCTGATCGGCGCGGAATGCGCCGCCCAAGAAGCGGCCAGTCCGGTTCTCCTGATGGCCAGCGGAGTCCTGGCCGACCGCTATGAACGGGCGCTGGACCACAGGGGCGTCCGCTTTGACAAGGTGGATGCGGATGCGGCCACGCTCGCCGGGTTGACGCGGGCAGCGAAAAGCCTCTGGCCCGACCAGGTCGCCGCATGAGCACTACACCCGAACTGACCCTGAACCACGTTGCGATTGCCGCGCCGGAGCCGGAACAGAGCATGGCATTCTACGTCGCCTTCGGGTTCGAACCCGGTTTTCAACGGTTGGACGATGCAGGCCGGATCGCGTTGCAGCAGATGCGGCGCGGCGCCGTCTTCGTAGAGCTTCTGGCGGACAGGGACACCGCGGCGCCGGGCCACTTCGGCCTGCACACGCCGGACCTCTTCGCGATGTTACACCATCTGGCCAACCAGAACATCAGGCCGCTGCACCCGCCCCGCCATGGCGCATCCGGGGTGCTCTGGACCTTCTTCGAGGACCCGGCCGGCAACCTCGTAGAGGTGACATCCCCTTGGCCACAGTGACGCCCGACAGCGGCCAAGGCCTTGCCCTGATCGCGCTGTTCAGCGGCGTCGCCTCGGGCGTTGCGCTCAAGGCACTCGGGCCGATCCCCTCGGGTGAGGCGATAGCCCTGCGTTCGGCGCTGGCCTTCGTCATCATTGCGGGGATCATTGCGGCGCGCCCCAAAGGGCCCGCCCGGATGATCGGGCCGCGCGGCATGACACGCGCGGGGCTGGATGCGCTGGCCGCGCTGACCTTTTCTCTGGCGATCTTCGAAATCCCGCTGTCGCTTCTGGCCAGCATCCACGCCACGTTGCCGGTGCTGTCGGTGATCCTGTCGGGTGTGTTTCTGGGGGAACGCCTGCGGCCCGGCAACTGGCTCGCACTGGCGCTGGCCTGCACTGGCACGCTGATGATCTTGCAACCGGGGCTGGAATTCTCTCCGCCCGGCATCGCGCTCGCCCTGATCTCGACGCTGGCCTATGCCTTTCGGGACGTGACCACCCGGCGCCTGCCGCCTCAAACCGACACTTTCCGCATCGCGCTGGTGTCGCTGGTGCTGGTGGGCGGTGTCGCGGCGGCGCTGCCCGCAAGCGCCCCCTGGGTCTGGCCGGAAAAGACCGATGCCGGGCTGATCGCCTTTGCGGCGCTGGGTTTCGTCGGGGCCAATGTGCTGATCATCGCGGCGCTGCGGCGGTCGGAACTCAGCCGGATCGCACCGCTGCGTTACACCAGCGTGCTCTGGTCGCTGGCCTTTGACGCCGCACTTTGGGGCTACCTGCCCGACCTGACAGGCGCCGCGGGCATCACGCTCATCCTCGCCGCCGGAATCGTGCAACTGAAAATATCAACCAAGGACACGTCATGAGCCAACCGCCAAATATTCTGTTCCTTCTGCCGGACCAGCTGCGCCCGGATTTCCTTGGCTGCTACGGCGCGGGTTTCCTGAACACCCCGGCTATAGACGCCCTCGCCGCCAAAGGCACCCGGTGGGAGACCGCGATCTCGCCCTCGCCGATCTGCGTCCCGGCCCGCGCCTCGATGCTGACCGGACAACACGCCCACGCGACGGGCATCACTCACAACATGTGCTGGCTGCGCCCTGACCGGCAGCAGATGGGGATACACACATGGCCCGAGATTCTGGCCAAGGCAGGCTATCGCACCTCGGCCATCGGCAAGATGCATTTCTATCCCTGGGACATCGCGGAGGGCTTTCAGAACCGGGTGATCGCCGAGGACAAGCGCCACATCCATGTGCGCGACGATTACCACCACGCATTGCAGGCCGAAGGCTTTGCCAAGCTGCACGGCAAGGAGATGCCCGGCTATTACGAGACCAAGGGGGCAAGCACCAATCCCTTACCCGATCACCTGCAGCCTGACCGTTGGGTCGCGCACCGCGCCGCAGATCACCTGCGCAGCCTGAAAGGCGATCAGCCCTTTGCGATGATGGTTGGCTTTCCCGGACCGCATTGCCCCTACGACCCTCCCTCTGAGGCGCTGAGCCGGGTAGATCCGGGATCCATGCCCGGCGCCCTGCCCCGGACGGCGGAAAGCGACACCCACATGCCCGGGCATATCGCCGGGTACAAACGTGACTGGGCCGATCTGGACTACAGCGAATTGACCGACAACCAGATCCGCGCCATCCGGCATCATTACGCGGTGTCAGTGGAACGGCTGGACGAGGACGTGGCTCTGCTGATCGAGACGCTGCGAGACACCGGGCGGCTGGAGAACACGATCATCGTCTTTGCCTCTGACCACGGCGACTATCTTGGCGACTTCGGGCTGATGGGCAAAGGGTTCTTCCACGAATCCTCGATCCGTGTGCCGCTGATCGTCACCGATTTTCGCGCGCCTCAGGCACGGGTCGAAACCGCCCCGGCCTCGCTGATTGATCTGTTCCCCAGCTTTCTGGACTGGGCCGGCCTTTCGCCCGCGCCACAGGCGCAGGGCAGACGCCTCTCCGATCCGGACCCCGCGCGCTGCATCGCCGGGGCCACCTCTGGCGGGTTCATGCTGCGCGATCCGCGCTGGAAGCTGGTGCGCTATGGCAACGGAACAGAGGCCCTGTTCGACCTGCAGACCGATCCCGGCGAACAGGACAATGTCATCGACGCACACCCCGACGTGCGCGCGCGGCTGGATGCGGAACTGGCGGCAAGCCTGTTGCAGGGGCTGGCCACGGGCCATGCGGACAAGAACGTGCCGGACGCCAAATCCCCGCCAGACGGCCCTTTCCACGATCCGTTCTGGCGGCGCCCCTATCCCGCAACCATTGCGCCTGTCGGCCTCAGCACGCCACGCAGCCGTCCGTCAATCGAAAGATCCGAGCGGTGATCCAAACGGACGCGGCAACAGGCGCGAAGACCTGCAGACGCCTTCCCGCACCTTGAAATCAAGGTAGCATTTTGCTACCTTTACAGGATCAAAGGAGGCGAAGATGGCGCAATCCGTGAAACTCTCAGACGATGTCATGGCCCTTGTCCGCCGTGAGGCCGACCTGCACAGCCGGTCCGTGGCCGGACAGATCACCCACTGGCTGCGCATTGGCCGGGCGATCGAACACTCCGGCAGCTTTGACTACACCCGCATCTCCGCCGCGCTGGAGGGCAAGCTGGACACCACCCAACTGCGCGAGGATGAAGAGGCCGCATGGCTCGACGCCTTCACCGAAAAGATGGCACATCCGTCAGCGGCGGAAGAGGCATTTTATGCCAAACGTCAGGTGCTTGGCCGGGGTGTCGGCCTTGACGCGGGCGGCAACCTGATCCGCGCCGGGGAAAACCCAGCCGCATGAGACCCAGCCTTGTCCTGCTTGCCGGACCCAACGGCGCCGGCAAGTCGACCCTCTACCAGACCCGCGTCGCGCCCAGCTTCGCGGGTCCTTTCATCAACGCCGACATCATTCAGCGGGATGAACTGCGCGACCCCTCCATGAACGCCTCCTATAAGGCCGCCACGCTGGCCGCCGCCCGCCGGGCAGAGCTGCTGGCGGCGGGGCAGAGCTTTGCGACCGAGACAGTGTTTTCGCATCCCTCCAAGCTGGAGATCATTCAGGTCGCCCGCGCGCGCGGCTACCTGGTGATCGTGATGCACGTGGGCGTCGACAGCCCTGACCTGTCCGTGGGCCGTGTCCGCGGCCGGACAGAGGAGGGAGGCCATGACGTGCCGGAGGACAAGATCCGCGCGCGCTTTGCCCGCAGTCAGCCGTTGATCCGCGCAGCGGTCCTGCAAGCAGATCGCGGCATGGTCTTCGACAACTCGCGTCTCAATCAGCCGCCGCAACGGATGCTGGTCTTTACACAGGGCCGCCTGACACAGGCCGCCCCACAGCTGCCCGACTGGATCCTGACCACCTACGAGACCGATCTGCAGATCTGAACGGCCCTCCCTGCCCCGCCGAAGCGCGGGCAAATCGGGCCGCTTGACAGTCTCCGCAACTTGCCACAGTTTGGCGCCACATAACCGGGGGTGCTCCGATTTGGGGCTGAGATGCGCATGGGCGCGAACCCTTCACAGCTGATCTGGATAATACCAGCGGAGCGAGGTGCTACCATGTTCATAGGCGCGCAAGTGTCGCTTTATCCGATGACATCCGACTTCGTCGAGGTCATCACAACTGGGCTATCTGCTCTCACCCCTTACAAAAACGACCTGCGGATCGAGACCGACGATATCTCGACCCTGATGGTGGGCGCCCCTGCCCCGCTGTTTGGCGCGATGCGCGACCTGTTTGCCGCCACCGCCCGCCGCCCGGAGCATGTGACCATGCATGTCACCCTGTCGCGCGGCTGCCCCGGCGAACCGGACGACCCTACGTGCCGCTGCGAGACGCTGGAACGCGCGCAAGAACAATCGCTGGCCGAACGTCAGGCGCTGGCGCGTGAGGCGCTGAGCGCCGCGCCGGTCATGGGGGTCGAAATCGACGTACAGTTTTCGCTGTACGTCATGGGATCGGGCAACCATATGGACGAGATCTATGGTTGCATCGATTTCCTGAAGAACAGCGGCACTTTCCTGAAATCAAAGAACTTTTGCACCCGGCTGCGGGGCGACGCGGGCGCGGTGTTCGAAACGCTGCAACAGGCTTTCCTGCGCTTTGGTCCGGCAGAGGGTCACGTGACCATCGACCTGACCGCCTCGGCCAACAGCCCCAGCCTGCGCTGAGTGCAGGCCAGAACGCGGGCACCTGCCGCCCGCCGCCAGACCCATGTCCGTATTGCGATTCATATTCCCGGCCCTCGTGCTGGTGGCCGGTTTTCTGGGCGGGTGGGAGGCCTATGTGCATCTCTCCGGTGCCTCGCCCCTGATCCTGCCCGCACCCAGCGACATCGCCAACGGGCTATGGGTGGAACGCGCCGCCTTCGCCCGCCATGCCGGGGCGACGCTGCAGGTGGCCTGCATCGGCTTTGGCCTCTCGGTTCTGTTCGCCTTCGTGCTGTCGGTCCTCTTGCATTTCGCGGGCTGGCTGCGGCGCGGGCTGATGCCGCTGCTGATCGGCAGTCAGACGGTGCCCATCGTGGCGCTGGCCCCGCTGATGGTGCTGTGGTTCGGCTTTGGCCTCTTGCCCAAGGTGCTGCTGGTGATCCTTGTCACCTTCTTCCCGATGGTGCTCAGCCTCAGCAGCGGCTACGCCGCCCTGCCCCGCGCCTACCGCGATCAACTGGTGTCCATGGGCGCCTCACGCTGGCAGGTGTTCCGCCGCGCCACCCTGCCCTTTGCCCGCGCCTCGTTCTTTTCAGGGCTCAGGATCTCGGCCACCTATGCGATCGTGGCGACAATATTTGCCGAATACGCGGGCGCGCGGCGGGGCCTTGGGATCTACATCCTCTCGGCCAAGAACAACTTTCGCGCCGACCTCGTGCTGGCCGCCGTGGTGATCTCTGCCCTGCTGACACTGACCCTGCTGGCCGCCATTGAAGCGATCCAGCGCGCCACCGGCCGACGGTTTCGGAGGGGCACGGATGCTTGACCTCAACGGGCTGACCGTCACGGCGGGCGATACGGCGCTGGTCCACGACCTGTCGCTGACCCTGCACATGGGACAGCTGACATGCCTGATCGGGCCTTCGGGCTGTGGCAAAAGCTCTGTCATCAAGTGGCTGGCCGGGGTTCTGGCGCCGGAATTGCGGGTGGCGGGCAGCGCCACCATAAACGGCCAAACCGCCCCCCTGCCCCACCCCGAGATCGCCTACCAGCCACAACAGGACACGTTGTTCCCATGGCTGACCATCAGCGAAAACGCGGCCCTTGGGCTGGACCTCGCGGGTCTGCCCCGGCGCGACGCCCTGCGCCGCGTGCGCGCGCTCTTCCCCGCCTTCGGCCTCGACGGCCATGAACACAGCTTTCCCGACCAGCTTTCTGGCGGGATGCGCCAGCGCGCAGCCTTCCTGCGCACCATCGTGCAGGATTGCCGCGTGCTGCTGCTGGATGAGCCGTTCTCGGCGCTGGACGCGGTCACGAGGCTGCGGATGCAGGACTGGCTGATTGCCCGGCTGGATGAGCGCCCGCGCGCCGCGCTGATGGTCACCCATGACCTGTACGAGGCCACGCAGGTGGCCGACCGCATCCTTGTCATGACGGGCGGTCCGGGCCGGATCGTGGCCGACATTCCCATCACCACCCCCCGCACGGACCGTACGGAGGCCACTCTGGCCGACACGCGCTCCGCGCTCAGATCCATGTTACTGGAGGAGACACCATGAGGATCACGACGCTTGGCCTTGCCGCCCTTCTGGCCGCGCAGGCGGCCCATGCCGAAGAGGTGAGCATCGCGCTCGACTGGACGCTGAACACCAACCACATCGGACTTGTGGTGGCACAGGAACGGGGCTTTTACGAAGAGGCCGGGCTGGAGGTGGATATCCTGCCCTATTCCGACAGCGCCTCGACCGCGCTGCTGGCGGCGGGTGTCGTGGATTTCGCCTATATGACCGCGCTTGGCTTCATGAGCACCAAGGCCACCGGCGCAGAGATCACCGCGCTGTGGGTCACCATGCAACGCGAGGCCGGGCGGCTGGTCTACAACAGCGACCACCCCGATATTTCCAGCCCCAAGGACCTGCAGGGCAAGACCTACGCGGGCTTTGGCAGCGCCTGGGAGGATGCGCTGATCTCGACCATGATCGAGGCAGATGGCGGTGTGGCCGACTATGACACCGTGACTCTGGGCACCGGCGCCTATGAGGCACTGGCCTCGGGCGCGGTGGATTTCACTCTGGAGGTTGCCACATGGGAGGGGGTCAACAGCGAGCTTCTGGGCCGCAAGCAATCGCATTTCATCTATGCCGATTACGGAGTGCCGGAACCTCAGGGCGGCTATATCGGCGCGCAGACCGCGACGCTGACAAAGGATCCTGAACTGGTCTCCGCCTTCATGACCGCCACGGCGCGGGGCTATGCCTGGGCGGCGCAAAACCCGCAGGCGGCGGCGGAAATCCTGATCGCGGCGGGGGACTTCCCCAATGCCGATCTGGTGCGCGGTTCCATGCGGGTAATCGATGAGGGGCACTACCTGACCGATGGCACCACACCGGTGGGCCGGATCGACCACGAACGCCTGACTGACATGGCGCGGTTCCTGTTTGACAGCGGCGTGCTGCGCGGTGCGGATGGTGCGCCGCTGTCGTGGCCGGGAGACCTGTCTGACTGGTACGATCAGGGCTGGATGGCGGACTGACGGCTGATTGCACCCCTCGCATGCTGATTCACCACCTGTGAGGGTTTATTATTTATTTTCAGTGGGTTATCGCCTGCGTTTCGCGCTTTACCTGCGCCGCCCCGCCCTGCTTTTCGCCGGGAAACCGGTGTCTTACCCGTGGGTAAGATTGCAGAGCGGCGCGGTGTATCGGGTCTTACCCACGGGTAAGACCCGTTCCCTTTCAGCCGTCCAGCGCCGCGTAAAAGGCCGCAATCGCCTGTTCCAGCTTGCGCCGGTCGATCGCCGAAAAGTCCCGCTCATCCCGCAGTTCCAGCCGCCCCTGCGAGGCGCTGCACTTGGCCACGCCCTTGCGAAGCGGCACCTGAAAGGTGGTCTTGGCCTGCCGCGGACGGGCCGGCTTTTCGCTGGCCTTACCCGTGGGTAAGGCCCCCTGCCCTTCGGCAAAGCCACGCAGGATCTCGACCTCGCGCGCCGCGTCCCGGCCCGGCTCTGCCTGCAAGGCCACCATCACGCGCGAGACCAGTGCCTCGTCCCGGTCCATCCGCCGCTTCAGTTCTACCCCGACATTGCGCGGGATGTCCTGCGGGTGCTCCAGCACCTTGTCCAGCCGCATCAGCAATTCGGCAAAGGCGCGGATATAGCTGCGCTTGGTGTAGGTCGCGGATTTGAACAGCACCGAAACCGCGTCGGCCACGTCTGGGCAGTTGTTCGCGGGGTCGTCCGCATAACGCCCCGCCAACGTCGCCATTTCGGCGAATGAGATATCCTTGCGGATCAAGTTCTCATCCACCATGCGGCGATAGCTGGTCTGCAACTGCGCCTCTGTGGGCACGATGCCCGCCGGGATGGTGGCAAACGCCGCATCGCCGGTTTCCTCATGCAGCGCCTTGAACGCCATCAAACGGCGCATACCCTGGATCAGCTCGTATTTGCCGTCATCGCGCGCCTCGACCCGGATCGGGTTGGACAGGCCGATTTCGCGGATCGAGGTTTTCAACTCTTCCAGTTCTTCATCGGCACCCGGTTTGCGATCCCGCAGCAGGCGGTCCGTCACCACGTCGTCCAGCGGCACCCGGTCGGTGATCAGCCCCTCGCGTTTCAGCCGGACAAATTCGGTGGCAAGGCGGTCGTTTTCTTCGCGGATGGTGTCCTCCGCCGCCTTGCGGTCGCGCAGCGAATGCGCGTTTTCGTTGATGGCAGAGGCCATCGGCCCCCGGCGCAGCGCGCGGTCCGGCACCTTGCCGACCTCCATGTCTCCCATTTCGGGCAGGTCGATGTCGAACATCCTGCGCTTCTTGCTCATTGGTCTGCCTCCATCTGCGCCCATGCGTCGTGCACGGTTTGGCGGAATTCCTCATAGGCCGCGTCGAATGTAGAACGTGCTCTGCGCCAGGTCTCTCTGGTCATCTCTCGGTAATCCATTTCGTAGACCGAGTTCAGGAATCGGCCGGACTGTTCCACCGCGCGTGTCATCTCGACCGGGTTGTCGGTGACATGTTCGCCCCAGACCTTGCGAAACGCGTCCTGCATTGCGCGGTGTAGGTCATTGCCGGGCTCGTACCGGGTCAGCAGGAACCGGATATCGTAAAACGCCTTGGGCAGGGCGATCTTACCCGTGGGTAAGGTTCCGTCGAACCCCGCCGACAAATCCTCCAGCGCCTCGGACAATTGGCCGACGAAAGAAGTGGTGCTGTCGTATTCCCAGTAGCCGGGACCGGAAGGCACATAGAGGATGTCGGCGGCAAAGACCGCGTTCATCGACTGATACCCGATGGCCGGCGGGCAGTCGAAGATGATGACGTCATAGCTGTCGTCAGGGATCTGGTCGAGGTAACGCGACACGGCGGCAAAGAAGGACCAGTCCGGGTTCAGGTGGCGGTACTGGGCGCTGGCGAATTCGACAAAGGCCGCGTTGGCGCAGGACGGGATAGCATCGATGGTGGGCCAGGACGTGGGCTTGATGAAATCGCCGATACGCAGGTCACCAAGGCCCAGTTCGGTGATTGCGGCAGGCAGGTGGCGCTGGGGCAGGGCGGCGCCGGATTCCGCGCCGACGGGGCCACGGTTCATGCGTTCGGTTTCGCGGATCAGGTCGCGGGCCATGATGCCCCAGACGGTGTGTTCTTCGGCGACGTCGGTCAGGCCCATCGAATGGCTGAGCGTGGCCTGCGGGTCAAAGTCGACGACCAGCACGCGATATCCGTCGAGGGCGGCGGCATGCGCAAAGTGAAGCGCTACGGTGGATTTGCCCGCGCCGCCCTTGAAGTTGGCGACCGCCGCGCGGATGGCCCGCTGCCCGGTGGGGCGGTGGGGCATCAGGCTGCGCTTGTTGATCTTCAACCGGCGGCGCAGTTCATTGATTTCCTCCAGCGAGAACCAGCGCTGACGGCCTTCCTGTTCGACCTCACCGGTGGGCAGCGAGGGATCGGCGGCCAGCTTACCTCGAAAGGTGGACTGGTTGATGCGAAAAATTAGTTCCGACACCTCCCAACTGGAAAAGCGTCGCAGCGTCTTTTCCATGCCCGGTGAAAAGGTCTGTTGTCGGATCCAGCCCTGCAGTTTCAGGGAGCGGTTCTGGAGAATGCCCAGATCTTCGTGTGTGTACATGCTGTGCCTCGCAGGACGGTTTTGCGTCTTTTTTTCTGATTTACGCCTTATTTGCGTTTAACGCAAAACCTATTATCATCCATATGCAGGGCAGGGCGGTCTTACCCACGGGTAAGAAATGAAAGGGGGAGGGGCCGCCAGACCGATTCGGCGCAGTCACGCGCCGGATGGGCGGAAACCCTTGATACCCCCGCAATATATTGGGGGACACCCGGGCCGGTTTCCCCACCAATAGGGGGACATTTTTGGCCAATAAGGGGACAGCCTGCATGTCCCCCATCACCTGCATCTTCACCTATTACTTTTTTTAAAGGGGATAAGAGGAAGGGCCGAACGACAGCGAAGCGTTCGATCGCTTGACAGAATCGAATAGTTGGACGCAAATTGGCCTCAAGCTCGGAAAAGCGTTGGCAGGCGTTCATAATCCGGGCATGACAGCCGGACAGTCCTAATGGATGGGCCGAAAGGTCGGACCGGCGAAGAGGCGGAGCAGGTCATGCAGGTGGCAAAACCGGTCGGACGTAATGCGTCTGCCCTGAAGTACGACATACTCTCAGCCCTTGGGGTTTCGGCCCTGTCGGGAGACAAGCACCGCCAGCGGCTGGTGCTGCGGTTGATGGTTCTGATCACCACCCGTTACAACTGGCAACACAACGAGCTGTCCATCGGTCGGGCCGAGATTGCGCGGCTGTGGTCGGTGGATGAACGGACCGTCAAACGCGAGATGGCCAAGATGCGCAGCGCCGGGTGGGTCGAGGTCAAGCGCGCCGCGGTCAAAGGGCGTGTGGCGGTTTATGCGCTCAACCTCGACGCGGTGATGGCGGATACGCGGACCAGCTGGAACACCATCGGCACGGATTTCGTGGCCCGAATGCAGGACCGCCACGGCGGGGCAGGGGAGGGGGATGCGGTGCCGGAACAGGACCCCAAGGTGATCCCCTTTCAGCCCCGTGCCCGCAGCGGTGCCGCAGAGGGCATGTGGGGGCAGGTTTTGGCACAATTGCAGAGGGAGAGCCCGGCGCAGGCCAGGGCGTGGTTCGGGCAATTGTCGGAAATGGCCTATGAGGACGGGCGGGTGACGCTGGCCGCGCCGTCGAAATTCGTGGCGGATTACGTACACACGCATTTCCTGCCGCAACTGCTGAACGCCTTTGCGGAGATCGATCCGGGCGTGCGCCGCATCGACGTGATGCCGGTAGGGTAGGGGGGCGGGTGGCAAATGGGTGCACACCCGGGGGCGTGCATCCAAAGGGTCAGCCGGGTGACTTGACCAGAACCTTGACCTGCGATTTCTCGGCCACAAGGGCCTCGAAACCTTCGGCGATGATGTCATCCAGCGCGATCTTCTTGGTCAACAGCTGGTTGGCGCTGAAATAGCCCTGGATCATCAAGTCCATCACCGCCAGGTAGACGTTGCGATATGCGATTGTGCACAAGAGCAGGCGTTCCTTCAGCACCACGGTTTTGGGCTGAAAACCGGCGTCGCCCTCCCAGATATACACGATCACCGTCGACATCCCGACGCCAAGATCATCTGCCATTTGCTTACGCGTCAGTCCGCTGGTCAGCGCGATACGCACCGCATCCTGACGAAACTCGTCCGTCCCATAGTCCGTCTCCTTTGTTGCAATAAATGCTATCAAAGGAGCGGCATCAAACCGCGACAGGTCCATTCCGGTCAATCACCCGCGAGGAGCATGGAAACGCCCGGCAGGTCGCCCGCGACATTGCGAAGACCCGCCAATACGACATCTCGATGAAGCTCCGGAAGAAGGTCGAAATGCGCTTCGCCCACCTCAAGCGCATCCTTGGCCTGGGGCGGCTCCGATTGCGTGGTCCATGCGGCGCAAATGACGAATTCCTCCTCGCCGCAACCGCCCAGAACCTCCGCAAACTGGCGAAGATCTTTCCTGCACCGCAGAAAACGGAAAAAGCCTGATGAAAAAGGCGCTCGCGCTCCATTTAAGCCGCCAATTTCTGCGACAGCAACAGGCTGTTTTTCCACAGAAACGGCGGGGAGCAGTCATTCGCCGCGCTCGCAAGGCCGACGATGAGAACGCGGGTAAGCGGCCATTCAATTCATGCAAGAACCGACCTGTGCGACACCCGCACCGCAGGCAGCTCCAACCTGCGTCCTCGTGGATAGATATTTTAAAAACGCAAGCCGAGAAAAATCACGGCCAAGGGAACAGGAGAGACAGCGAACACGACGGTTATGAAAGTCGCGATTGGGGAGAAAATTCCGCTCAGGCCAGCGATCATCATGATGCCGCCGCCGCCTCCGATGATGGAGTTTCCCGGTGTGTTTACCGCAAGCGCCAGCGCGATGTAGCGATAACGCAGGCCAAGACTCACCGCGCGTTTTGATTGACCGTCAAGCAGCATCGCCAACCGCTCGTCTCGTGACAGAGGGGCCGCTCTGGCGACAAGTGCCGCAGCCCTGCGCATGTGCAAAGTGGAGAGCAAACGTTCCAGAGCACCAATCGGCAGATAGTGCCCGATGGTGTAAGCAAGCATCATCGACGCCACCGTGGTGACGTAGATCAGCGGTGCGATACTTGGGCCGAATGCCGTCAGCATCGCAATTCCGATCTCGGCACCCGGCACAAAGGGAAGTGCGAGCAACACGATATAGGCAACCGAGCCCAGCATGATAACGCGGTGCACCTGCTGTTCGTTATCGGGCCGGATCCTCAGGTTCAGGGCATCACGGATCTCATGCGCCCCCCAGGTGGCGAGCAAGATCACGGCAATCAGAATCACAATGCGCAAGAGAAGGGCGTGAAGACTCAAAACGGTTGGTGTCATGCGCCTCGCCTCAGCCGGCGGTGTTTTCATCCAAGGGGGTTACCGAACTGCCCACTGCCTTGATCGCGATCTGATTGGTCCAGTACCAGCGCCGTGTGGTCCAAGTGAGGTCGATCGCGATCTCCTCGCCGTCAACCGTGCCGTACCAAACCACGGTATGTGGCGCGTCGGGACAAATCGTACGGGCTGTAAAATGGATCACTCCGTCGACGTCTTTCGTTTGATAATCGGACCAGCCAAAATCGCAGGAGGTCTGGCAATCAACCGACTGAAATGTCCCCTCACGGAAAATGATCAGGTCTTCAAGTACGGCACCGCTGTCGAGATCCCTTCCAATGACATCGAAGGATTTGCCGTCGAGTTCGCTACCAGCATTCCAGGCCCCCTCCGGAATGGCCAGGTCAGGAATGTCTTCGTTCATCACTTTTATCGTCGCAGCACTGGTTCCAAGTGTCGCCAGAGCAATCACTGCGACCTGCATGATCTGAGGCATGGTGTTCTCCGAAATCAACTTGGTTTTGGAAGAGGGAGTCGCAACAACCTGAGGGTAGACTGACAGGCTGCTGCGACCAAAGAAAAACTTACTCGTCAACACTTGCCATGAGCACACGGAAGGTCGCCCCGACGCGGTAGCTGCCATCCGGCTTACGGAACGGCGCAAGCGCCGCTTCATGCGCAGCATCAAGAGCATCCTGACCGCTGGTCTCGGCCGCCTTGAAGGCGACACCCGACGACCCGAGGCCCTTTTGCGCTGTTGCAAGGTCCGGGTAGCGCCACGGGGAGTCGACGTCGAACACCTCGATCGGGGTCAGCCCGGCACTCGTGGCCAAGGCTTCCAGCTTGCCGGGCTCCGACAATGCAAAAGGTCCAGAGGCATTCGCGGGCATCGGTGGCAGAAGCGGCTTGAGCGCGGCAACGAGCGCGGTGACCTCCATGCTGCCGGGGTCCCCCCACGTCATGATGAACACCTTGCCGCCCGGGCGGGTGACACGGCACGCGTCCCGGAGAGCGGTGACGGGATCAGCCGCGAACTGGAACGAATTGAAGCCCGTGACGATATCGAAGCTGTCATCCTTGAACGGCAAGACCTCAAGGTCGCCATGCTCAAGCCGTGCGTCAGGCAAGCGGTCGCGCGCGACCTTCAACAGCGCTTCGGAGGCATCCATGCCTGTGACCTCCGCGCCGAGGTCAGCCGCGAGGCGAAGTGCCATCCCGGCGCCGCAGCCGGCGTCGAGCAGTCGTGTTCCGGGGCCGACCGGTGCCTTGTCGAACACGGCGTGATAGCCCGCTGCGCATTGCGGTTCCTGAATCAAGGCCCAATCGGCGGCGCGCGCGCCCCAGATGTGTCCGTTTGCCTGGCCGCTGAGCGTATGGGTGGGGGCTTTTGTCTGTTCGATTACTGTCATCGGTCCGTCCTTCTCTTGGGGTAGTTGGGTTGGCACAGCTCTCCTGCCGCGCCAGAAATGGGCGCGCACGGGATCGTTAGTCAGGAATACAGTTCAGGTCTGTTGCGCGACCGCTGGCCAACGCCGATGCGCGTGTCGCTTGGTCTTGCCAGGATCGAAAGCTTTCCGGCTACTCAGCGGCTTGATCGTTTTCTGCGCGCTGCAAGGATGCTTTTCACTGGACTTGCAATCATCATGGGCGCGATGATCGCTTCAGTCCAACGAAACGATTTCAGCCCCACATGAGCGAGATTCAGCTACACAAGATGGACCTGAACCTGTTGGCGACCTTCGAGGCGCTGATCGAGGAAGGCAGCGTGGCTGCGGCGGCGGATCGGCTTCACCTGACGCCCTCTGCGGTCAGTCACGCGCTTGGGCGCTTGCGCACGCAATTCGACGATCCACTTCTGGTGCGCGTCGGAGGCAAGATGCAACCAACTCCCAAGGCTCTTCTTCTGGCTGATGAGCTGTCGCCCGTGCTGCGCGGCCTGCGCCGTGCGCTTGCGCCGCAAGCGCCGTTCGATCCGGCGACAAGCGATCGGGTGTTTCGGATCGCCCTACATACCTCGCCGGCCTTCATGGTGAAAACGACCGCCGCGATCCTTGCAGCAGCGCCGAACGTCATGATCGAGTGGGTCCGGATCAAACCCAGCAACCAGAATGATCTGGCCGACGGATTGATCGACCTTCTACATGTCGGCGGCCCGGCGCACTTGATGGATGGGATTTCTTCCATCGATCTCGAGCCCGTCACGTTTTTCAGTTTCGTGCGCAAAGACCACCCTGTGGCCAAGGAGTGGAGCGCGGAAAACGCCGCGAACTACAGGTATCTTCAAGTCGCGGTCGAAGATACCGGAGGCACTCCTATCGAAAAGGAGCACAGAGTGCTCAACCGTCCACGAACACTGGGCGGCAAGGTGCATGATTTCGCCCTTGTGGGACCGATGCTCGACGCAACCGATCTTGTCACAACACAACCGAGTTTCGTTATGGAAGAGATGTGGACGCGCTACGACTTGCAAGTGCTTGAACCGGTCGCGGCACCCAAAGATTTCCCAATGCGTTTCGCCTGGTCCGCCCGCAACGCGTCGGATCCCGGCAATAATTGGCTGCGCGACATCGTGATCGCAGCGTATGAAGACCACCAAACCGGCATTAACCGCAAGCTTGGTGAAGTCGCGATCCCCCTTGGCCATTGAGAGAGCGGCGGTCTTCCGTGCTGTAATTTGGAACCCTTCATTCCTCTGAGCGCAGGTTCGAGTTTGCTCAGCCCGAACAGTTACTGGAACGACTGGTTCAAATGAATTTCTTTGAACCGTATGGTTAAAGGGTCAAATAAACCGCATTGGCGGCGTTTGCAGCAATTTGGAACGCGTTCTGAGTAACGGTAGCGCGTTCTGGGTTACGGTTATGTCCGTGCTGCTGCCCTTCACCCACGGGGCAGCGCTGCACATAGGTGCGAACGGCCGGTTCGGGGAAGCTGCGCCGCAACGGTGACCATCTTGGCGAAAGTCCGCAGTGGGCCGGTCGCGCCTTCGACACGCTATTGCCTATCGGCGGTCAACCTCTTCGGAAGGCCCTCACTCCACTTGCGCAGTTCATCCAGGAAACCCAAGGCTGTTCGCCCGAAATCAGTGATTTCGTACACCACGGTGATCGGGGCGGTGTCACACACCTCGCGCCTGACCAGCCCCTGGTCTTCGAGTTGCCGTAAGCGTTCCGTGATCATCTTCTTCGATGCGCCGCCGATCATCCGGGCGAGGTCGTTGAACCGCACCGGCCCATCCTTGACGTGCCAGAGGATGGAGCCGGTCCATTTGCCTCCGATGATCCGCATGCCACGCTCGATGGCGCAGGGCTCGGTGCAGGCATTGGCCGCGCTCCGTCGGCCGGCACCGTCTATCTCGATCTTTGCATCCATCGTCTTCCGCTCCGCCGATCCGCTCCGCATTAGGTTACAAAAAGTATACTGGTTGTTTTTGCTTCCCACCACGTTCATCTCATCCCGGACCCCGCCGAAGTCAAGCGGGCGCAGCAACGGAAGAGACGACATGAGCAAGATCCACATCCTCAACGGCGCGCAACCTTACGAATTTGCTCCGGGCACACTTAACGAAACGCTCGCGGAGCGCGGTAAGGCAACGCTCGAAGCACAGGGGCACGAAGTCCGCCTGACCACGGTCGCGGCCGGTTACGACGTGCAGGCCGAGATTGAGACCCACCTCTGGGCGGACGTGGTCCTCTTGCAGTTCCCGGTGAACTGGATGGGCGTGCCGTGGTCCTTCAAGAAATACATGGATGAGGTCTACACGGTCGGCATGGGCGGTCAGCTCAGAAATGGCGACGGCCGCAACGCCGCCGCACCTAAAGCGAATTACGGCATGGGCGGCAAGCTCGCGGCGACGCGTTACATGATCTCAGCCACGCTTAACGCCCCGGCTGAAGCCTTCGACGACCTGGCAGAGCCGTTCTTCGAGGGCATGTCGCTGGATGATCTCCTGCGCCCGGTCCATCTGAACGCCAAGTTCTTCGGCATGACGCCGCTGCCGACCTTTGGGGCCTTCGACGTGATGAAGAACCCCGACGTGGCCACCGACCTCGCCCGTTTCGACGCCCATCTTGCCACGACCTTCGGGGAACTTGCCAATGACGCGGCCTGATATTGTTCTTTACACCGCCAACACCATGAACGGCTGGAAGCCCCTGATTTTCTTGCACGAAGCACAAATCGACTATGAAATGGTGCCGGTCGATTTTGGCAAGAAAGAGCAGAAAACGCCCGCTTACATGCGTCTGAATCCGAACGGGCGCATTCCGACCATCGTGGATCGCGGTGCTGATGACTTCGCAGTGTTCGAGAGCGGCGCGATCTTGTGGTATCTCGCCGAGAAATACGAGCGGTTCCTCAGCCACCACCCCAAGGAGCGCTCGGAGACGCTACAATGGCTGATGTTCCAGATGGGTGGGATCGGCCCGATGATGGGCCAGGCGATGTTCTTCCAGCGGATCGCCAAGCCGAACGGCGACGAGGTGCCCTACGCCATCGACCGCTACGTGACCGAAAGCCGCCGCCTGCTGGAAGTGCTGGATACGCGGCTTGCCGGGCGCGACTGGCTGGTCGGTGATGCGATGTCCATCGCAGATATTGCGACCTACCCTTGGGCACGCAGCTATTTCTGGGCAACGGTGAGCGTCGACGGATTGCCGAACCTGCAAGCGTGGTTCGACCGCATCGACGCCATGCCGCGGGTCCAGGAGGCCCTGCAACTGCCGGAGCCGCGACCGTCGGCTTTCGGTCAGGGCGACACGGATGCTGCGGCCGCAGAGAACGCAGCCAGGTTCCGCTGAACACCTGACGCGCTGTCTCTCGGAGTGGTCTCGTCAGCGCGTCACATCCTCCCGAAACCTATACCGCTTGTAGATGCTGCGATGAGACAGCGGAGCTATGTTTCGAGGTCACAAACGGGCCGGGGACCGCCAGGCGGGCCAGGTGCGACCCTGTCGGGTGTCACTCCCGTTTCCCGCGCACTGCTGACCTTGGGGCCTTGGACTATACTGCGCGGTGCCATGAAGGTCCGGTATGGGGAAGCCGCGCTGCGGCAACGGTGATCTTGAGTAATGACCGCTATGGGCCGGGAGCGACACGCTACCGAGGTCGACCAAGCGCTACCCCTGTTCCGAGCCCACTCTTCCGAGCGTGCAGTTTACTACACTGGTGCACGGCGAGAATGTCACTAATGACTGCGAGTAGGTTTGCCAGCACGATTGTGTTGCGCCGCCGAAGCGTGCGGGTCGTTAAAGCAATCCTTGAAGATCTCTTCCCCTTGAAAGCTCGACGAGTTCATTTCGCAGTCATCGCCAGATCTCCGAGTGAGATTATTGGAGGCAGTATGTGGATTTTGTCACTCTCTGCTGTGGCGCCCTTGATTGTCTCCAGAATGACCCTGGCGGCTGTCTCGCCGATCTCGCGGCGAGCGGTGCGGGACGTGGCGATTTTTCCGGGAAACCCCTCAAGGAGGCCCAACCCGTTGAACCCTGCCAAAGCGACCTTGCCCGGAACGTCGATGCCCGCGGCGATACAATGGCACAACCCGCCAAAGGCGAGGTCGTCGTTAGAGAAATGGATGCAATCGAGGTCAGGTTGCCGTGCAAGGAGTTCGGCCGTCATGCGGCGCCCGCAAGCGATGGCCGATAGCATGGCTTCCTCGCCCTCCAGGTGCGACCCATCGATCATGTCGATAAAATCGAGACCCTGATCGCGTAACGCGTCGTGGAAGCCCCTCTTCCGCTTGGCGGCCCTGAGGTCTTTGTCGAGATTGCTCCCGATATATCCAAAGCGCCGACGGCCCGTCGCAAGAAGGGCGGTCGCCATGTCGCGCCCGGCCCCGGTCTGCGAGAACCCGACACAGGCATCCACCGGCTCGCCATCGCAATCCATGATCTGGACGATGGGGATACCGGCATCGGCCAGCAGCATGCGGGTATCTTCCGGCTGGTCGAGCCCGGCGACGATCAGGCCGGCAGGCCGCCATGACAGCATGTTGCGGATGATGTCGTATTCGGCCTCGGGATCGTAGTCGGTCACGCCAAACACCGGTTGCAGCGTGGACCCCTTTAGGGCGTCAGTTACGCCGGACATGATCTGCGGAAAGACGATGTTGGACAAGCTGGGAACAACCACCCCGATCAGGTCGGTGCGCTTACTGGACAGCGACGCGGCCAGGTGATTCCCGTAGTACCCGATCTCGCGCGCGGCGTGCCGCACCTTCTCAATATTGGCGGCCGAGACATCCTTATCGCCACGAAGAGCGCGCGAAGCCGTCATCTTGCTGACACCCGCCGCAGACGCGACGTCTACCAAAGTTTTTCTTGTTTTCATGCTCTTGCCGTTCTCTGGAGAGTTGCCCCAATCCCGAAACTTGGCCTCGAACCTCCGTGCCCGGCACCCGAAGAAAATGATTTCAGTTGACCAAGTATCGCAATACGTGGCACTGGTATCAATACCGGTATCGATACCAGTACTTGTTGCACGTCGAATTTGCACGTTGGAACGCATTTCTTGCAGCCGTTCACCAAAACCCGCTTTAGGTGCCCAGTGGAGGAAATATGAAGACCCAATCCCGTGGTTCTACCATTTCAGGTATCGTAATACGCTTGGCGCCAGTCTTTGCCGCGAGTGTTATCGCGCGAGCCTTCCAATGGCCGTTCCAACCCTCGACACAGGGCAGGAAAGAATCCTTGAATAAGGCGATTTTGACGGCCTGCTGGAAAAAACCTGACCATCTACGACGGGTCGGCCTCGTTCTGCCCCCGTGGCTTGCTCAGCCGGTTGGACGAGCCGAAAATCTTGGCTGAGGCCAACCCGATATCACCACGGTCAACTGGTCTGACGAAGACTGGGCCGAGTTCCGCGGGATCGTGCGGGATCGTCAGGTTGCAGTGGGCGAATTGGGCGGCCCGCTCGGAGAGGCCCGAATGGGCGAAAGGAGACTGATATGACAAACAACAGTAAGAAAGTCGCCGTCGTCGGGCTGGGCTCGATGGGATACGGGATTGCAGCCTCGGCGCTGCGTGGCGGGCACAAGGTCTGGGGGGCGGATATCAACCCCGACCAGGTGGCCCGGTTCCAGGCAGAGGGCGGTCAGGGCAGTGCCCTGAATGACGCCGCCGGAGAGCTCGACGCGGTCGCCGTAGTGGTGCTGAACGCTGCCCAGACCGAAAGCGTGTTGTTCGGTGAGGACGGCATCGTGGCCCAGCTGAAGCCCGGATCGGTTGTCCTGGCCTGTGCCACCGTGCCGCCGGCTTTTGCCCGTGCCATGGCGGCGCGATGTAGCGAATCCGGTGTCCACTACCTTGATGCACCGATTTCGGGGGGGGCGGCCAAGGCCGCCAACGGGCAGCTGTCGATCATGGCCTCGGGCACGCCCGCCGCTTTCGCCGCCGCCCGGCCGCTTTTGGACAGCATCGCCCAGACGGTGTTCGAGCTTGGCGACGAAGCCGGGGCGGGCAGCGCCATGAAGGCGGTCAACCAGCTCTTGGCCGGGGTGCATATCGCCACCATGGCCGAGGCCTTGACCTTCGGCATGACCCAGGGCGTCACCCCGGAGAAATTCGTCGAGGTGATCAGCAAATGTGCCGGCACCAGCTGGATGCTGGAAAACCGCGCGCCGCATATCGTGGCGGGCGACTACAGGCCGCTCAGCTCGGTCAATATCTGGCCCAAGGACCTGGGCATCGTGCTCGACATCGCCAAGTCGGCGCAGTTCAGCGCCCCGATCACCGCCGCCGCGATGCAGCAGTTCCTCGCCGCTGCGGGCATGGGGCTGGGTTCGGAAGACGATGCCGCCGTGGCCAAGGTCTATGCCCGCAATGCCGGGCTGACGTTGCCGGGAGACGACACATGACCACGGTTCTTGGCTGTATCGCCGATGATTTTACCGGGGCGACCGACCTGGCGGGCCTCTTGGCCCGCAGTGGCGTGCGCGTGTCGCTGCGCATCGGGGTGCCGTCCGAGCCCCCCGCCGATCCGGCCGCCTTCGAGGTGATCGCGCTGAAATCGCGCACCGCCCCGGTGGGGGAGGCCGTGGCCGAGACCCGCGCTGCGCTCAAATGGTTGCAGGCGGCGGGGGCGCAGCGGTTCTTCTGGAAATACTGCTCGACCTTCGACTCGACGGCCGAGGGCAATATCGGCCCCGTGGCCGAGGCGTTGATGGCGGACCTGGGCACCGACCAGACGATCTATTGCCCGGCCTTCCCGGAAAACGGGCGGTCGATCTTCATGGGCAACCTCTTTGTCGGGCGTCAACCCTTGGCGGAAAGCCCGATGAAGGACCACCCGTTGACGCCCATGCGGGACAGCAACCTGATGCGCCTGCTGGAACCGCAGGTGACACGACTCGTTGGTCTGGCGGACCGGCTGATAGTGGCGCGCGGGCCGCAGGCGCTGCGGGCGGAACTGGACGCGCTGGAGGCGCAGGGCGTGGCGCATGTGGTGGTCGATGCCGTGGCCAACGAAGACCTCGCGGTGATCGCCGAGGCCTGCCGCGACATGCCCCTGATGACCGGCGGCAGCGCCGTGGCCATGCCGCTGCCGGCGCTTTACCTGGCCGATGGCACGCTGTCGGCGGATGCGCCCAGGGCCGAGGCGCCGAGGCTGGACACCGGCACCATCGTGCTCTCGGGCAGCTGCTCGGCCATGACCAACAAGCAGGTGGCGGATTATACCAGCCGTGGTGTCCCCGCTTTCCAACTGGACCCGCTCGTCCTGGCCGAAAACGGCCCGCAACAGGCGCTCGACTGGCTGGCGCAACAGGATCTGGACGCGGCCCCGCTGATCTACGCCACGGCCAACCCCGACAGCGTGCGCGCCGCGCAGGAAAAGCTGGGCGTTGCCGGCGCCGGTGAGATCGTCGAGGCCACGCTGTCGGCCTGCGCGGTCGCGGCCCGCGACAGGGGCGCACGGCGGGTGGTCGTCGCGGGCGGCGAGACCTCGGGCGCGGTCACCAAGGCGCTCGGCGTCACCCAGCTCGACATCGGTACCGAGATCGCGCCGGGCGTGCCCTGGACGTATTGCCGCTCGGGCGGGCACCAGATCGCGCTCACCCTGAAGTCCGGTAATTTTGGCGCCGAGACCTTCTTTACCGATGCCCAGGAAAGGCTGGCGTCATGAGCGCAGAGGCGCGCTTGCGCGAACAGATCTGCCTGCTGGCGAAATCCATGTTCGACCGCGGCCTGACCGGCGGCAGCACCGGTAATATCTCGGCCCGGACCGAGGACGGCGGCCTGCTGGTCAGCCCCACAGGCACCAGCTTCGGGCGACTCGATCCCGCCCGGCTCAGCCGCTTCGATGCGGCGGGCAACCACGTGGACGGCGACAGGCCCACCAAGGAAATGCCGCTGCATTCGGCCTTCTACGACACTCGCAGCACGGCGGGAGCGGTGGTGCATCTGCATTCCTGCCATTCCGTTGCCCTGTCGATGATGCCGGACGTGGACGAGGACAACTTCCTGCCGCCGCTTACGCCTTACGGCATCATGAAGCTGGGCCGCGTCAAGCTCCTGCCGTTCTTCCTGCCCGGCGATCCGGCGATGGGCGAGGCGGTGCGCGGTCTGGCGGGCAAACGCACGGCGGTGATGCTGGCCAACCACGGCCCCGTCGTGGCCGGCAAGGATATCGAAGCCGCCTGCAACGCCATCGAAGAGCTGGAAGACACCGCCAGACTGGCGATGATGACCCGTGGCATGCAGCCGCGCGGTCTGACCGAGCATCAGGTGCAGGCGCTGGTCACCAAATTCGACGTGGAGTGGGACGCATGAAATTTTCCGCCAACCTGGGGTTCCTGTGGAACGATCGACCGTTGCCCGAAGCCATCCGCGCCGCCAAGGCGGCCGACTTCGACGCCGTGGAATGCCACTGGCCTTATGTCATCCCCGCCGACGAGGTGAAGGCCGCCCTGGATGAGACCGGCCTGCAGATGCTGGGCCTCAACACCCGGCGCGGCGATGTCGGCGCCGGTGACAATGGGCTGTCGGCCATCCCCGGACGCGAGGCCGAGGCGCGGGAGGCCATCGACGAGGCCATCGCCTATGCCACCGCCATCGGCACGCCGAACATCCATGTCATGGCGGGGTTTGCCGCGGGGGACGCGGCCCGGCGCACCTTTGTCGCGAATCTGCAATACGCGTGCGACCAGGCTGCCCCCCACGGCATCACGATCCTGGTCGAACCGCTGAACAAATACGACGCGCCGGGCTATTTCCTGACGACGACCGACCAGGCGCTTGCGATCATCGAGGCGGTTGGCGCGCCCAATCTGAAGCTGATGTTCGACTGCTACCATGTGCAACTGATGGAGGGCGATCTGACTCACAGGATCGAGGCGCTCCTGCCCAAGATCGGACACATCCAGTTCGCCTCGGTGCCGGATCGCGGCGCCCCCGATCACGGTGAGATCAACTACGACCATGTTTTCCGGGTCATATCCGACCTTGGCTACACCGCCCCGCTCGGCGCCGAATACAAACCCGCCGGAAACACCGAAAACACACTGGGCTGGCTGAACAACTGGGCATCAGATAATCGGTAGCCCGCACACACCTCCGAAACAGGATACCTGCCATGAGCGCCCAACAGATCACCTTCCGCGAATTCCTGCTGTCGGAACGCAGCCAGCACAAGTTGGACAAGGACCTGATCTTCCTGTTGGAGGATATCGCGACCTCCTGCCGCATCATATCGCACCAGATCCGCGGCGGCGCCTTTGCCGGCCGGCTTGGTGCCACCGATGCGACAAACGTGCAGGGCGAGACCCAGAAACAACTCGACGTGATCGCAAACGAGATCTTCGTCCGGCATTGTTCGAACTGCAACCGGGTCGCGGCGCTGGTGTCCGAAGAGGTCGACGAGGTCTACTGGCTGAAGGACAAGCCGCAGGCCGGCGACTACCTCGTCTATTTCGATCCGCTGGACGGCTCGTCGAACCTTGACGTCAATCTGTCAGTCGGATCGATCTTCTCAATATCGCAGCTACCGACCGCGATCGACGCCACCGACGACCGATCGGTGCTGCGCGCGGGATCCGAACAGATCAGCGCCGGATATTCGGTCTACGGCCCTTCGACCGCGCTGGTCGTGACCACCGGCAACGGCGTCAACGGCTTCACCCACCAGCAGGGCACCGGCGAATTCCGCCTGACTTTTCCCGACATGGTGATCCCCGAATCCACAAGTGAATTCGCCATCAACGCCTCTCGCTACACGCTCTGGGAGACACCGGTGAAACGCTATTTCGACGAATGCATCCGGGGACAGGAAGGCCCGCGTGGCAAGACCTTCAACATGCGCTGGACGGCATCGATGGTGGCCGAAGTGCACCGGATCCTGACCCGCGGCGGGGTCTTCCTCTATCCACGAGACGCCGGAAACGCCGATGCCGGCGGCAAGCTGCGGCTGATGTACGAGGCCAATCCGATGGCACTGATCGTCGAACAGGCCGGCGGCGCGGCAACAACCGGTTCGGACCGCATTCTGGACCTGCAGCCCACGTCGCACCATCAACGTGTGCCCGTGATCCTGGGTTCGCGGGAAGAAGTCGCTGTGCTCGACCGATACCACCACGGCGCCTGATCGGCGCGTCATCCAAGGCACTTACGGTCACTGGCGCGCGGCGATAGAGATGTACCCGCATCCGCCGATCTGCATGCACGAAGCCCACGGCAATTCACCGCAAACCGTATGGCGATATCCTTGCCATGGACGCGCCCAAGAAGATCCATGCAAAACTGCCGGACACGCACTTGGTGATGCACGGCTCATCCTCCGTTCCGCAGGAGCTGCAGGATATCATCAACCAGTATGGCGGTGAAATCGAGCCAACTTGGAGCGTGCCCCTGAAAGAGATCGAACTGGGCATCAGGCACGGGGTGCGCAAGGTGAACATCGACACCGACCTGCGCATGGCCCTGACAGGCGCGATCCGCAAGGTGCCGGCAGAGGACAAGGGTCAGTTCGATCCTCGCAAGTATCTGGCGCCGGACGTGGAAGCCACGGCGGCGGTCTGTCTTGACCGGTTTGAACGGTTCGTCTGCGCCGGAATGGCGTCAAAGATCTCGGCCATCCCGCTCGCGGACATGGCCAAACGATACCAATCCGGATGCTTGAGGCCGTCTTTAGGTCGCTGAGGCTTGACCGTTTGGTCTTTGCAGCCATCGGGTGCTTCAGGCGCGCAGCTAATGTAGACACGCGCTGAGAGCAATAAGTGCCGCCTTTTTTCTTTTCAGGGCATCCACTCGGTCTGCTTACAATTATTTCGGATTCGCAAGTTGCTCTGGCAGAAAAAGACGGCTTTTTCGAAGCCACGCGATTTAGCATCCGCAGCGAATGTCCGAAACTACAGGCCGCACCGCGGAGGCAAGGGTGGCGACTGAAGATCCGCTAATGGGCCGTCTGCGTAAGACGGTCCGACTCATATCTCCACCAAACCCCGGCAAGGCCATCACGCCTCTGCGAACAACAGCGCCTGTACGGCCCGGGCAGCGTCTGCTTGTCTTGGACTGGGCGAGCAGTTATCGATTCTCAAAGTGCCGCCAAGGGGTTTCGCGAGGTTCTTGAGCATCTTGACCCGTCCTGCACACGCCTTGTTTCTCTTGAGATAGGCCGAGACGGCCTCCGCAGAGGGAAAGACAGTTGGCGCTCCTTTTGCGATGCCTTTCCGATCGAAGGTGACCTCGGCCCTTTCGGTCAGCGAGATGGCGATGGCGGCGTCAATGCGACACCCGATCAGAGCGTTCCACGAGACAAGTTCATTCACCGGAAGGCCCGGGATCGGGATATTGCATGCCAGGATGACACGCTTGCGTTCGACTGCGTGCGCCAATCGCAGACGTTCAACCAGCTGCCGCGTGGCGAACTCACGCGACTGCATCTGCAACCGACGGATCCGGGGATCGGGATGGCAAGGCACTTGGACGGCCATCCCGGTCCCGTCCGCCATTTCGTAAGGGATCTCAGTCAGAGGCAGCTGTTGCGCACCGCTCAGGTCGGGCTCGACGAGGTGCAACGGTTCCCCGTGAGTATCGCCCCAGAGCGCGCGGCCCTGGTCTTCGAGCGCCCAAATGGGCAGTTCCTGACGCCCCAAGACAATGACAGATGAACAGTTCTTGTAGCGGTTGGATCCCAAGGCCCGCCCGCCGAACCACAGCCAATGCGCGCCATGCAGCTTTGTCGTCAGCATGATCCGGGACGCTTCGTCCTGGCTCATCGCGTTGAAATCGTAACCGGCGTCTTCGAAGATCTTCTGAACGACGGATCGCGCCGCTCCGACGAGGACGCCCGTGTTCCCGGAAAGCCGGTCCCGGAGCACCTCCTTCGCGATCAGCCTCCGGCATTCCTCGCGATTTTTCTGGCTGTCGAGCAGGGATGTGATCGACATCCGGCGATCATGGACCTGCACGACATGGGCGTTGGGCCGCAGCGTCAGATGGTGTTCCTGCTGAACATCGCAGCCGAGCGCATTCAGGATCTCCGGGTCCGCATCCGCATCAAGGATCAGCAGGGGCTCCTCATGGCGCAAAGGCCTTCTGGAAGCCACGCGGAGGACTTCCTTCTGATCCTGGATGAACAAGCGTAGCCGTTCGGTCGAGGTAAGCTTCTTCTCCTTTGCTTCGCGCAACACCTCCCAAACAGCCGCGAAATGGGAGGCGTTTCGGTGCAGCAGAACAGCCTTGTCCAGCTTCGCTTTTTGCGATTCCAGACCATCATCAGGCCGAATGTCAGAGACGGGGGCCTGCCCCTTCCGTTCGAGCTCGGCAAACGCCGCGTAATCCTTTGCTTCATATGGCAGTTTCAGCGGAGATTGATGCCTAACGAGCGATCCGACAACATCCGCGGCGGCAACGAGGAGATCGTTGTGACCCGTCGGATCCGATGTTGTCCGCGGTGACTTGAAGGCGATGGGATCGATGTTCCTTATCAACAGAAAGTTTTGCCAGAATGTCTCGTCGACGATCCTCAGGTTGGGATCCATTCCCGGCAGTTTCGGCAAGTTGAAGTATGCGGTCGCGAGGAAGTGGCACGAAGCTTCTTCATTGAATTGGCGGAGATAGGCGCATCCCTCGAAGTGGGGGCAGCGTTTGACGGCACCGTCCTCCGTCTTGCTTTCGCAAAAATGTTCCCGTGCCGAAAGGCCGATGCGGTTTGCCTGCTCGACCAGGTCGGCCTTTTCACACATCGGACCTGACCCATCCGGCCTGATCGCCGACCTTCCCCGGATCGCCTGTGCGGCAAGGCCGAGGTCCGCCGCTTCCCGCGCGGCATCTTCGGCGAGGGCGAGTGTCGGGACGTGAAATGCAATCCGTGCGCCAAGGCCTTCTGCCTCTCGCGCCGCCATGAATTCACGTTGCAGCGTGCTCTTGCCGGCCCCGGGACTCGCGCGGATGACTACGCTGGGCACGCCTTGCCCTTCAGACTCATGCAATACCTGATCAGCCTGTTCGAGGGCGGACCACAGCATTTTTCGCGCGTCGGATGCCGGGATGAATACGGTCGGCTGGCACGCCGGGGAAATCCTGTAAGCGCCCGCGTTGCAGAACCGTCCCATGCCGTCGCGCGCCGGTTCTTCTCGTGTCCATTGTGTCATATCGCCGTTCCTTTTCCGTTCGGAACGGACGTGCGATCGACCCGGCATTTAGAGAAAGATTTGGTTGGATTCGGAAAAAAGGGGGCAACCCGGTAATAAGTATCTCTTACCGGAGTGACACTTTTCCTCTCCAACAGTGGGCAGCGTTGGCGCGATTTTTCCAACATCTCCAGTTATTTTGTGCCCGAGATTTCCGGGAATGCCGATTTGACCCCAATTCCTCCGTAACCCGAGGGAGGAAAATCATGCGCAAGCCCGTCTATTACACAGCAAATGAAGTGGCCGAGATCTTCAAACGCGATCCACATACGATCCGCGACTGGATCAACCACGGCTGCCCAACCCCGCACGGGCCCGTGAAGCTTCAGGCCGCAAAGCTCGGGAAATCCTGGACGATCAAGGATGAGTGGCTCGCGGTCTTCGAGCTTCGGGTCCGGCCTGACCCTGGAAGGCCGGACCTCGAACTCGAAAACCCACATGAGCCTGAGAAGGAAACCCCATGACACTCGATCAGATGTTGCGCGACTACCTTGAAACCAGCGGCGAAAGCATGCGCGCGCTGTCGCTGCGTGCGGGACTGAATCCGAAGGCCGTCAGCGACATTCTGAACATTCCGGGCCTCAAGCCGCGCCACGCGACCCTGGTTGCCCTGTCAACCGCCACCGGGCACGATCTCTTTGCGGCCCAGCCGGGTTCCCGTGTCACCTTTGCGGAGATGATCAAGACTGCCCAGGAAAGAGGGGAGGGGGCTCTCGCCTCCCGGCTACGATGGTTGTGCCGCAACGCCGGATGGGCCCCGGAGCTGCGCCCAGTGTGCAAGCAAGATGTGATCGACTTCTTCGATCGCAATGAACCGGCGCGCTTCGGCCTCGCAGCGGGTAGCTACGCGACATACCGTTCCATGCTCGTGAAGGCGGTCGGTTCGAGCCAACCACGCCAACGAAAGCGGCGCATCGATGACATCGCTGGACGATACAAGGAAGTCCATGACGCCATCCGGACAAGCGTTCTCCCGCGTTCGGCAAAATACGCCAGCGGCGCGTTTCTTCTGTTCCTCCACGATCAGGGCATAGCGCCGGCAGATATCACCCAGGGCACCCTGGCTGCCTATTACAACCACCGGGTCGCGGCCTCGGCCAAAAGTGCCGCTGGCTGTGAAAAACACGTCCGCGAGATTGCGACACTGCTCGCCCGGCTGGCCTCCGAGCCGGACTTTACCCGTTTCGGGTTCGTTGCGGCATCTCATCCTTTCGACGATGGGCGGGACAAGTTCCGGGTTGCGCCAGAGTTGATCGCGCCGCTATTGGATGAATTTGATACGCGTGTGGCACCCTGGGCGCAGGGAAAGGCTTCGCGTGACGGACTGTCGCGAACCGAGTTCATCGCGCAACTGGACCGCAACGAAACCGCGGACACCGTCAGCGACAAGAAGGCAAAGCTGCGCGCCAAGCGCCGGGAAAAATGCGAGCGCGCCGGCCGGACAAGCCGGCAGGATGCTCCGAGCCGGTCCGAATTGCTGCGCCAAGCTGGCTTTCTCGTCGGCAAGCATACCTGGAACGAGAAGACCCTCGCCATCCGCCGCGGCTACATCGTCTCACTGGCAAAGGCCATCGTCTCGTCGGCAGAAGTTGTGCCCGAGACCATCGCAGAACTCACCGATCCGGAATTCCTCGACGTTGCGGCGGAGACCCTGTCGGAAATCAACCAAGGCGATTTCTCAAGCGACTACGTGACAAGCGTGCTCAAGACGGCGCGCAAGATCGCCCGGGATTACCTCTGCCGCCCGCCGGAGGATCTGCGGGAGATCGATGACACGATCACGCTTTATCGAGTGAACAGCCGAGGTATTGCGCCCAGGAACATGTCCAAGCTGCGCCAATTCAACGAAACCCGGATTCAGCAGACCATCGATCTCAGTGCAGTGCTGCTGCGCGACATAAACGCTTCGATCCAGCGAAAGCGCAAAGCTGCGCGCAAGTCGGATGGGGGGCTTCCAGAGGCGGCCGAGGTGCTCGACGCGGAACTCGGTCGCGACGTCATGGCCGCCCTGGCGCATGACATCCTGCTCGCACGCGCTCCTCGGAGCGACAACGTCGTGAAGGCGAGGCTGGACTGGGTGACCTGGCAGGACGGACGGGCCCGTATCGTTGTCCCGGCTGTGCAGGTGAAAATGCGGAACGCAGGGGATGCGGATCTGACGATCCAGCTGGGTCAGGCCACGAGCAAGCTCCTCAGGACATACCTCGAAACCGTGCGGCCAAGGATTTTGACGGCGTCTCAGAAAGAGAACCCCTATCTCTTTCCGAGCCAGGGAGAAACCAACGCTGACGGACATTACGCCGGTCTACTCAAGCGGGTAACCAGGCGCCTTCACCAGAAAGCCGGGGTCCGCATCAATCCGCACCTCTACCGGCATCTTGTGGGCTGGATCTGGCTGAAAGACAGCCTCGATCACCTGCCCAAGGTCCAGCGCCTGCTGGGCCACAAGCGCCTTCAGACGACCATCGATCACTACGCCGAGCTCGATGAGTCCCTGATCTCGAACGAATGGCTGGCGCATCTGGATCGTCGCTCTGCCGCGTGAAACCGCCGAGCACGTCAAGGAATCCGAGAAACATGAACGACCACCTCACTTTTCTGAACACCATCCGCAATGCGGGACCGACGGATCAGCCGCCGAGCTGCATCGAACTTGAGAACCACCTGGAACGTCGGCGCTGCGAAGTCGGTTCGAGCGCCTTTATGGAATTTGCCTATCTGCAGAGGATAGCGTCAGAAACCTGGGGCGCCGAGCGATGTGCACATTTCGCCACTGTGCTCCGCGAGGCTCGGGTCACTCAGAAACCTCCCTGTCGGACGGCATGGGAAAAGGCGGAAATGCGTCTCGCCGAACTTCCAGTGCCTTGGCAGCCGCCCATGGCCGCACGGATCACGGTCTCAAAGACGGGCGCGCGC
>NZ_JBQQXJ010000016.1:0-112875 GCF_052266595.1 Antarctobacter jejuensis | reverse complement strand
ATCATGTTCGGAAGACTCAAGGACTGGAGGCGTGTGGCCACCCGATATGACCGGTGCCCGAAGGTCTTCTTTTCGGCCATCGCCCTCGCCGCCCTCGTCATCTACTGGTTATGAATCCTGACCCTAGGAATGAACAACCTGTCGAGGTCGGCGGCAATGAAGCTCGATATGACTATCGTCCCGACGAAGCGGACAGACAATAACTGATCCGAGTAAACCTGATGAGCATTCACGACGAAACCGAAGCCGATACCCGAGCCGAGCGCGTAGACCCCGTCCTTGCGGCGTCGGGCTGGGGCCAGAACGGCTCCAAGGTGCGTCGTGAAGTGATCTGTCCCGGGCGCATACAGTCCGGCGGCACGCGGGGCCGGGGCCTCTCTGCCGATTACGTTCTGACCTACAAGGGCCAGAAGCTCGGCGTGATCGAGGCCAAGCGCGCGGGCAAATCCCACCGCGACGGGGTTGGGCAGGCCAAGGATTACGCCACCCGGCTGGGCTGTCGGTTTGCCTGGGCCACCAACGGGATCGGCTGGTATCACATCGACATGAAGGGCAAGGAGGGCGATACCGCCCCGCCTTTCCCTACGCCGGACCAGCTATGGAACATGACCTTTGGCGCGGCGAACCTCTGGCGCGACCGTTTCGGCGCGGTGCCCTTCGAGGACGGCGGCGGCAAGTGGGAACTGCGCTACTACCAGCACAACGCCATCAACGCCGCGCTGGAGGCCATCGCCAAGGGCGACCGCCGCATCCTGCTGACGCTTGCCACCGGTACGGGCAAGACCGCTATCGCCTTTCAGACCGCGTGGAAGCTGTTCCACTCGAAATGGAACCTGTCCGGCGAACCCGCGCGCCGCCCGCGCATCCTGTTCCTTGCCGACCGCAACATCCTCGCCGATCAGGCCTTCAACTCGTTTTCCGCCTTCCCCAGCGATGCGGTGACGCGGATCGACCCGGCGACGATCCGCAAGAACAAGGGCGCGGTGCCGAAGAACGCGAGCCTGTTCTTCACCATCTTCCAGACCTTCATGACCGGCGAAGGTGAACCGGTCTACAAGCAATACGACCCGGGGTTTTTCGACTTCATCGTGATCGACGAATGCCACCGGGGCGGGGCGAAGGACGAAAGCGAATGGCGGCAGGTGCTGGAGTATTTCGAACCGGCCTATCAGCTTGGCCTGACCGCCACGCCCAAACGCAAGCACAACGCGGATACCTACGCCTATTTCGGCGAGCCGGTTTATACCTACGCCCTGCGCGACGGGATCGAGGACGGTTTCCTGACGCCCTTCAAGGTGCGCCAGATGGCCAGCACGATTGACGAATACGTCTGGGATGGCTCCGACGAGTTGATCGAAGGCGAGGTCGAAGAGGGTGAAGAATTCTCTGAGAACGACTTCAATACCCGGGTGATCATCAAAGAACGCGAGTTGAGCCGAGTTCAGGAGTTCATGAGCCAGATCGACCAGCGCGAAAAGACGTTGGTGTTCTGTGCGACGCAGGACCACGCGGCGCTGGTGCGCGATCTGATCAACCAGGTGAAGGTGAGCAACCACCCGGATTATTGCCACCGGGTCACGGCAGAGGATGGCGCGGTCGGCGAGGCGTGGTTGCGGACGTTTCAAGACAACAAAAAGACCATTCCCACGATCCTGACCACCTCTCAGAAGCTCTCAACTGGCGTAGATGCCCGGAACATTCGCAACATCGTTCTGATGCGGCCCGTGAAGTCGATGATCGAGTTCAAGCAGATCATCGGGCGTGGAACGCGGACTTATCAGGGGAAGGATTACTTCACCATCTGGGACTTCGTGAAAGCACATCTGAACTTTCAAGATCCCGAGTGGGATGGCGAGCCTGACGATCCAGAACCACCAACCCCGCGCCCGCCGTCCGGGCCAAGCGATACTGACGATCCTTCCCCAAAGCCTGACGACGCGCCAGAAGACGACGAGAGGCCCGCCAAGATCAGGATCAGCCTTTCAGATGGGTCGGTGCGCGACATTCGATATCTGGCAACTACGACATATTGGAGCGCAGACGGACGGCCCATGACGGCGCAACAGTTCCTTGAACAGCTATTCGGAGATCTTTCCGGGCTGATCAAAGACGAGGACGAGTTGCGCCAGAAGTGGAGCAACCCCAAGACGCGGGTTGCCTTGGTCCAGCAGCTTTCTGATCGAGGTTATGACGCCGAGAAGCTGAAAGAGATCAGGCGCATGGCCAGCGCCGAGAACAGCGACCTCTTCGACGTTTTGGCTTACATCCTGTATCAAGCGGAACAGAAAACGCGTGAAGAGCGTGTAGAAGCTGCAAAGCCGGATGTTGATGGCCAAGAGAACGGTGATCTGCGAGAGTTGCTGGCAAGTGTCTTGTCAGCCTATGAAGAGCGGGGGTTCGAAGAACTCCAGATGGACAAGCTCGGCGAATATCTGACGGCGCGGTTCGGCGGGGTATCTGAGGCCAAGAGCAAGATCGGTGATTTGGGAGTCATCCGAGCAGCGTTCCTGAGGGTCCAAGAGGCGCTATATCGCCACTGACGGACGGATTTGGGGGTATATCTGGGGGTAAGCGAAACATTGCCGTATAACTATATGAATTAATTCAAGAGCTTATCTACTAAATGCCAGTCCCTTCACCGCACCACTTCTCTCCAACATAGAACCTCTTTTGCTGTTCGCAGCATGGGCGGCGGCTTGGCATACAAGCAGTCCGTTCGCAGGTCTTAGTGTGGCTGGCGCACGGACTTGTTCTCGTCGATTTGTCCGACGAGGCGGCTGCACCGCGCCGCCCCTTTTGACCGGTGACGGAAATCCGCCAAATGCGACACTGTATACATCGGCATACAGTAGACGCGCCGCCCCGTTTGTCCTATGCACGGGCCAAACCCGCCATCCATGTTCAGAAAGGCCGGACATATGACCGATTCCACGCCCGACATCATTTATACCACGGTTGACGAAGCGCCCGAGCTGGCCTCGGCTTCGCTGTTGCCGATCATCCAGAAGTTCGCCGCCGCCGCCGGTGTCAGCGTCGGGACCAAGGACATCAGCCTTGCGGGCCGCATCATTTCCACCTTCCCCGAGGCCCTGACCGAAGAGCAGCGCCAGTCGGACGATCTTGCCGCGCTGGGTGAGCTGGTGAAGACACCCGAGGCGAACGTGATCAAGCTGCCGAACATTTCGGCCTCGGTCCCGCAGCTGGTCGCCGCGGTGAAGGAACTGCAAAGCCAGGGCTACGCGCTACCGGACTACCCCGAAGAGCCGAAGACCGATGAGGAAAAGGCCGTTCGCGCCAAGTACGATACGCTCAAGGGCTCTGCCGTGAACCCGGTGCTGCGCGAGGGCAACTCTGACCGCCGTGCCGCCGCCGCCGTCAAGAAATTCGCCCAGAACAACCCGCACCGCATGGGTGAGTGGACCGCTGACAGCAAGACGCGTGTGGCGTCGATGCCGGGCTATGACTTCTTTGCCAACGAGGTTTCGGCCACGCTGGACAAAGCGGCCACAGCCAAGATCGTTCTGGAAACCGCCGATGGCGAAACCGTCCTGAAAGAGGGCGTGTCCTACCCGGCGGGCACTGTCGTCGACGCGACTTTCATGTCGGCCAAGGTTCTGGATCAGTTCCTTGCCGAGGAAATCGAGAAGGTGAAGGCCGACGGTACGCTTTTCTCGCTGCACATGAAGGCCACCATGATGAAGGTGTCCGACCCGATCATCTTTGGCCACGCGGTCAAGGCATGGCTGGCGCCGGTGTTCGAAAAGTACGGCGACAAGCTGGCCGAGCTGGGCGTGTCCGGCAACGCTGGCCTTGGCACCCTGCTGGAAAAGGTGAAGGGTGAACCGGACATCGTTGCCGCGATCGAAGAGGTCACCGCACAGCGTCCGCCGATGTATATGGTCGATTCGGATCGTGGCATCACCAACCTGCATGTGCCTTCGGACGTCATCATCGACGCGTCCATGCCCGCTCTGATCCGCGCAGGCGGTAAGGGCTGGGGCCCGGATGGCAAGGAGCATGACACCACCTGTGTCATTCCCGACAACTGCTATGCGCCGGTCTACGACGAGGCGATCGAGTTCTTCAAAACCAACGGAAAACTGAACCCGGCCACCGCCGGCACCGTTCAGAACCTTGGCCTGATGGCGCAGAAGGCCGAGGAATACGGGTCCCACCCGACCACCTTCGAGATCCCGGCAAACGGCACCGTCAAGATGATCCTCGACGATGGCACTGTGCTGCATTCGCACGCGGTTGAGGCCGGAGACATCTGGCGCTCTGCCTCGGCCCGCAAGGCGCCGATCGAAGACTGGGTGAACCTGGCCATCGACCGTCAGAAGGCCACCGGTTATCGCGCGATCTTCTGGCTGGACGAAACCCGGGCGCACGATGCGCAGCTGATCTCGATGGTCAAGCCGATCCTGGAGGCCAAAGGCGTGGCCGACATGTTCGAGATCATGGCCCCGCGTGAGGCTACCCGCGCGTCGCTGGAAACCATCACCAAGGGTGAGAACACAATCGCCATCACCGGCAACGTGCTGCGTGACTACCTGACCGACCTGTTCCCGATCCTTGAACTGGCGACGAGCGCAAAGATGCTGTCCATCGTCAAGCTGATGAACGGTGGCGGCCTCTTTGAGACCGGCGCGGGCGGTTCCGCTCCCAAGCACGTTCAGCAGTTGCAGGCAGAAAACCACCTGCGCTGGGACAGCCTGGGTGAGTTCTGTGCGCTGGGGGAATCGTTCAAGTTCCTCGCTGACCAGAAGGGCAACGCCAAGGCGCGTGTTCTGGGCGACGCGGTCGAGGTTGCCACGCAGGGCATTCTCGACAATGACCGTTCGCCGTCGCGCAAGGTCGGTGAGCCGGACAACCGTGACAGCCACTACTGGTTTGCGCGTTACTGGGCAGAGGCGCTGGCCGCGCAGTCCGACGACGCCGAGATGGCCGCACATTTCGCCCCCGTTGCCAAGGCTCTGGCCGATGGCGAGGCGGCGATTGTCTCCGAACTGGCAGCGGCGCAGGGTTCTGCGGCGGATCTGGGCGGATACTATCACACCGACCCGGCAAAGACCGCGGCAGTGATGCGTCCCTCGGCCACGCTGAACGCGATCATCGGCTAATCAGCTGAGAACGTAAAAGAAAACCGCCCGCCGGGGGAACCTGGCGGGCGGTTTTTTATGATTGGGTTACGCCGTGTCTTCGGTGGGCTCTGCCAGTTGTTCCGGCGGATCCTCGTAGATGGTCCAGCCATGTTCGCCGCCGGTTTCGGGCAGGTCCGATTTGCGCATCCGGGTCAGGATATGCGTGTGGGCGATGAACAGGGTCGAGATCGGCGCAGTCAGGAACAGGAACAGCGTGATCATCAACTCGTGGAACGAGAGGTGATCCTTGACCAGCAGCATATACAGCATCGAGGCGATCAACACGCCGCCGACACCCAGCGTCGTCGCCTTGGTGGGCGCGTGCAGGCGTTGCAGGGTGTCGGTCAGTTTCAGCAGCCCCAAAGAGCCGACAAGGCCGAAGATGCCGCTGATGACCAGAAAGGCAGAGACGAGGATTTCAACGATCATGGTCTTCTCCCTTATTCGATGATGTCGCCGCGCAGCAGGAAGCGGCAGTAGGCGACGGTCGAAACGAAACCCACCATGGCGACCAGCATCGCGGCCTCGAAATAGACGGCGGTGCCAAGGAAGATGCCGTAAAGCACCAAGAGCGCGATCACGTTGATGACCATGGTATCCAGTGCCAGCACGCGGTCCGCCTGACCGGGGCCGTTGATGATGCGCCAGAGGTTGAACAGCAGGCCCAGCCCGAAGCAGGTGAAGGCAAAGTAGAGCGCGTAGGTGATCATCCGAAAATCTCCATGAGGCGGGCCTCGTAGCGGGACTTGATGTCGTCGCGGACCCCGTCGGGGTCATCGGTGTGCAGGCAATGCACCAGCAGGTTGGTCCCGTCGGCGGCGACCAGCGCCGTGACGGTGCCGGGCGTCATGGTGATCGTCCCGGCCAGAAGGGTGATGGCCTCTGCCGAGGTCAGTTCCAGCGGAACGACGATCCACTTGGAGTGGATGTCCTTGCGCGGCTTGAACAGCACGATGGCGGCGACCTGAATGCTGGCGACGACAATGTCCCAGAGGACAATGAAGAAATAGGGGATCGCCAGAAGGGGCCGTTTTAGCTGCGGTCGTCCGGGCCAATAGGGCGCGGTGATCTTTGGGACGATGATGCCGAGGAAGGCGCCCAGAAGAACGTTGCCCGGCGTGACCTTGTTCACCAGCATCAGCCAGACGATCAGGAGGGCGAGGCTGAGCAGCGGATGCGGGAAGATGCGTTTGAACATGGCTCAGTGCTCCTCTTCCGCGTGGGGATCGGCGTCAGGCTTGGCGTCATGGCTGTCTGCCTTCTGGGGATCCTTCGGCTCCGGCTTTTCGACCGGGGCCAGAACGCTGTCGATGTAACCTTGGGGTTGGTACAGTTGCTCTGCCGCTGCCCGCATATATCCGGTGGCTGGCCCGGCCAGCGCCGCCAGCAGGGCCAGCAGCGCGATCAGTGCCATGACAGGCGCCAGTTCGGTACCGCGCGCCGGGTCAGGCAGGGGATCTGCGTCGATGGGGCCCATGCCGTCCGGCGTGGCGACGGAGGTGGATTTCCAGAACAGCATGCTGCCCGCGCGGGCAAAACCCACGATGGTGATCAGCGAGGTGATCAGGATCCCGCTCCACGCCCATGTCATCAGATCGGGGTCGCGTAGTGCATCAAGGATCAGCAACTTGCCTAGGAAGCCGGACAGCGGCGGCATCCCGGCCATGGCGATGGCGGCGGCAAAGAACAGCGCCGCGAACAGGCCGTTCTGTGCCAGCGGCGGCTGTACGTTCAGCCTGTCGTTGCCGCGCCGGGTGATGACCAGATCCGCCAGCAGGAACAGCGCCGCTGCCGAGAAGGTGGAGTGCACGAGGTAATAGAGCGCGGTTTCGGTTGCATAGGGGTCGGATGCAGCCACGGCCAGCATCAGCGTGCCCATCGACCCGATCACGGCAAAGGACAGCAGGGGCATCAGCCGCCGCGCGGCCAGCACGCCAAGCGCCCCCAGCACCAGCGTTACCATCGCCGCCGGGAACAGCCAGCGGTCCAGCATCCCCTCGATCGCGGGGGCACTGGGGCCAAAGGAAACCGTGTGAAGCCGGATGATGGCATAGGCGCCGACCTTGGTCATGATCGCGAACAGCGCCGCCACGGGGGCGGGGGCGTTGGCATAGGTGCCGGGCAGCCAGAACTGCACCGGGAACATCGCCGCCTTGATCATGAAGACCACCAGCAACAGAACCGCGGCAAGGCGCACCATCGCGGCGTCCTCTTGCGGAATCAGCGGCACCTTGACCGCCAGATCCGCCATGTTCAGCGTGCCGGTCGCGGCATACATCGTGCCAAGCGCAAACAGGAATAGCGTCGACCCGCCAAGGTTCATAACGACGTATTGCAGGCCCGCCTGCAACCGAACCTTACCGCCTCCGTGGACCATCAGGCCATAGGAGGCGATCAGCAGGACCTCGAAGAAGACGAACAGGTTGAAGGCGTCGCCGGTCAGGAAGGCGCCACAGATGCCCATCAGCTGAAACTGGTAGAGCGCATGGAAATGGCGTCCCTTGGCGTCCCACCCGGTGGCGATGGCATGCCAGAGCACGATCAGCGCCAGCGCCGTGGTCAGAAGGACCATCATGGCCGACAGACGGTCCAGAACCAGAACGATGCCAAAGGGCGCAGGCCAGTCGCCAAGGCGGTAGACGTGGGTGCCGCCGTCCGCCGCCCAGACCGCAAGGCCCAGCGCGATCAGGAACAGCGCGACGGTCGAGGCGGCAGAGGCCACCCGCGCCAGCGTGATGTCGTGGCGCATGATGTAGCCGATCAGCGGCGCCATCATGGCGGGCAGAACGACAGGAGCGATGATCCAGTGACTCATGCCGCGTCATCCTTTTCAGCGTCTTCGGTCATGTCGATCCTGTCATGCCCGGCTTCCAGGTAGGCCCCCAGCGCGAACATGACCAGAACGGCGGTCATGCCAAAGGAAATCACGATGGCCGTCAGGACCAGCGCCTGAGGCAGCGGATCCGTATAGGGCACATCGGCATATTTGTTCAGGATCGGCGGCGCGCCGATGGTCAGCCGCCCGGTCGAGAACAGAAAGATGTTCACGGCATAGGACAGCAGAGCCAGCCCAAGCACGACCGGGAAGGCGCGCAGACGCAACAGCAGGTAGACCCCGCCCGCGGTCAGCGCGCCAATGGAGCTTGCGACGATGAATTCCATCTCAAGCCTTTCCTTTCTCGACCATCTTCACGGGGCGCGAAGGGTCATAGTCCATGGGTTCGGGGTTCACGGTTTCACCGGCATGGCGCGCCATGCGGCTGAAGCTGTAGAGCATCAGCATCACGGCCCCCAGCACGGTGAGGAAAACCCCAAGGTCAAACAGCGCGGCGGTGGCCAGTTCGAATTCCTCGATGGGGGGAATGTGAACATAGCCGAAGGCCGAGGTGAGGAAGTTGGTGCCGGACAGCCATGCGCCCGCGCCGGTCAACCCGGCGATCACCACGCCCCAGCCGATCATCGCGTGATACTCCAGCTGCTGGCGCCGCATGGTCCAGGCAAAGCCGGAGGCCATGTATTGCATCAGCAGCGCGATGGAGAAGATGAGACCGGCGACAAAGCCGCCACCCGGCTGGTTGTGACCGCGCAGGAAGATGTAGATGCCGACCATCAGCGCGATGGGCATCATCACACGGGTGGCGACAACCATCATCAGCGGATGGCGGTCATGCGAGCGGTCGAAGTTGTAGCCGGAATTGCGCAGCCGCGCCCCGGCGGGACCGGACAGCAGCGATTCCATCAGCGCAAAAATGGCAAGGCCGGCGATGCCCAGAACGATGATTTCGCCGTAGGTGTCATAGCCCCGGAAATCCACGAGGATCACGTTGACGACGTTGGTGCCGCCGCCGCCCTTGTAGGAATTCGCAAGGTGGTATTCCGAGATCGTCGAGAAGTCGCGCGTCATGAAGGCATAGGACAGTGCGCCCACCCCCAGTCCGGCGGCGATGGCGATGGTGCCGTCCAGCGCGCGGCGTCCGTTCGAGCTTTCGGCCGGTGTGGTTTTCGGGATGAAATGCAGCGCCAGCAGCAGCAGCATGATCGTCACCGTCTCGACCGAGATTTGCGTCAGCGCAAGATCGGGCGCGGACATGTAGACAAACCCGGCGGAAACCATCAGGCCGATGACGCCGATCACCACCAGCGCGCGGTAGCGTTGGTGGTGCTGGGTCACGACCAGCGCCGTGGCCCCCAGCATCAGAACCCAGCCAACCGCAACCACCAGCGGCACCGGCAACAGGTCCCGCGTGGCTGGGGCGATATCCGCGCCGGAAAAGGCGATATAGCCCACCACAACGGTCGCTGCGACAAAGATGGCAAGGTAACGGCTGAGCGAACCGTCATGCAGCGTCTCCGAAATGCCGCGGCTGAGGCGGACACATCCCGCGATCACCGCGTCGAAGGCGGACTTGGCATAGAAGGGGCCCGAAGCGATCCAGAACCGGTCCAGCGGCTTGTGCAGCAGCAGAACGAACGCGCCGCCCACGATGGCGATGATGGACATGTAGAGCGCCGGAGTGACGCCGTGCCAGATCTTCAGGTGGGCATGGGTGGTGTGGCCGGTGACAGCGCTGGCGGCCATGTTCACCACATCCTCGGCCAGGAAGGGCGCTATGCCGATCAGGACCACGAAGATGCACAGGAATGCGGGCGACAGCCACATGCCTGCGGGCGGATCGTGCGGCTTGTGCGGATAGTCGTCGCGCACCGGCCCGCCGAAGACGTGAAAGATGAAGCGAAAGCTGTAAGCGACCGAGAACAGCGCACCCAGGGTGGCCAGCGCGGGCACGATCCACGGGTTTTCCCACCAGTAGGTGTGGCTTGCTTCCTCCAGCATCATTTCCTTGGACAGGAAACCGTTGAACAGCGGAATCCCGGCCATAGACAGCGCCGCGATCACGCCGATGGTTGCGGTGATCGGCATCAGGGCGGTAAGGCCGCCCAGACGTTTGATGTCGCGGGTGTGCGCCTCGTGGTCGATAATTCCGGCGGTCATGAAGAGCGCCGCCTTGAAGGTCAGGTGGTTGAGAATGTGGAACACGGCGGCAATGGCCGCCGCCTCTGTCCCAAAGCCCAGAAGCATGGTCAAAAGGCCAAGGTGCGAGACCGTGGAGAAGGCCAGCAGCCCCTTCAGGTCATCCTTGAACAGCGCGATGACGGCGGCCATGACCATGGTGATCAGGCCTACAGTGGCGACGATGTAGAACCACGCCTCTGTCCCCGCCAGCGCGGGCCACATGCGGGCCATCAGGAAGACGCCCGCCTTCACCATGGTGGCCGAGTGCAGGTAGGCCGAAACCGGGGTCGGCGCGGCCATGGCGTGCGGCAGCCAGAAGTGGAAGGGGAACTGCGCCGACTTGGTAAAGGCACCCAGCAGGATCAGGATCAGCGCGGGCAGATACCACTCGGACGCCTTGATCGCGTCGCCCGCCGCCAGAATATCCGTCAGGTTGTAGCTGCCCGCGATATTGCCAAGGATCAGCATCCCCCCGATCATCGCAAGGCCTCCCGCACCGGTCACGGTCAGCGCCATCCGCGCGCCCTGACGGCCCTCGGGCAGGTGTTTCCAGTAGCCGATCAACAGGAAGGAGGAGAGCGAGGTCAGCTCCCAGAACACCAGCAAAAGCAGGATGTTGTCTGAAATCACGATGCCCAGCATCGCGCCCTGAAACAGCAGCAGGTAGGTGTAGAACTGGCCGACCGGATCCTCACCGGACAGGTAGTAGCGCGCATAAAGCGTGATCAGCAGACCGACGCCAAGGATCATGCAGGCGAACATCAGGCCCAGCCCGTCCAGGAAAAAGGCCACCTCCAGCCCCATCTGTGGCAGCCAGGGCATGGACCAGGTGTAGACGGTGCCGTTCATCACGCCGGGGGCAAGCGTGCCCAGCATGATAAGGGCGAGGACGGTGGGAACGGCGGTGAATGTGGCGGTGGCGGTCCGCCCCGCCCGGATCATCACGCCGGGAACAAGCGCGCCGAGAAAGGGTAGCAGCGCGATGATGGGGAGAAGACTGCTCTGCGTGGTCATTGGCGTCTCCGCTGGATCGGGATGGTAATGATTTGTCCGGGAAGCCGGACAGGAATGCAACGTGGTATGCGCGCCGGGCGGGATGTGCCGCGGCTGCAAAGGGGTTGCCGGGTCGAGGGTTCAGCGCCTCGGAGCGCCGGTCCACGGATCGCGGAGGCCGCAGGGGCAAAAGCGGAAGAGGCCGAACGCCCTGCGGATCGGGTGCTGTCTGGATGTGAACCTCTGATCCGTCACGCTGCGGCCCTGTCCCCCTTTTTGCGCCTGATGCGCGTCCCTGACCCTTATTGTGGCCACAGACCGGTGTCCTGCAAGGCCAAAGGCGCGTTTTTTCGTCCGGTTTAGCGCCAACAGCGGCAGAGAGGCCGCGCCACTTGCTCCGCAACCGCACAGGGCAGCGCCGGAATTGTCGTTTGCGTGTGGTGACCTGTCGCGGCTAGGGTCGCGCCAGAACGGAGAGGACCACGATGGAATTGAAAAAGAATGCCTTTAAGGCTGCGATCCTGCAGGGCCAACTGCAACGCGGAATCTGGTGCAGCATGACGGATCCGCTGGCCGCCGAGATGATGGCGGGCTGCGGTTATGACTGGATGCTGTTCGACTGTGAACATTCGCCGATGGATCCGATCCGCGTGCTGCCGATGTTGCAGGCGGTGTCGGCCTACCCGGTGTCGGCCTTGTCGCGTCCGGCCTCGCTGAACGCGCCAGAGATCAAGCGCCTGCTGGATATCGGCGTTCAAACCCTTGTGATCCCCTATGTCCAGAACGCCGAAGAAGCCGCGCAGGCGGCGGCGGCTGTGGCCTATCCTCCGGCGGGCATTCGCGGCGTCGCGGGCACCACGCGGGCCACCAATTTCGGGGCGGTCAAGGATTACGCCACCAAGGCGCGCGATGAGATCTGCCTGATCGTGCAGGTGGAAACCGTCGAGGCGCTGGCAGAGATCGAGGCGATCGCAGATGTGCCCGGCATCGACGGGTTGTTCATCGGACCTGCCGATCTTGCGGCTTCGATGGGATATCCCGGGCAGCCGTCGCACGAAGAGGTGCAAAAGGCGGTCTGTGACGGCATCAAACGCATCCGCGCGGCAGGCAAGCCTGCGGGGCTGCTGACGATGGATGCGGCCTTTGGCCAGCGGGCGATCGACGCGGGCGCAAGCTTCATCGGGCAGGATCTGGACCTTGTGGCGCTGAAGCGCGGGCTGTCGCTGACCTGAGTTTTTTCTCGCCTCGTGATGTACTGCCGTTAATCTGGGCAGAACACTGAAAAACACGGGGAGGAAATGACATGCGCGTTGGCGTCATCGGCATGGGCGACATGGGCTCTGGTCTTGCAAGGAACCTGGTCAAGGCCGGGTTCCAGACCAGCGGATATGACCTGATTCCAGAGCGCAACGCGGCGCTGGCGGAGCGCGGCGGTACGCCCCTGAACAACGTGGGCGAGGTCGGCCGGGCCAGCGACGCGGTCTATGTCATGGTGATGACCGGCGCCGAAACCCGCGAAGTGATCCTTGGCAAAGGCGGATTGCGCGACACGCTGCCCCAAGGCGGTTGCGTGATCCTGACCGCGACGATCAAACCCGCCGAGGCCCGCGACATCGGTGCGGCGCTGGAGGGCAGCGGCATCCGTCTGATCGACAGTCCGGTGTCGGGTGGTTATCCCGGCGCGCAGGGCGGAACGCTGACCATGATGGCCGCCGCACCCGACGCATTGCTGGATGAATATGCGCCGGTCATGCAGGCGGTCAGCGCCAATATCCATCGGGTCGGCACGCGCCCCGGTGACGGGCAGACGGTCAAGGCCTGCCTTCAATCTTTGCTGGGGTCGATGTTCTCTGCCACCTTTGAGGCCGCGGCGCTGGCCGCCAAGGCGGGTGTGCCGGGACAAGTGATCTATGACGTCTTTTCGACCTCCTCCGGGGGTTGCGGGCTGATCAATAACGCGCTGGAAAAGATCATAGACCGCCAGTTCGAAGGCACCGGCAGCCATATCAACACCATGCACAAGGATCTGACCATTTCGATGGATCTGGGCGAGGAACTGGGTGTGCCGCTGCACACCGCCGCCGCAGCCATGCAGATCTTTACCGCCGGGAGGACGAAATACCCGAACGGCGACAACTGGATCTGCACCCGCGTGATCGAGGATATCGTGGGGGCGGAACTGCACCGCGCGGAGGCGAAATGAAACTGGGCGTGATCTGTGACGGGATCAGCCGAGATCTGGCCCACACGGTCGACGTGATGGATGAATTCGGCATCGAATACGCCGAGTTGCAGTTTGTCTGGGACGCCGAGGTGGGTGACCATTCTCCGCAGCAGGTGCGCGAGATGGATGCGCTTTTGCGCGACCGGGGGCATCCGGTCTGTTGCCTGTCGCGGCATATCTTTGCGGGTATGACAAAGGAAAACGTGCCGGGCGACGCGCTGCACGTGTCGCACATGGACGCGCTGAAGCGGGTGATCGACATGGCGCATGTGGTGGGCAGCCCGCTGGTGCGCATCATGACGCCGAAGAAGGAACAGATCCTCTGGGGTTCGCATGGCGCGGAACGATGGAACGTGGCGCATGGGGCATGGGACGCGATGCTGCCGCTGATTGCGCCTGCGGTCGATCTGGCACGGCAGGCGGGCGTGACGCTGGTGGTGGAAACCGGTAATGGCACCATGGTCAACTCCAACTGGACCGCGCGGCGGCTGATCGACGATCTGGATGCCAAGGATGTGCTGAAGATCCTCTGGGACCCGGCCAACAATTGTTGGTGCCATGAGACCTGTTTTCCCGATGGATATGACGTGGCCAAGGGCGGCTACCTTGGTCACATCCATATCAAGGATGTTCAGGTGGACACGCCCAAGGCCACGCTGGAGGTGCGCCCGATGGGGCAGGGGCAGTTGGCCGGGCAGTACCCGCCGCTGGCGGAGGCCCTGCGGGCGGATAGCTATGATGGCGTGGTTTCTTTCGAGAGCGTCTATCATCCGGGGAACGGCGATTTCGAGGCCGGGTTTCGCCAGAATGTCGGGGTGTTCAAGGCGTTGTTCGGATAGCGGGGGCGTTGCCCCCCTTGGCCTGCGGCCAATTCCCCCCAAGGTTTTTTTCGGCCCAAAGAAACGAATGCCCGGGGCTGGATGGCGGTCGGCGCATGGTTTTTTCAAATGTGGACTGGTGACGCGGGACGCGGCGTGCCAGATATTCCGGTGCAATGATCCGGATTTCGAGACATTTCGCGCGGTTGGCGCTTTTGCTGGTGTTTCTGGCGCGGCCAGCCCTGGCCGAACCGGTGACCGTTTTTGCCGCCGCCAGCCTGAAGACAGCCCTGGATGAATTGGCGCAGATACACGGCGGGCTGGTATTGTCCTATGCCGGGTCGTCTGCACTGGCGCGGCAGGTGCAGTTGGGGGCGCCTGCGGACGTCTTATTCCTTGCCAATACCGACTGGATGGAGGTGCTGGAGAGCGATGGGATGATCGCACCGGGCACGCGGGTCGATCTATTGGGCAATCGGTTGGTTCTGGCGGGTCCGGTCGGGTCCGCGCCGGTGGAGATCGGGCCCACGATGGACCTTGTCGGATTGCTGGGGGACGGGCGGCTGGCGATGGCACTGGTGAATGCGGTTCCGGCGGGGATTTATGGCAAAGCGGCGCTGGAGTCGCTGGGCCTGTGGGAGGATGTCGCGCCGCGCGTGGCGCAGACGGACAACGTACGGGCGGCGCTGGCGCTGGTGTCGCTGGGGCAGGCGCCTTTGGGGATCGTCTATGCCTCTGACGTGCTGGCCGATCCGAAAGTCACGGCGCTGGGCGTCTTTCCAGAGGAGTCCCATCCTCCGATCCGCTATCCGGTGGCCGCCGTGGCGGGGCGAGAGGCCGTGGCGGCAGGGTTCCTGAGCTTTCTGCAAGGCCCGGAGGCGCGGGCGGTGTTCGAGAAACACGGCTTTGCCGTTCTGGGTGACTGAGGGGATGGACTGGCTGGGCCCAGAGGAATGGCAGGCGGTGCGATTGTCCCTGCGGGTGTCGTTCTGGGCGACGGTGGTGGCGCTGCCGTTTGGGTTGTTCGTGGCTTATGCGCTGGCGCGCTGGCGGTTTCCGGGCAAGCAGGTGGTCAACGGGCTGGTGCATCTGCCGCTGATCCTGCCGCCGGTGGTGACCGGTTACCTGCTGTTGTTGACCTTCTCTCCGCGCGCGCCGGTTGGGGCGGCGCTGGAAGCGTTGGGCATCCGCTTTGCCTTTAACTGGACCGGGGCGGCGCTGGCGGCGGGGATCATGGGGTTTCCGCTGATGGTGCGCGCCATGCGACTGTCGATCGAGGCGGTGGACCCCAAGCTGGAACAGGCGGCGGCCACGCTGGGGGCCTCACGCATCTGGGTCTTTGCCACCGTGACGCTGCCCATGGTGCTGCCCGGCGTGCTTGCGGGCGCGATCCTGGGATTTGCCAAGGCGATGGGAGAGTTCGGCGCGACGATCACCTTTGTGTCCAATATTCCCGGTCGGACGCAAACGTTGCCTTCGGCCATCTATGCCTTTCTGCAGGTGCCCGGTGGCGCAGGCGCGGCGCTGCGGCTTGTCGTTGTGGCGGTGGTGGTAGCGATGCTGGCGCTGCTTTTGTCTGAATGGGTCTCTCGCCGGGTGGCGGCGCGGGTGGGGGGCGCGTGATGCTGGAGGTGTCTGTCCGTCACCGTCTGGGGGATTTTGTGCTGGATGCCGCATTTGACGCACCGCCGGGGCTGACCGTGCTGTTTGGCCGATCCGGGTCGGGCAAGACCAGCGTCATCAACGCCGTGGCGGGGTTGATGCGGCCCGATGCGGCGCGGGTCAAGGTCGACGAGCGCCTGTTGGGCGATACCGCGCAGGGCCTGTGGTTGCCGCCGCATCAGCGCCACCTTGGCTATGTCTTTCAGGAGGCGCGCCTGTTTCCGCATCTGACGGTGCGGCAGAACTTGCTGTACGGACGGTGGTTTTCGCGCAGCAAACGGCGGCTGGACCCGGTGATCCAGATGCTGGGGCTGGGCGGGCTGCTGGACCGGCGGCCCGGCGCACTGTCGGGGGGCGAAAAGCAGCGGGTGGCCATCGGCCGCGCGCTGTTGGCCGATCCGGGTCTGATCCTGGCCGATGAGCCATTGGCGGCGCTGGACGAAGCGCGCAAGCAGGAGATCCTGCCCTATTTCGAACGCCTCAGGGATGAAGCGCGCTGTCCGATCCTCTATGTCAGCCATTCGGCGGCAGAGGTGGCGCGGCTGGCGACGACGGTCATTGTCTTGCAGGACGGCAAGGTGGTGCGGCAGGGCGCGGCATCCGAGGTGCTGAGTGACCCCGAGGTGACGCCCGCGGGCATCCGCGCGGTGGGCGCGGTGCTGGAGGCACGAGTGACTGCCCATCATGACGACGGGCTGACAGAGGTGAATGCCGGGGGAATCCCGCTGTTCCTGCCGCGCGTGCCACAGCCGGTCGGCGCGCATTTGCGGGTGCGGATCGCGGCGCAGGAGGTGATCCTGTCGCGTGCGCGGCCAGAGGGTCTGTCGGCGCTCAACATCCTGCCGGGAAAAGTGGATTCCATCCGGGCGGGGGAGGGGCCGGGGGCATTGGTGTCTCTCGACACGGCTGCGGGCCGGGTTCTGGCGCGGGTCACGCAACGGTCAGCCGAGGCGCTGGGCCTTACGCCCGGTGTCGATTGCCACGCGGTGGTCAAGACGGTGGCCATCGCGCGCGAGGATGTGGGCGGCGGCGCTTGAAGCCGCGCGCCGGGCCGCTAGGTCCGCCGTCATGGAAAACGCATTGATCATCGGGGACAGCGGCGGCATCGGCGGGGCGGTGGCCGCGCATCTACGGGGCTTGGGTATCGCGGTCAGCGGGCTATCGCGGTCACGCGACGGGCTGGACGTCACGGATGAGGGCAGCGTCCGCGATTGCCTGCGCCGGATCGAGGGGCCGTTCGATACGGTATTCGTCGCCACCGGGGCATTGGAAATCGACGGGACCGCGCCGGAGAAGTCGTTGAAAACCCTGAACGTCAAGGCTCTGACCGATCAATACCTGCTGAATGCGATAGGCCCCATGATGGTGTTGAAACACAGCCTGCCGCTGTTGCCTCGGGACCGGCGGGCGGTCTTTGCGGTGCTATCTGCGCGGGTTGGGTCCATCGGCGATAACCGTTTGGGCGGCTGGTACAGCTATCGCGCGGCCAAGGCCGGGGTGAACCAGTTGATGCATACGGCGGCGGTGGAACTGGCGCGGACGCATCGCAAACTGGCCTGCGTCTGCCTGCATCCGGGCACGGTGGAAACCGCCTTCACCGCGAAATACGCGGATCGCCACCCGACGGTGACGCGGGAGGTGGCGGCAGAACGGCTGGTTACGGTGGTGCAGGGGCTAAGCGCCGAGGATACGGGGAAATTTCTGGATTACGCCGGGCAGGAGATCCCGTGGTGAGCCGCCTGGTCCTGGTCCTTGGCGACCAGTTGAGCGAGGGCCTGTCTGCGCTGAAAGAGGCGGACAAGGACAGCGACGTGGTGGTCATGGCCGAGGTGGCGGATGAGGCGGGATACGTCCCGCACCATCCCAAGAAGATCGCGCTGATCTTTGCCGCCATGCGCAAATTCGCGGCGCAATTGCGCGATGACGGATGGGACGTTCGCTACGCGGAACTGGACGACAGCGAAAACGCCGGGTCGATCTGTGGCGAATTGCTGCGCCGGGCCGAGGACACCGGTGCGTCTGAAGTGATCGCGACGGAGCCTGGAGAGTGGCGCCTGATCCAAGCCCTGCAGCATTGCCCGCTGACGGTGCGGATGCTGGAGGACGATCGCTTTGTCGCCAGCCACGCGGATTTCGGCAACTGGGCCGAAGGGCGCAAGGCGCTGCGGATGGAGTATTTCTATCGCGAGATGCGGCGCAAAACCGGACTGCTGATGGAGGGCGACGCGCCTGCCGGGGGCAAGTGGAACTTTGACCATGACAACCGGAAACCGGCAAAAGACGGGGTGTCCTACACGCCGAAGTGGTTCGAACCGGATGCCGTGACAGAGGAGGTTCTGGATCTTGTCGAAGCAAAGTTCGACGGTAATTTCGGCGCGTTGCGGCCTTTTCGGTTTGCCACTGACAGGGCTCAGGCGTTGGAGGCGCTGAAGCATTTCGTGGCGGAGGCGCTGCCCTGTTTTGGCGATTATCAGGACGCGATGCTGGATGAGGAAAAATTCCTCTATCACTCTCTGTTGTCCGCTTATCTGAACATTGGCCTTCTGGAGCCTTTGGAGGTCTGTCAGGCCGTTGAAAAGGCGTATGAAAACGGCGATGTGCCGATCAATGCCGCCGAGGGCTATATCCGTCAGATCATCGGCTGGCGTGAGTACGTCCGTGGGATCTATTTCCGCGAAGGGCCAGAGTATCCTGAGCGCAACGTCCTGAAACACAAGCGGGATTTGCCTTGGCTCTATTGGGGTGGCAAAACCGGGATGCGCTGCATGGAACGGGCCGTGGCGCAAACCCGGGACGAGGCCTATGCCCACCATATCCAACGGCTGATGGTGACGGGCAATTTCGCGTTGCTGGCGGGCGTCGGTCCGCATCAGCTGCACGAGTGGTATCTGAGTGTCTACATCGACGCATTCGAGTGGGTCGAGGCGCCAAACACGGTGGGCATGAGCCAGTTCGCCGATGGCGGCATCATCGCCTCAAAGCCTTATGTTTCCTCGGGAAATTACATCAACAAGATGTCGGATCACTGCAAGTCCTGCGACTATGCGGTGACGAAAAAGACAGGCGAGGGGGCCTGTCCGTTCAACCTGTTGTACTGGCATTTCATGGAGCGTCATCGTGACCGGTTCGAGGGCAATCCGCGCATGGCGCAGATGTACCGGACCTTCGACCGTATGGATGCGGACAAACGCGAAACCGTGCTGAAAGAGGCGGAGGCGTTTCTGGAAAGGCTGGACGCGGGCGAACCGGTCTGAACATGAGGACCGACGGAAGGGGCGGGCCAGAGACCCGCCCCTATGATGAAAGCGTCAGGGCTTGATGTAGGTAAAGCCCATCTGCTGCAGCTTGGACAGTTCGGCCACGCCTGACGGGACGATGTCATCCTCCCAAACGTCATAGAGATCGCTTTGGTAGTCGATCTTGCGACCGCGAAGGGTGTTATTGCATACGTGAAAGGCCACGTTCTGACCCTTGAGGCTGGCCACGGCGGTTTGTAGCGCGTCGTCCCCCTTGGCCGATTGCAGCAGGCCAAGGCCGTTGCCGTGCAGGACTACCTTGATTTCCATGTTCTCAGCCCCGACCGCGTTGATGTGGTTCTGGACGTTGCGCATGGCGCCCTTGTACGCCTTGCTGCCGTCGCCACCGGGATAGTTGATGTGATAGACGACCTTCTGTTTGCCATAGCCTTCCGCCATGGCGGAATCGGGCGCGGCAAAGAGCGCAACGGCAAGCGCGAGCGTGGCGATGAGCCGGATGAAATGGGTCATATGTGTCTCCTCCCTGATCCACGGGATGCGATGCCCTGTGGTGCCTATCAGGATGACGCAGGCGGCAGGCGGGCAGATACCCGGCTATTTCCTGTGATTCCTGCCGGTTTCGACCCGGGGTAAACCCTAGGTTTCGGTTTCCGGGGTGGGATTCAGGTGTCCGGCGCGGGCGATCAACTGTGCCGAACTGCGGGCATCGAACTTGCGCAGCAGGTTGGTGCGATGAAATTCCACCGTCTTGGGGCTGATCCCCAGGGTGGCGGCGATCTCCTTGGTCGAATGGCCAGCTGCAATCTGGGCAAGAACCTGGCTCTCTCGCCGGGTCAGGGGCACTTCGTCGGCGACCGTATCCGCAGCGTTTTCCTGCGTGCTGCGAGTGTTCAGACGCAGGACAAACCCCACCGCCAAAATCAGTCCTGCCACCCCGAAGGCGATCAGCGCCCAGACCGTGACTGGCAGACCGGAGGGCACCGATGCCGATGCCGATTGGCGGGAGGCGAATGCGGCCGCCAGCGACCGCGCGTCATGATAGCTGACCGGCGCGCCCCATGTGTCGGCCATGCCGCTGTCAGAGCTTTGCAGCAGGGCGAGCGCCACAGTGTCGCGCAGCTCTTCAGAGGTTCCGGCAAGCGCGAGAAAGGGCCATTCAGGATAAAGCCGGGTACTGACGGCTTCCGGATAGGTGTAGGTAACATTGGCATTCAGGACCTTCAGCGCGCCCTTGGGCAAAGCTTCCTCAGCCTCCAACCGTTCCAGCAGCCCGCTGCGCACGATCCCCGCCTGCAACCGCCCGTCAAGAACCGCCCGCGCAATGGCGTCCTGCGGAAAGCCGAGGAAGACGGTCTCTGCCGGGTCGCTCAGCAGGTCCACGCCCTGCTCTTGTGCCTCGAACCACGCCATCTGAAACCCGCCAAAAGCCTGTGGCGCAACCGCCCCTAGACGGGTGTCGCGCAGGTCCGCCAGCGTGGTCAGATCGCTGTCGGCGCGCACCAGAACGGCCGAACCGAATTGCGTAGCGTGCGATCCGTCCGCAAGACGCCGCTTGCGGGTGGCCAGAACGCTCATGGGATAGGTTTCGGCGAGGGTGATGTAATGGCCCGGATTGGTTACCAGGAAATCCAGCCCGCCGGCCTTCACCAACGGTCCGGCAGAGGTCAGCGTCACCGGAACGAGGCGGGCGATGCGATTGCCAAGATGGGGCTGAAGATAGTCGGCCAGCGGGCCCCATGCGGCCTCCTGTTCGGCCCAACCGCGATGGGCGAGCACACCGATGCGCACCACCTCCTGCTCGCCCTCTTGGGCGCGGGCCAGTGGCGCGAATAACGTCAGGATGAGAAAGGCGCAGAGCCTTGCGACAGGGGCAACACCCCGCCGGGCCAGCAAAAAGAGGCGGTGATCGGGACGGCGGTCAGTCGTGACTGACCGGGCGATCAATTGTCCGCCGGTTCGGTGGGTTCCGGCGTGGGCGCAGGGGCCGGAGCCGGGGTGGATTTCAGCGCGCCGCCGATCCATTCGCCCGAGGCCTGCTCGCCCGAGGCATAGCGCATGGTGCCCTGACCCTGCCGCTTGCCGTCCTTGAAGGTGCCTTCGTAGATGTCGCCGTTGGCGTAGCGGGCGACACCTTCGCCATTGATCTCACCCCGGACCCAGTCGCCTTCGTAGCGAAAGCCCGAGGACATGACGATCACACCCTTGCCGTGGCGCTGTCCCTCGCGGAACTGGCCGTCATAGACGGTGCCGTCCGGATAAGTGGCCTTGCCCTTGCCGTGACGCTGACCGTCCTGCCACATGCCTTCGTACTTGTACCCGTCAGGGTAGGTCATGACCCCAAAGCCGCTGTTGCGCGCGTTTTCGAAGGTGCCTTCGTAGATCAGCCCGTTGGGATATGTGGCGCGGCCCTTGCCCTGAATGACGCCATCGACCCAGTCGCCGTCATAGGTGGCGCCGTCCGGGTAGACGATCTTGCCCTTGCCATTGGCGAGGTCGCCCTTGAAATCGCCTTCATAGACAGAGCCATCAGGATAGGTGACCTTGCCCTTGCCCTCGATCTGGCCGGTGATCCAGTTACCATCGTAGCGATAGCCGTCCTTGCCGATAAAGCTGCCCTGGCCGTGGCGCTGATCGTTGTTGAACTGGCCTTCGTAGATGTCACCGTTTTCGTAGATGACCTTGCCGCGCCCTTCGCGTCGGCCATCGACCAACTGGCCCTGATAGACATCGCCATTGGGCTGGATCAGCTTGCCTTCGCCGTCGATCTGGCCTTCGCGCCATGTGCCTTCGTAGATCAGCCCGTCCGGCATCGTCAGCTTGCCGCTGCCGTCGCGTTCGCCATCGGCGACGCGGCCCTCATAGATCGACTTGTCCGGATAGGTGATCTTGGCGTTGCCTTCCTTGACCCCGTTCACCCACTGGCCGTCGTAGACATAGCCGTTGGGCGCGGTCATCACGCCCTTGCCGTGATGCAGGGCGTTGCGGAACGATCCCTCATAGCGGACGCCGTTTGCGTAGATCGCGGTGCCGGTGCCGGTGATCTTGCCGTCCAGCCACTGACCCTCATAGGTGCCGCCGTCGGCAAAGACGATCTTGCCCTTGCCTTCGGGTTTGCCCTTGGCGAACTGGCCTTCGTAGACCGATCCGTTGGGAAAACGCGCGACGCCCTGACCCTTGATCTCGCCCTCGACCCATGCGCCGGTATATTCATAGCCGTTCGGCAGGCGGTAGGTGCCGGTGCCGTGCTGTAATCCGTTCAGGAACGTCCCCTCATAAACGCCGCCGTCATCGTACTGCTTGGTCACCACCTCGTCGTCCTGCGCCAGGGCGGCACCGGCAAGAGCGAAGGGGACGGCGAGGAATAGGCGGGCTGCGGCGTTCATTCGGATCCCGTTTTTTGTCTAAGGCGTCGTGTCCTTGGCGGAAATTAGAGGAGGTAGGGGCCGGGGGCAATGCATTTTGCCCCTAGGGCACCGGAGGCCCGAGGAGACGGCAAAGCCCCGCCGCCCGGGCTGGCGGCTTTTACTCCGGCGTGGGTCTGCTATGTGGGGGCCAAGGTTATCGAAAGGGCAGCGCGATGAGCGATCGTTTCCGCGTGACACTGGCGCAGTTGAATCCCACTGTGGGCGATCTGGACGGCAATGCCGAAAAGGCGCGCCACGCGTGGCAGCAGGGGGTCGAACAGGGCGCCGACATGGTCGCGCTGCCGGAAATGTTCATCACCGGTTACAACGCGCAGGATCTGGTGATGAAGCCGGCCTTCTACACCGCCGCGATGAACAAGATCGACGAATTGGCGGCGGAGTGTGCCGAAGGGCCCGCGCTGGCCATCGGCGGCCCCTATGTCGAGGGCACGGAGCTGTTCAACGCCTATTTCATCTGCCGTGGCGGCCGGGTTGTGACGCGGGTGCTGAAACACCATCTCCCGAATGAAACGGTTTTCGATGAGGTGCGCATCTTTGACAGCGGCCCCATCGGCGGCCCTTACGCGGTGGGCAACACGCGCATCGGATCGCCCATCTGCGAGGATGCCTGGCACGAGGACGTGGCCGAGACGCTGGCGGAGACGGGGGCGGAGTTCCTGTTGGTGCCCAATGGCTCGCCCTACTACCGCAACAAGATGGAAACGCGCCTGAACCACATGGTCGCGCGGGTGGTCGAAACCGGGTTGCCGCTGATCTACCTGAACATGGTGGGTGGTCAGGACGATCAGGTTTTTGACGGTGGATCCTTTGTGCTGAACCCCGGCGGCAAGATCGCGGTGCAGCTGCCGGTCTTCGAGGAATGCGTGGTGCCGGTGGACATGGTGCGCGGGCCCGAGGGCTGGCACTGTGAGGAAGGCGTGTTCGAGGTGCATCCCGACGAATGGGAGCAGGATTACCGCGTAATGGTGGAATCGGTGCGTGACTACCTGCGCAAAACCGGGTTTTCCAAGGTCTTGTTGGGTCTGTCGGGCGGGGTCGATTCCGCGCTGGTGGCGGCCATCGCGGCGGACGCGCTGGGCCCTGAAAACGTGCGCTGCGTGATGCTGCCGTCGGAATACACCTCCTCGCATTCGCTGGAGGATGCCGAGGCCTGCGCAAAGGCGCTGGGATGTCGTTACGACTTTGTGCCGATCGCCGGGCCGCGCGCGGCGGTGACGGAGGCGCTGGCGCCGCTGTTCGCGGGGACAGAGCCGGGGCTGACCGAGGAAAACATCCAGAGCCGCCTGCGCGGGCTCTTGCTGATGGCGCTGTCGAACAAGTTTGGCGAGATGCTGCTGACCACCGGCAACAAGTCCGAGGTTTCGGTCGGCTATGCGACGATCTACGGCGACATGGCGGGCGGCTATAACCCGATCAAGGACCTCTACAAGACGCGGGTGTTTCAGACCTGCCGCTGGCGCAACGCCAATCACCGACCGTGGATGATGGGGCCGGAGGGTGAGGTTATTCCCGACCGGATCATCACCAAACCGCCCAGCGCGGAACTGCGCGAGGATCAGAAGGACAGCGACAGCCTGCCCGATTACCCGGTGCTGGACGCGATTTTGGAAATCCTTGTCGACCGTGATGGCAGCATCGCCGATTGCGTGGCGGCGGGCTATGACCGGGCGGATGCCAAGAAGGTGGAGCACCTGCTGTATATCAGCGAGTACAAGCGGTTTCAGTCCGCGCCCGGCGTGCGCCTGACCAAAAAGGCGTTCTGGCTGGATCGGCGCTATCCCATCGTGAACCGCTGGCGCGATCCCAGCTGACAATCAGAACCGGAGCGGGACGGGGGCGGACGCTGTTTGCGCGTGCCGCGCAAAGGCGCCCCGCCCACCGTCCCGCATCGCCGGGCGGCTGCCGCTTGCCCATTCGGCCGCCTTGGTGTCTGGTCCCCTCGGGAGGACGCCACCATGAAAATCACCGCCATTCGCAGCCATGTGCTGAGTTATGACCTGCCCGAGGAACTGGGCTATTCGCAGCAATATTATGCCAAGCGCAGCGCCCATATCGTCGAGGTTTCAACTGATGAAGGGGTGACCGGCTGGGGTGAATGTTTCGGTCCGGGGCTTGTGGCAATCGCCAACAAGGGCATCGTCGAAGGGGTGATCCAGCCCATGTTGCTCGGCTCTGATCCGCTGGACCGGGACGTGCTGTGGCACAGGGTTTACAACCTGCTGCGCGATCACGGGCAGAAAGGCATGCCGATGCAGGCGCTTTCCGGGGTCGACATTGCCTTGTGGGACATTGCCGGCAAGGTGGCCGGCCTGCCGTTGCACAAGCTGATCGGCGGGGCGCATCGTGACCGGGTCCGCGCCTATGGTTATGGCATGATGCTGAAACGCGAAAGCGTGGCCGACCATGTTGCGCGGTTCAGCGACGAGGCCGCGGCGATCCGGGACATGGGCTTTGCCGCCACCAAGATGAAGGTCGGTCTGGGTGTGCAGGCCGACGTCAGGCTGGCCGAGGCTGTGCGGCGCGGCATCGGTGACGATTTTCCGTTCATGGTGGATGCCAACCATTGCTACACGACGTCGGACGCCTTTCATGTCGGGCGCGCGCTGGAGGAATTGGGCGCCTACTGGTTCGAAGAGCCGGTCGCGCCAGAGGATCATGACGGCTACCGCGAATTGCGTGCGGGGCTGAAGGTGAACATATCCGGCGGTGAGGCCGAATTCGGGCGGTGGGGCTGGCGTGCCATCCTTGAAAACCGCGGTTTGGACATTGCCCAACCCGAGGTCTGCGCGCTGGGGGGTATTTCGGAATACCTGCGGGTTCTGGCGCTGTGCCATGCGCATTTCACGCCGGTGATCAACCATGTGTGGGGTTCGGCGGTGGCAGTGGCCACCAACCTGCATTTGCTGGCCGCCATGCCGCCTTTGCCGGGCGGGCTGCATCCGTGGGAGCCCTGGCTGGAATGCGATACCACCCATAACCGGTTTCGCGACGAGCTGCTGGAAGAGCCTCTGAACCTGATGGATCAAGTGGCGACACAGGACGGGTTTGTCCGGGTGCCGGATGGTCCCGGACTGGGTGTGACACCGGATCGCGCATTCCTGAAGGCCTGGGCAGCATAGAGCGCCACCACGCGACATTTGTTGCGGGACGGATGGCCTGACCCTAAGCTGACAGACAAGGGAGGCGCAGATGAACGACTATTACCCACCGGCGGCCTTTTCGTTCGAATTGCGTCTGGCCGGGTCCGACGCGGTCCAGGCCAGCTTTCGGGAGGTTTCTGGCCTTGAGGCGCAACCAGCGGTCGAAACCTTGACGGAAGGGGGCGAAAACCGGTTTGTGCACAAGCTGCCCGGACGGGTGAAACATGGCAATCTGGTCTGCAAGCGCGGGTTGTTCGGCTCCACCAAAGGGACCTTGGTCCAGTGGATCAAGACCACGCTGGAGGGCGGGCTGGCCCAGCCGATTACCCCGAAGGATATGAAACTGACGCTTGTCGGTGCCGATGGAAAGAACATGGCCGCCTGGACCATCGCAGGGGCGTGGCCGGTGAAATGGGAAGTCGCGTCCTTTGATGCCGCGACCGATGCGCTGGCGGTCGAGGCACTGGAATTCGCCTATCAAACCATGTCCCGCGTCGTCGAAACGGTCGTACCGCCTGTTCAGCCCGACTGATCGGCGCGCGCGCCGGACATTTCGACAAAGCGTTCGTAGAGCATCACGTATTCCGAAGGAACGTCCCGATAGGACAGCAGACCGACGGTGCGGCCCTGTTCCATCACGGGCATATGGCGGAACTCGGTGCCCAGATGTGCCCTCAACGTGGCCGCAAGGTCAGCGTCGATGTCGACGGTCACAGGATCCGGTGTCATCGCGTCGGCGGCAGTGGTGTCTTCCAGCGAAAGACCCTGAGCCGCGGCGCGAAAGACAATGTCCCGTTCCGACAGGATGCCCAGCAGGCGATCATCCGACAGGACGACAACCGCACCGACGCCTCTTTCGGCCATCAGGTGGGCGGCGGCGCGCAGGGTGCTGTCCGGTGCAATGGCATGCAGCGGGCGGTCGCCGATGATTTGGCGAATGGTGGTCGTGGTCATGGCCGGCCCTCGGTAACGTATTTGTCCCTTACCGTAGGTGCTGGCGGTGCGGCCTTCAAGCTGGCAACAGCCAGTGATCGGGTGGTGCGCCGGGACCGTTTGCAGCGACCGCGGCGGGTCAGCCTACTCCCACCATTTGTCGATTGTTGCGATATCCGCGTCGGACCAGCCAAAGTGATGGGCGAATTCATGCACCGTCACATGGGCGATCAGATCATCGAGATCGATATCGCCCCGGCTGTCATGCTCAGCAAGGATCGGCCTGCGGAACAGCCAGACCGTGTCCGGGTAGGGCGACGGGTAAGAGGGACTCTTTTCGGTCATCGGCACACCGTCATACAGTCCCGTCAGATCCAGAGGATCGTCAATCTGCATCTCTTGCAGGATGTCCTGCGGCGGCCAGTCGACCACCTGCAGGACCACCTCCCGCGCGAGGTTGCGGAACGGGGCCGGAAAGCCCTCGATGGTGCGGGCCGCAACATCGTAGAAACGCTGCGTATCGCTCATGCGGTGTCCAGGGGGTAGCGGGCCAGTTCGTCATGTACGGCCCCGTCGCGAAACAGGTGCGACGCGAACAGCGCAAAAGCGGGACAGGTGTAGGGGCCAAGCGTGACGCCGGTCAGCGTGTTCAGTAGCGGCGACGCATCGGTCTGGCCCTTTATCCGGGACAGCGTGACATGGGGCCGGAACCTGCGGCGGTCCGGTGTGACGCCGACGGAACGCAGCCGGGACAGGATGCGGCTTTGCAGGTCGGCAAGGGCGGCACCGCCCTCGGCCTCGATGGCGACGGCCTGACCGTGACGGCCACCATAGACCGCGCCGTGGGAAAAGGTCAGCACGGGCGCCGGGGCTCGCAGGCTTTCAAGGGCATCATGAACCGCCTCGGCGGTCTCTTCGGACTGCTCGCCAAGAAAGGCCAGTGTCAGGTGCAGGTTGTCGTAGGGGGTGGGGCGGCCTGCGGAAAAGCGCGTTTGCAAGGCGTCGAGCGCATCGCGCGCCTCTTCCGGCAGGGGCAGAGCAATAAAGAGCCGCATTTCGGATCAGATCTGTGCCAGTTCGGTCTGTTTCAGCATGGTTGCATAGTCGTCAGGCAGGCAAAGCTGCGTTCCGGGGCTGAGCACCGCCGCTGCAGCCGCTGCCGCACCTTGGCGCAATGCCTTGGGCGCCGGTTCGCCCGCAGCCAGCGCACGGACAAAGCCGCCGACGAAACTGTCGCCCGCGCCGATGGCAGAGACCACGGTTTCATTGGCCGCAGAGGCGAACCATTTGCCCTCGGGCGTGGCCATGACAGAGCCATCCGCGCCGCGCGCAATGATGACGATCTCTGCCGCGCCCCGGCTGCGCAGGTCCTCGGCAAAGGCGGCGCTGTCGGCGCGGCTGGACAAATCGTGGCCAGACAGGTCGCGGGCCTCGGCGCTGTCCATGCGCAGGACATAGGGCGCGGGCTGAGGGGCTGCGGCCTGATAATGCAGATGCGCACCAGAGGTGTCGATGACCACGCGCCGCCCTTGTAGACGGGCGCAGGCGCGGGGGATCCAGCCGGGGGCACAGCCGGGCGGCATGCTGCCCGACAGAACGATCAGCGCGCCCTCGGACGCCTGTGCGGCCAGCGCGTCCAGCATTGCGTCAAGCTGTCCGTCGGTCCATTCCGGGCCGGTGAGGACAAAGCGGTATTGCTGTCCTGTGGAATCGTCGGTGACGGAAAAGCTCTGCCGGGTGGGGCCGGGGGCGGGATAGCGGATCAGGTCCAGCCCGCGTTCCTCAAGCATATTCCCCAGCGCCTCACCGTTGGGGCCACCCAGCGCCACCAGCGCGCGGGCATGACCGCCCAGCTGCACCACCGCGCGGGCTACGTTGACGCCGCCACCCCCCGGTTCGGCGGTTTCCGGGCCGCAGCGCAGCTTTGGCCCGGCAATGACTTCCGGGCAATGGGTGGCGTGATCAAGGGCCGGGTTCAGGGTAACAGTGAGAATCTCGGACATGGGCGCTTCCTTGGCGGTGAAATGGACCGCTGATGTGCCTTGCGTAGCACCGGGCCGATCCCCGGACCAGTGTTCCCCGCGCGAGAACTGGACAAATCAGCCGCCTTGTGAAAACACCGCGCCCTGTCAGCCCGACTGGAGGCCCCCAGATGACCGTCACCCGTTTCGCGCCCTCGCCCACCGGCTATATTCACGTCGGTAACCTGCGCACCGCGCTGTTCAACTACCTGATCGCCCGCAAGACCGGCGGCGAGTTCATCCTGCGCATCGACGACACCGACCCGGAGCGGTCGAAAGAAGAATACGTCGACGCGATCAAGCAGGATCTCGAATGGCTTGGCCTGACGTGGGACCGGATCGAACGGCAGTCGCTGCGGCTGGACCGCTACGAGGCGGCGGCGCAGCAGTTGCGCGACATGGGACGGTTCTACGAGGCGTGGGAAACACCCACGGAACTGGACCTCAAGCGCAAGAAACAGCTGAACATGGGCAAGCCGCCGGTCTATGACCGCGCCGCGCTGGCCCTGTCGGATGAGGACAAGGCCAAGATGCGCGCCGAACGTGGCGATGGCGTATGGCGGTTCAAGCTGGATCAGGAACGGATCACATGGGCCGATGGCATTCTGGGGGATGTGTCGATTGACGCGGCCTCGATTTCCGACCCGGTTCTGATCCGGGCGGACGGTCAGTTCCTGTATACGCTGGCCTCTGTCGTCGATGACACTGAGATGGGCGTGACCCATGTGGTGCGCGGCAATGACCACGTCACCAACACCGCCACGCAGATCCAGATCATCCGCGCGCTGGGCGGCCATGTGCCGGACTTCGCCCACCATTCGCTTCTGACCGGGCCGCAGGGGGAATCGCTGTCCAAACGTCTGGGCACCCTGTCGCTGCGTGATCTGCGCGCGGCTGGCGTCGAGCCCGAGGCGCTGTTGTCGCTGATGGCGCGGCTGGGATCGTCGCAGCCGGTGGAACTGCGCCTGACACTGGATGAGATCGCCGAGGGCTTTGAGCTGTCGCAGTTCGGATCGGCCCCGACGAAATTTGACGTCGAGGACCTGTATCCGCTAACCGCGAAAAAGCTGCACGGGCTGGACCTGTCCGTCGTGGCCGAGGAATTGCGTGCGCTGGGCGTGCCGGACGATCTGGCCGGGCCGTTCTGGACCGTGGTGCGTGAGAACATCACCACCCGCAAGGACATCGGCGACTGGTGGACGCTGTTCCGCGACGGGGCCGCGCCGCTGGTGGAGGAAGAGGATACCGAATTCGTCACGCAGGCCTTCGGCATGCTGGGCGAGCCGCCCTATACCGGTGAGACATGGGGCAACTGGACCTCAGCAGTCAAAGAGGCGACGGGCCGCAAGGGCAAGAAGCTGTTCATGCCCCTGCGCAAGGCGGTCACGGGCCGCGAGCGTGGGCCAGAGATGGCCGATGTGATGCCGCTGTTGCAGAAGAAGCCCGGCAGCCTCTGATAAGATCTGGCCCTGCATCCCCCTCGGATGCAGGGCCTTTTTTCAGGCGTAGGCACCCGCCGAATATGTCAGCTCATAGCTGTGGCTGTAGAGTTCGAAAATGATGCCGAACGGATCCTCGACATAGACCATGCGATAGGGCTTTTCTCCGGGAAAGTATTCGCGCACGGGCATTCGCTGTTTGCCGCCCGCATCCACTATCTTTTTCAGCAGAGCTTCGACATCGGGATCCTGAATCGCAAAGTGAAACGTACCGTGGCGGCGGAATTTGAAATTGTCCTCCGGCGGTTCGTTTCCGTTGAATTCGAACAGTTCGATACCTGTGCCATCCGCTGTGGACAGATGCGCGATGCGCAAACGGGTCCAGCCGTGGCCGAAAACATCGGTGCACATCTGACCGATGGCACTGTCATCTTCGGTCACTTCGCTGGGCGGCATCAGCACGTAAAATCCGAACACCTCTGAGTAGAATGTCACGGCGGCGTCCAGATCGGACACCGACAGGCCGATGTGGGAAAAGGTGCGGGGGGTCGTGGTCATGTGGGACTCCTGTCCTGTCTGTTCCCGAAACAGATGGACGGCGCGCCCCCGTTTGTGAAATTATCGTTTTGCATCATTTTCATAATGAAATGGAATGAATTGTGCTGAACGCCACTTGGCTGGAAACCTTCACCGTGCTTGCGGAAACCGGGCATTTCACCCGCGCAGCGCAGCGGTTGAACATGACGCAACCCGGCGTCTCGCAACACCTGCGCAAGCTGGAAGGGCAGGTGGGAAAGGCGCTGATCGCACAAGAGGGCAAGCGGTTTTCCCTGACTGAGGCAGGTGAGGCGATCTTTGCCTTGGGTCAGAAACGGCGCGAGGAAGAGCGGCACCTGCTGGACCGGATCGCCACGGATGATCCAGAGGCGGGCGAGGTGCGGCTGGCTTGTTCGGGCAGTTTCGCGCTGCTGCTATATCCCCGCCTTTTGGCCCTGATGGCCGAGGCACCTGCGCTCAATCTTCACCTTGAGGCGGCGCCGCAGGCGCGGGTGCTTTCAGGTGTGTTGGACAACCGGTTCGATCTTGGCATCGTCGGGCAGGACCCGGCGCACCCCAGGCTGGAGGCGACCCACCTTGGCCAGGAGGAGCTGTGCCTTCTGCTGCCCAAGGACATGTCTGCGCAGGATCTGAGCCTTGCGCGGCTGGATGCGCTGGGCTTCGTCGCGCACCCTGATGGATACGCCTATGCCGACGATCTGTTTTCGCAGAATTTCCCAAAGGCGTTTCAGGGGGCCGACCGGCTGCGCCTGCGCACCACGATCAACCAGATCGGCCAGATCCCGGAACCGGTCGCGCGGGGGATCGGCTATACCCTCTTGCCGCGCAGCGGGGTCGATGCCTTTCCGCGACGCGACGCCCTGAGCATCGCCGACCTGCCGCACCGCCGGTATCTTGGCCTGTGGCAGGTGGTTCGCAAGGGCCGCCCTTTGAGCGCGCGCCTGCACCGCGTTGCGGAAATCGTGGCCGATGTCGCCCGGGAGTTGCAATGATCGCCCGATCTGGGTGGACGAGGGTGGGCAAGGGGCGCGCGCTGCGGCATTGAGCCCATGACAAGGAGTCAGGCCATGGCAGACAAAGCGGTATTTCTGGACGGCAGCCTGTTCCGGCATGTGACGGTGATGTCGCTGACCGCCTCTCTGGGGCTGATGGCGGTCTTCGCCGTCGATTTCATCGACATGATCTTTATCGCCATGCTGGGCAAGGCCGAGCTGGCGGCGGCGATCGGCTATGCCGGGTCGATCCTGTTCTTCACCACCTCCTTCAGCATTGGCATGGCGATTGCGGCGGGGGCCTTGGTGGCGCGCGCTCTGGGCAGTGGAGAGGCGCATATGGCCTCTCGCCGGGCGGCGACGGCGCTTTTTTACGGCACGATCTTTGGCGCCGGGTTCGCCGCCGTTGTCTGGGTGTTCACGCCGCAACTGGTGGCGCTCTTGGGCGCGGGTGGAGAAACGGCATCGCTGGCCGTGGGATACCTGCGGATCATCGTGCCCACGCTGCCCGTGCTGGTGGCGGGGATGATTGGCGGGGCGATCCTGCGGGCGCATGGCGATGCGCGGCGGTCGATGCTGGCGACCATCGCGGGCGGAGTGGTGAATGCGGTGCTGGACCCGATCCTGATCTTTGGTCTGGATCTGGAGCTGACCGGTGCGGCACTGGCCAGTGTCGCGGCGCGGCTGGCAATCGCGTGGTTTTCGCTGGCTCCCGTGGTGCGGCTGTACGGAGGATTCGACCGGCCGACGCGGGACGAGTTCAAGGTGGACTTCCCGCCGATCCTGGGCATTGCCTTGCCCGCCATCCTGACCCAGCTGGCGACACCGGTGGGACAGGCCTTTGTCACCCGCGCAATGGCGGAATACGGCGAAGACGCCGTGGCGGGCATGGCCATCGTCGGGCGGCTGACGCCCCTGGCCTTTGCGGTGATCTTTGCGCTGTCAGGGGCGGTGGGGCCGATCATCGGCCAGAATTTCGGGGCGGGTCGGAACGACCGGGTGCGCGGGGCCTTTCAGGCCGCGCTGATCTTCGTGGCGCTCTACGTGGTCGGGGTGGCGGTTGTGCTGTTTGTGCTGCGGGGGCCGATTGCCGGGCTGTTCGGGTTGGATGGGCTGGCGCGGGAACTGGTGTTCCTGTTCTGCGGACCGCTGGCACTGGCCTGGGCGTTCAACGGGGTGATTTTTGTTTGCAACGCGGCCTTCAACAACCTTGGCCATCCGTTCTACTCCACTTGGGTGAACTGGGGGCGGCACACGCTGGGCACCGTGCCTTTCATCATCTTCGGGGCCTCTGTTCTTGGTGCCCAGGGGGTGCTGATCGGACAGGCGGCGGGCGGCGTGGTCTTTGGCGCGGTGGCTTGGACCATGGCCGAACGCGTGATCCGCAAACCGGAACGGGCAGAGCGCGATCCGTTCAGCAGGCAGGGCCGCCAGCACGCGCTGTTCAATCTGCGGCGCTGATGATCCGGCTGCCAAGCGCATCCAGACCGGCATCGGTCAGGGTGCGGATTTCATCGGTCAGGGGGCGGGCGCGGGCATATCGCGGCGCGTTGCGATCATCCAGAATGGGCGCCTGCCAGCCCAGGGTCGTCTCGAAAAACCGCTGCGGGCCGGAGGGTCCGTATTCCGCCAGATAGCCCGCGACCACCACGTCCAGATAGCTGAGCAGGATCGGGTTGTCCGGCCCCGGCGGGCTGTGGCGGGCCGGATCGACGGCATAGACAACGACCTCCTGGGCGTCGGATTCGTGGTCGATTGCGTGTGTCGCGGCGTGACGCTCATAGGCCCCTTCGCGGCGATCCAGTTCGGCCCAGCTGTCACCGGGGACCGGGGCGATCAACCCGTCGATAGACCCGTTCGGGTCGCGGACAGCGGTCAGGTAGCACAGCGCGCGTTCCGGGACGGCGCGCCATGCACGATGCCAGCCGCGGAGGGTGGCGGGGTGGACGGGGGCGTGGCCGTGGGTCGCGCGATTCACCAGCGAGCCGTAGCCGAAGAAATAGGTATGCAACATATGTCGAATATTTGCCGCGATTGATGCAAGTCAAACCCCTGATTTGGGATTCGTGCGAAAAAACAAGGGGACTTTGGTGCCATTGGGAGGTCGTCATGCGAGTCACGAAGCGAACCAACATTGCAATGCGGGTGCTGATGTATTGCGCGGCGCATCCCGGACGGCTGGTCACGAAGCATGAGATCGCAGAGCGGTGCAATGCGTCGGAAAATCACCTTGCGCAGATCATCAATCAACTGGCGCAGCTCGGCTTTCTGCACACGCAGCGCGGGCGCAACGGTGGCTTGCAACTGGGCCGTCCTGCCGAAGATATCGTCATCGGCGATGTGTTTCGGGCGCTCGAACAGCCGGTGCCGATCGTCGAATGTTTCGGCGATGTGGACAACACCTGCCCGCTGACCGAGGCCTGTCGCCTGCGGTCCGCCCTGACCAGGGCCGCCAATGCGTTTTACGAAACGCTGGACCCGATCACGCTGGATGCGCTTGTCTGTGACAACCCCCTTTTGCTGAATATCATGGCACCCGAGGGTTGCACCGAAAATCCGCGCAAGGGTACGCTTGCCAAGGCTGAAGTGATCGACTAGCGTCTCGCCAACTTCGACGGGAGAACCGGGAGGCCGCACAGGTCGCTTCGGTGCCGAAGGCGCAACCGCCCCGGAAACGCTCAGGCCAAAGGACCCCGAAGGGAACGGACTCTGGAGAGAGGCGCCGATGTGCGTCCGCCGAAGGGATAACGATCTCAGGCGAAAGGACAGAGGGGGCAGTGGAGGCGCGGAAGAGGTCCGCGCCGGGACTGCCCGAACGCCGCGTGCTTCGGGGAAAGGGAGCGCATGGCGGACGACGCAACCGAACTGAAGACAACCGTGCTGAACGAAGTGCACCATGCGCTTGGCGCAAAAATGGTGGGATTCGCCGGGTACGAAATGCCGGTGCAGTACAAGCTGGGCGTGCTGAAGGAACATCTGCATTGCCGCGCCTCTGCGGGCCTTTTCGACGTCAGCCACATGGGGCAGGTGATCCTGCGCGGGCCGGATGTGGCTGCTGCGCTGGAAACGCTGGTGCCGGTGGATGTGGTTGGTCTGGCCGAGGGGCGGCAGCGCTATGCCCTGTTCACCAATGACGAAGGCGGGATCGAGGACGACTTGATGATCGCCAACCGGGGCGATCACCTGTTCCTTGTCGTCAACGCCGCTTGCAAAGACGCCGACGTGGCGCGGATGCGCGCGACGCTGGAGCCCAAGGGAATCACCGTCAAACTGTTGGAAAACCGCGCCCTTGTGGCCCTGCAGGGTCCAGAGGCCGAGGCCGTTCTGGCCGAACACTGCCCTGCGGTGCGTGACATGAAATTCATGGACGTGGAGACGCTGCCGATTGCCGGGGCGGAATGCTGGGTTTCGCGTTCCGGCTATACCGGCGAGGACGGGTTCGAAATTTCGATGCCCAATGCCGCTGCCGTCGATCTGGTCAAATCGCTGCTGTCAGATGCGCGGGTCGAAGCGATTGGCCTTGGCGCGCGGGACAGCCTGCGGCTGGAGGCGGGGCTGTGCCTTTATGGTCAGGACCTCGACAGCGGCACCACCCCGATCGAGGGTGGTCTGGGCTGGGCCATTTCCAAGGCGCGCCGCGCGGATGGCGCGCGGGCGGGCGGGTTTCCCGGCGACGCCCGCATCTTGGAGCAGATGGCAAATGGGGCCGCGCGCAAGCGAGTGGGCCTGCAGCCGGAGGGACGCGCGCCCTTGCGGGCGGGTGTGGTCCTGTTTGACGCCGAAGAAGGCGGAACAGAGGTGGGCCATGTGACATCGGGCGGCTTTGGTCCCTCTGTCAACGGGCCGGTATCCATGGGATATGTGGCAGCGGGCTGCGCCGGGGACCGCACGGCCCTCTGGGGCGAATTGCGCGGCAAGCGCGTGCCGGTAAGGGTGGCCAAACTGCCCTTTGTCCCGGCAGGATTCAAACGGTGAAACAGGGAGTACACGATGAAATTCACCGAAGAGCATGAATGGCTGGAAATCGAAGACGATCTGGTTGTTGTGGGCATCACCGCACATGCGGCGGAACAATTGGGCGACATCGTCTTTGTCGAACTGCCCGAGGAAGGCCGCGAAGTGACCAAGGATGACGAGGTCGTGGTGATCGAATCGGTCAAGGCCGCGTCGGACATCCTTGCCCCGCTGGACGGAGAAATCGTCGAGGTGAACGGGGCCATCGTCGAGGAGCCGGGCAAGATCAACGAGGATCCCGAAGGGGATGCGTGGTTCTTCAAGATGAAGGTCGAGGACCTGTCGGCGCTGGACGACATGATGGACGAGAAGGCCTACAAGAACTTCATCTCGTGATCCGGACGGCGGGGGCAACCCCGCCCTGTGCCCGCGCCGGGGTTGGCGCGGGTTTCCGGTTGGGGAGGGGGCGCTGCCCCCGTCCGCCGCTGGCGGACTCCCCCGGCAGTATTTGGAAAGAGAAGAAGCCCTGACGCGGTGTTCGGAAGAGGTGTGCGATGAGCTACGAACCGATCGACTATCTGCCTTATGATTTCGCCAACCGCCGGCATATCGGCCCTTCGCCCGAGGAAATGTCGGAAATGTTCCGCACCCTTGGTGTGTCCGGGTTGGATCAGCTGATCGACGAGACGGTCCCCAAGGCGATCCGTCAGGAGACGCCGCTGGATTTCGGCAAGCCCTTGTCCGAGCGTGAGCTGATCTATCGACTGCGCGAGGTGGCGGACCGCAACAAGGTGCTGACCTCTCTGATCGGGCAGGGCTATCACGGCACCGTCACGCCGCCCGCGATCCAGCGCAACATCCTTGAAAACCCGGCGTGGTACACGGCCTATACGCCTTATCAGCCCGAGATTTCGCAGGGCCGGCTAGAGGCGCTGTTGAACTTTCAGACCATGGTTTGCGACCTGACCGGGCTGGAGATTGCCAACGCCTCTTTGCTGGATGAGGCGACCGCCTGTGCCGAGGCGATGACCATGGCGCAGCGCGTGGCCAAATCGAAGGCCAAGGCGTTTTTCGTTGATGAGAACTGCCACCCGCAGAACATCGCGGTGATGAAGACGCGGGCAGAGCCGCTGGGGATCGAGGTGATCGTCGCCTCGCCCGACGATCTGGACCCGGAAACGGTTTTTGGGGCGATCTTCCAGTATCCCGGCACCCACGGGCACCTGCGGGATTTTACCGCCGAGATGGAGGCGCTGCACGCCGCCAAGGCGATCGGGATCGTCAGCGCTGATCCCATGGCGCTGTGCCTGCTGAAGGAGCCGGGCGCGATGGGGGCGGATATCGCCGTCGGATCCACCCAGCGGTTTGGCGTGCCGGTCGGTTATGGCGGGCCACACGCCGCTTACATGGCCTGCCGGGATGAAATGAAGCGGGCGATGCCGGGGCGGATCGTGGGCATTTCCATCGACAGCCACGGCAACCGCGCCTATCGCCTCTCCCTGCAGACGCGTGAACAGCATATTCGCCGCGAAAAGGCGACATCGAACGTCTGTACCGCGCAGGCCTTGCTGGCGGTCATGGCCGGGTTCTACGCGGTTTTCCACGGACCCAAGGGGCTGCGCGCCATCGCGCAGCGCATCCACCGCAAGACCGTGCGGCTGGCCAAGGGGCTGGAGGCGGCGGGCTTCAAGGTGGAACCGTCGGCCTATTTCGACACGCTCACCGTGGATGTGGGGCTGTTGCAGCGCGGGGTCCTTCAGGCCGCCGTGCAGCAGGGGCTGAACCTGCGCCGGGTGGGCAAGACCCGCGTCGGCATCACGCTGGACGAACGCACGCGCCCCTCGACCATCGAGGCGGTCTGGCGCGCCTTTGGGCTGGTGAAAAAGGATGATCCGGCAGAGTCGGAATACCGCCTGCCCGAGGGTTTGATCCGGCAGAGCGCCTATCTGCAGCACGACGTGTTCCACATGAACCGCGCCGAGACCGAGATGATGCGCTACATGCGGCGTCTGGCCGACCGCGATCTGGCGCTGGACCGGGCGATGATCCCGCTGGGCTCCTGCACGATGAAGCTGAACGCGGCGGCAGAGATGATGCCGGTCAGTTGGCGCGAGTTTTCGATGATCCACCCCTATGTGCCGAAAGATCAGGCGCAGGGGTACACCAAGATGATCGCCGACCTCAGCGACAAGCTGTGCCAGATCACCGGCTATGACGCGATTTCCATGCAGCCGAATTCTGGCGCGCAGGGCGAATACGCCGGGCTCTTGACGATCAGGCGCTGGCAGGTGGCGCGCGGGCAGGGGGGGCGGAATGTCTGCCTGATCCCGGTCAACGCGCATGGCACCAACCCGGCCTCGGCGCAGATGGTCGGCTGGAAAGTGGTCGCGGTGAAATGTGACGAACTGGGATCCATCGACATCGAGGATTTCCGCGCCAAGGCGGAAAAGCATTCCGATGCGCTGGCCGCCTGCATGATCACCTATCCGTCCACTCATGGCGTGTTCGAGGAGACCGTGAAGGAGGTCTGCGCGATCACCCATGAGCATGGCGGGCAGGTCTATATCGACGGGGCCAACATGAACGCCATGGTGGGTCTGAGCCGCCCCGGCGATCTGGGCGGGGACGTCAGCCACCTGAACCTGCACAAGACCTTTTGCATTCCACATGGCGGCGGCGGTCCCGGCATGGGGCCGATCGGGGTCAAGCAGCACCTGGTGGAGCATCTGCCGGGCAATCCGCTGGACGAAGAGGGCGGCGCGGTCAGCGCGGCGTCGTTCGGGTCGCCTTCGCTGTTGCCGATCAGCTGGTCTTACTGCCTGATGATGGGCGGCGGCGGGCTGACGCAGGCGACGCGGGTGGCGATCCTGAACGCCAACTATATCGCCAAGCGGCTGGAGGGCGCCTATGACGTGCTCTATCGCGGCGGCAAGGGCTGGGTCGCGCATGAATGCATCCTTGATACCCGCCCGTTTGAGAAATCGGCGGGGGTGACGGTCGAGGATATCGCAAAGCGGCTGATGGATGCGGGTTTCCACGCGCCGACGATGAGCTGGCCTGTGGCGGGCACCCTGATGGTGGAGCCGACCGAGAGCGAGACCAAGGCCGAACTGGACCGCTTCTGCGACGCGATGCTGGCGATCCGCGAGGAGATCCGCGCGATCGAGAACGGTGAGATGGACCACGAGGTGAACCCGCTGAAACTGGCCCCGCACACGATGGAGGATCTGGTCCGGGATTGGGACCGGCCCTACAGCCGCGAGCAGGGGTGTTTCCCGCCGGGGGCGTTCCGGGTGGATAAATATTGGCCGCCGGTCAACCGCGTGGACAACGTCTATGGGGACCGGCATCTGGTCTGCACCTGCCCGCCGATGAGCGATTATGCGGAGGCCGCCGAATAGGGCTGTCCACGCGTGGACAGCTTAGGGGGAATGCAGAATCAAGGGGTTACAAGGGCGATTTTACCAATCGTTAAGACCTGATGCGGAAAAGCGCGGCGGGAGACGGGGCCTTGCCCCAGCCCTTTGCAGGTCGTGATGCCACGTTGAACAGACGCCTTCCGAAGAACCTTTCGGGGGGCGTTTCTGGTTTTGCAAATGCCCGCATAGCGGGGTTCACCCTTCCTGAAGGTGGCGCATCCTAGGCCGCAAGCCAGCGCCGGCGCAGGCGCAGGGCGATGCCGATGATCAGCATTGCCAAGCCGACAAGCGCCAGGCTCCACTTTGTCGTGGTCCATTGGTTGGCCGTGGCCGCCATCTGGGGCGTTATGCCATCGGCCCCGGCGCGCAGCATCGCGGCGATTGCCAAGTTTTCGAGGATATCCGCCGCGACGTAGGTCAACGATACCAAGCCGACAAACAGACCCGGCCAGCCGGGGAAGAGCCAGCGATAGAACAGGAAAAGGACCGCACCCAGAAGCGGCGGGAAAACCATGTCGAGCCAATATTGCGCACCGAGATAGAGCGCCGTGCCCTCGGCACCGATCGCGGCGACGAAGTTTCGCGCTTCGTCGACGGAATACCCGGTGAACCGCATATCCAGCAGGCGCAACCCGCCGGATATCTCCTCGATTCTTGGAACCGTCCAGAGAGTCATGATCAGCCAAGCCGCAAGCGTGGCGGCGAGACAGGCCCAGAATATCGGCCGCATGATGAGCTCCCCCCTAAATCCCGTTACATGGCAGTCGCCCGGCCTAACCCGGCAAGTGCCGGAACAGCTTTGGATCGATGGTCGCCGCAGCCAGCACACCGCCCCAGAGTGCCCCGGGGATACCGGGGGTCAGGACATCCTGACCGGCGAGGAAGAGACCCGGAACAGGCGTCCGGATTTGCAGCGCGTCGCTCATCAATCGTTCGGGCGTCGTGTCTATTCCGTAGAATGCGCCCTTGTGATGCCCGGTGATGGCCCGGGTCGTCAGCGGCGTCGACAGATTGCGGAACACGACAAGCTCAGCCAGTTCCGGGAAGTACGCCTTGAACTGTTCAAAGAGCGCGTCTTCGACCTTTGACTTGAACGACTGGTAGTCTTTGCCCCGCGCGCCCGGCGCCAAATCGGCCCATTTTTCCACCACCGACCAGTCGGCCCAGGCGACGATTTCCCCTGCGTATTTCTTTGAAGGGCCGGGGTCATGGGCGGGATCCTTCAGCGAGGCGAAGGAGACGAACATGCCGGGCGGCGGGGTGTCAGGCGCATCGGTCCAGACGACGTCGACCGCCCCGCCCGGGAAAATCCAATGGTTCGAGCGGGTCGCCCCGACGCGTTCGATATCGCCCTCAAATCCCACGAACAGGCTGAAATGGGCGACTGAATGCGGCAGGCTGCGGATTTCGTCGATCCAGTCCTGATGTCCGCAATCGGCGGGTAGCAGATGGTTCACCGTCTCGCGCGCCCCGATATCCGAAATCACCGCATCGGCCCGGATTTCCTCGCCCTGCGCGGTGCGCACGCCGACGACCCGGTCGTCCTCCATCAGAAGGGTTTCGACCTTGGTGTTCGCCCTCGCTTCGCCGCCCGCTTTTGTGATCGTCGGCAGGATATGCTCGGCAATGGTTGCGCCGCCGCCCTTGGGATACCAGGCGCCGCTTTCCAGATAGCCCCCCGTGATCAGCGCGTGCATCGCAAAGCTTGCCTTGCCGGGCCTGCCGCCATGGTCGAACCATTGCGCGGCGAAGGCGGCCGCCAAGTCGGGGTTGTCGGTGATCTCGTCGATCACCTCTTGCGTTGTCCGCTTGCACCAACGCTCGATGGCATTGCTGTGCCACCATTTCAGCGCGGTGCCGACTATTTCGGGCAGCGCGCGTGTCAGGGAGACTTTCCTGACCGCTTCCCGGCCCTCCTTCAACGCGGCGGTCCACGCGTCGATCGCCTCTGCCTCGTCCGGAAACCGGTCCTTGAGATCGCGCGCCTGCGCCTCGTAGGGGCGGGACAAGGACAGGGGGGGCGCGTCACCGATATGCAGGTTGTCAAAGATGGTGCCCATCGAGGCATACTCGATCGGCGACTCCGACAGCCAGTCAAGGATGTGGCGCTCGCGATCTTCCGGGGCGACATGATTGAGGTAGTGGATGCCCGCGTCCCAAGTGAATCCCTCGATGGTGAAGCTGTGACTCAGGCCGCCAAGGGTCTGGTATTGCTCAAGCAGAAGCACCTTGTGCCCGGCCTTCGACAGCGCGGCGGCGGCGGCCATGCCGCCCATGCCGGAACCGATGACAATTGCGTCCCAGTCAGTCCTGTTGGCGTCAGCCATAACGGATCTCCTTCGCATTGATTGCGGTGAAAGAAATGCTGTTAAATTGGTTTTTGGTAACACTTGGTCGCGACAGGCGCCTTGATCGCAATCAATCGAACGGTGGCGTCATCACGGCCTGTGCCGTGGTCGGGGGTGCCGGACGGAGCCGTGGGGATGCATGCCTTTGCCAAGGACACCAGACGCGGGAGGGATCGCGGCGACCCCCCGTATGCAGCCGGGGCCAAGTGTTGTACCAAGGGCAGAGGATGTTGCTGCCCCGGGGAAAAGGAGCAAGACGGCCCGTCATGAGAGACCAGTTCGCGCGGCTTCTTTTGCCAGTCTGCCTTGCCCTGTTGCCCACCTGCCTGTGGTCCGAGAACCTGACCGTCCGCATGTGGGATCTGAAGCCTTTGCCGGAGGGGGGATTCACCGCCTCGGGCCTAGAGGTGCCGCCGCCCGACATGTCCCTGCCGCTGGTGCAGGACGATGGGAAAGACCCGGCGCTGAGGCTGTTGCGCAGCCTTGGGGCGCGCGGGATCGCCAACGGGTTTCAGGGGATCCTCTACGACAACCGCGACCGGAAACATTCGCTGTTGGCCCCGGAGCTGTTCCCGCGATTGCGCCACATTGCCTATGGGTCGGAGATGCGGCTCAAGAGCAGCGATTACGGATTGGCGGGCATGATCCTCTATCCGGCGGTTGTCTTTGGCAATTCCTCCACCGCTGTGACGGCGGGGCTCTACAAGCGCAGTCTGACGCGCATGGCGATGACCTCTCCCTCGGGGGCGGCGGCCAGCGCGCGGCTGTATCTGAACAACCATATCTATGTGTACCCCGAGCACCGCGATTACGACCATATCGACCGCTATCCGGCGCATTGGCCCTATCACGTTGTCAGCCAGGGGTCGTCCGGTTCCGACCAGCCGTTTCTGAAGGCGATCGCCGCGACGCTGGCCGCCTTTCCCCCGGATACGCTGGCCGCGCTGAAAGAGCGGGGTCTGGTGGCGCCGACCCTGCAGTACATCCTGCGGCGAAACCTGACCTCGGTCCAATCGAGAGAGGATTATTTCGGCTTCGTGCCGCAGCGGCCGGTCCTGACCAAAGAGGAACTGCGGCCGGTGAGGATGGTGTCCCATGCGGCCTCTCTGCGTCCGGAATATGTCCTGCCGCTGGTGCGTCTCCGCGTGGTCGAGGAGGGTTTTCAACGCGCTGCCGGGCTGGCGCAACGCGATGAGGTGCTGTTCGATACCCCCGCAGCCGTGGCGCGGATCTGGCGCGGGTTCGAGGGGCGCCGCGAGATGGTGGTTTCGGTCGAGGACACCGAGGTGCCCATGGGCATGCCGGTTTCGTATTCATGGCATCTGTTGCAGGGCGATCCGGAGCGCGTCACGATCACGCCCCAGTCGCCCCATGGCCGGACCGCGCGGGTCACGGTGGACTGGCACGATCCCTTTGACATTCCACGGGGGCTGAACGCGAAATCGGGAACGCGCCGGACCTCTCGGGTGGATATCGCGGTTTTTGCCGACAACGGGCGAGAGTTGAGCGCGCCGTCCATCGTGTCCATCGCCTTTCCGGCGCATCAGACGCGGGTCTATTTCCGGGACCCCGACGGGGAGCTGCGGCTGGAAAGCATCGATTACAGGGCGGGTGACACGGAGGAGGTCGCCGATCCGGTGCTGTATTGGTCGGCGGACTGGACGGATCATGCCATCTACGACGATGGGGGCAGGCTGTCGGGGTGGCGTCGGGTCTATGCCGATGAGGCGCGGGGAGAGGCTGTGGTGCCGCTGTTTGCCAACGCCGAGGACTATCAGCTGATCGAGCGGGGCGGGGGCGTCGTTCTGGAGCAGGTGAAGTAGCGGTTGGCAGACCGGCGGGGGGTGTTCCCCGCCTGTCCGTGGGCCCGGTGCCGGGATCAGGCGTCGCTGTCGACGGCCAGTTCGCCGGGAAAGGCGTTTTTCTCTGGCGGCGGGGTCTGTTCCACCGGGGGTGTATCGACGAGGAAATCGAACACCTGCGCGACGCGGTCCCATGTGTCCTTGTCGCTGGCCGCCAGCAGGATGCCCGAGGTGGCGTCGCCGCGATATTCCGTTCCGTCCAGCATGGCGACATGGCCACCGGCCTGACGCGCGACGATGACACCGGCGGGATGATCCCAGGCGGTCAGCTTGCCAAAGAGGACAAAATCCACCTCACCCTGCGCCAGCGTGCGGAATTCATGGCAGGCACAGCGCAAGGACCAGATGCGGCCGAATTTCAGCATCGCCTGCGCGGCCTGCGGGCGCTTGTCCTCTGGCAGCAAGAAGAGCGGGACAAAGCCGTTCATTTGATCCAGCGGCCTGTGCTGATCATGGTCTGTGGTGACGAAACGACGGTCGCGGCGCGGCAATTGCATCTGCGCGGGGTGTTCCGCATCGGCCCAGACGATGTCATTCAGCACCGGGTCATAGAGCAGGCCAAAGACCGGGCGGCCAAAGCGCAGGACAGAGACCATGACGCCAAACACCGCAAGCCCCTTGGCGTAGTTCCATGTGCCGTCGATCGGGTCGATGGTGAAACACAGTTCCGCATCGGCGATTTTGTCCAGCAGCTTGGGATTGGAGGATGCCGCCTCTTCGCCGATGATCACGGCGGAGGGAAAGAACCGCTGCAGGCCGCGGGTGATCATCGCCTCTGCGGCGGTGTCCGCCTCTGTGACGATGTCCTGCGGGCCGGTCTTTTCGCCGATCTGATGGGTCCCCAGTTTGCGGAACCTCGGCATGATCTCGGCCTTGGCGGCGCGGCGGACGAGGTTGAACAGTTGTGTGCGCTGGGCCGAGGTCAGGGGCGCCGTCACCGGCATCGGCAGGGAATCAGTCATGAAGCATACTCGCTTTTGGCTGTTGGTTGACCAAGGGTGTAGTTTGCCCGGGGGCCGGGGTGCAAGGTGACAGCCTGTCCGCTTTTCTCACTCACGCGGTCACTCTCGGGCGCGCAGAATGCCGGCGGGGCGAGAGGCGAGGGGACGCCATGCAAAGGCAAGCCCGGCCAGAAGGGTGGCCAGGATGCCGCCCGTCACGATGGCCAGCGCGTTGGGCCAGATCACCGCGAAATCGGCCTCCATCACGTAGGTCATGACGGCCCATGCGCCCGCGATGCTCGCGCCCAGCGCGATGGCCCCCGCCGCCGCGCCCAGAAGGCCCGAGCGCAGCGCAAAGCTGTGCAGGATGCGGCGGCGGCTGGCGCCCAGGGTTTTGAGCACCGCCGCCTCATAGGTGCGCGCGCCTTCGCCCGCTGCCGCCGCGCCGATCAGCACAAGGAAACCGGTCAGCAGGGTAGCCGCCGCGCCCCAGCGGATCGCCGCTCCGATGCCATCCAGCAGTTCTGACACCCGGTCGATGGCGTCGCGGACGCGGATCGCGGTGATATTGGGGTAGGCATTGGCCAGATCGCGCAGGATCTGCGCCTCTGCCTGTTCCTCTGCATAGACGGTCGAGATGAAGGTATGCGGCGCGCCGGAGAGGGCGGCGGGGTTCATCGTCATGACAAAGCCGATCCCGGCAGTCGAGAAATCCACCGCACGGAACGAGGTGATCGTGGCGGTGATGTCGCGGCCAAGGATGTTGACGGTGACGGTATCGCCCAGCCGCAGGCCCATTTCCTCGGCCTCTTCGGCGGCAAAGCTGACCTGCGGCGGGCCGCTGTAGCCCTCTGGCCACCATTCGCCTGCCGTGACGGTGGTGCGTTCGTCCGGTTGCGCGGCATAGGTCACGCCCCGGTCGCCGCGCAGGACCCAGTGTTCGCCCACCACCTCTGTCGCGGGCAAGTCGTTGATCCGGGTGATGATGCCGCGCAGCATGGGCGCGCTGTCGATGCGGCTGACGGCGGGGTCGTTTTCCAGCCGCTCAAGGTAGCCGGGCATCTGGTCCTTCTGGATGTCGACAAAGAAATAGGAGGGCGCGACCTCTGGCAGATCGCGCTGGATCGCGGTCTGCAGGTTGCCGTCGATCTGGCCGATGGCGGACAGGACGGTGAGGCCAAGGCCCAGTGACAGCACCACGGATCCGGCACTTTCACGCGGGCCGCCGATCGCCCCCAGCGCCCAGCGCAGGGCCGGGCGGCCCCGGGCGGCGCGGGTGCCGTGCCGCGCGATCCAGCGCAGCATCCAAGCGGCCGCCAGCAGGGTCAGCAGCGCCCCGGCGATGCCGCCCGCGATCGACAGCGTCAGCATGGCCTGCCCGGAAAACAGCATGGCCGCGCCGGTCAACAGGCCGGTCAGGACCAGGGTTGCGATTATGTAGCGCCAGCCGGGCAGCAGGCGGGCGCTGTCCAAGGCATCACGGAACAGGGTCGCGGCGCGCACCTCCTCTGCCCGGGCCAGCGGCCAGAGGGTGAAAAGCAGCGCGGTCAGCGTGCCGTATAGCGCGGCCTCGGCCAGTGGTCCGGGGTGCAGCGTGAACAAGGCAGGCACGGGCAGGGCATCGGCGATCAGCGGGGCAAAGAGCATCGGCACAAAGGCGCCAAGGATCAGGCCAAGGGTGATCCCGATCAGGCTGAGCACGCCGATCTGGATGAAATAGGTCTGGAAAATCGTGGCGCGGGTGGCGCCCAGCGTGCGCAGTGTGGCGATAACGCTGGTCTTGCGCGCGAGATAGGCGCGCACCGCGGCGGACACACCGATGCCGCCCACCGCCAGACCGGACAGGCCGACAAGGACAAGAAAGCTGCCCAGCCGTTCCACGAAACGCGCGATGCCGGGGGCGCCGTTGCGGCTGTCGCGCCAGCTGAGGCCGTGATCCTGATACCGGGTCAGGGCCTCCTCGCGCAGTGTGTCGAGATCGGAGTTTTCAGGCAGGAGCAGGCGGTATTCGGTTTCGAACAGCGAGCCCTGCCCCAGCAGGCCCGAGTCCCGCAGATCCTCGGTGCGGACAATGGTGCGGGGGCCAAGGCCGAAACCGTCGCCGGCGTCATCCGGTTCGGTCAGGATCGTGGCGCGCAGGGTGAAATCCTGCGTGCCAAGGCGAAAGCTGTCGCCCGGTTGCAAGCCCAGACGATCCGCAAGCACCGGGGCCATGACCGCGCCGGTGTCCTGCAGCGCCTCTGACAGCGGCAACGGCGGGTTCAGCACCATCTCGCCCAGCAGCGGATAGGCTGCATCGACGGATTTCACCTGCGTCAGTCCGCGCTCTGACTCTCCATCCCGGGTGACGGTGGCCATGGAGCGGAAATCCGTCACCTCGGAAACCTGAGTCGAGACGCTGTCCATCCATGCGCGCTCTTCCCCGGTGGCAAAGCGGTAGGTGAATTCCGCCTGCGCATCGCCGCCCAGCAGCACCGCGCCCTGATCCTGCAACCCCGCCTGAATGGCCGAGCGGACAGAGCCGACGCCCGCGATGGCGGCCACGCCAAGCGCCAGACAGGCCAGAAAGATGCGAAAGCCGCGCAGGCCGCCGCGCAATTCGCGGCGCGCGAAACGCGCCGAAGTCGACAGGCTCATTCCGCGGCCCTCAGCTCGGTCGCGGCAATATCTCCATCGTTCAGGCGGATCACCCGGTCGCAGCGCGCGGCAAGGTCCGGCGCGTGGGTGACAAGCACCAGCGTCGCGCCATGTTCGCGCGACAGGCCGAACAGCAGATCGACGATGGCGGCACCGTTGACGCCATCGAGGTTGCCGGTGGGTTCGTCCGCCAGCAGGATATCCGGTTCCTGCACCAGCGCGCGGGCCAGCGCCACGCGTTGCTGTTCACCGCCCGACAGTTGAGCCGGATAGTGGTCCCCCCGGTGATCGAGGCCGACCTTGGCCAGCATGGCGCGCGCGCGGTCGAACGCCTTGCGCTCTCCGGCGAGTTCCAGCGGGGTGGCGACGTTTTCCAGCGCCGTCATGGTGGGGATCAGGTGAAAGGACTGAAAGACGACGCCCATGTGATCGCGCCGAAACCGCGCCAGCGCATCCTCATCCATCGCCGTCAGGTCATGGCCCAGCGCGTTGACGCGGCCAGCGGTGGCGCGTTCCAGCCCACCCATGATCATCAGGAGCGAGGATTTGCCGGACCCCGAGGGCCCGACAAGGCCAAGGGTCTCCCCCTTGGTGACGTCGAGGGTGATTCCATGCAGGATTTCCACCGGACCGGCATTGCCCCTGAGGCTGAGGGTGACATTTTGGAGAGACAGGACGGCATCAGGCAAAAGGATTCTCCGGCAATGGGACATTGGGTCAGATATGGGCTTTGGTCGCTGCGCAGCAAGGCGCTGGCGGTGCTGCTTTTGCTGTGTGCCACTGTTGCACAGGCGGATCGGGTGCATCTGCTGGCGCTGGGCGACAGTCTGACACAGGGGTACGGGCTGCTGGAACAGGACGGTTTCGTGCCGCAGCTGCGGTCATGGCTGGCGGAGCGCGGGTATGATGTGCGGATCGTGAATGCGGGGGTGTCGGGGGATACCACGGCGGGCGGTCTGGCGCGGGTCGACTGGTCGCTGACGCCGGAAATCCAGGGCATGATCGTCACGCTGGGCGGCAATGACCTGTTGCGCGGGGTCGATCCGGCGGTGTCGCGCGCGAATGTGGAAGGGATCCTGAAGGCGGCTCAGGCGCGCGGGCTAGAGGTTCTGCTGATCGGGATGCAGGCGCCCGGCAACTACGGGCCAGAGTACAAGGCGGATTTCGACGCGCTCTATCCCGAATTGGCGGATACCTATGGCACGCTCTATCTGGACAGCTTTTTTGCCGGGCTGATGCAGGATGGGGAAATGCCGGAGTCCCTGGGCGCCTTCATGCAGTCGGATGGCATTCATCCAAACGCCGAAGGGGTTGCCCGGATCGTCGAGGCGGTGGGCCCTAAGGTCGAGGCGTTGGTGGCGCGGATCGGGGGGTAAAGGACGTGCGATTGTCCCGCGATTGCAGCGTCAGCATACCGGCAAAGACAAAGGCCGTGCCGACCACAACGCTCAACGATAGGTAGAGGCCAAGCGCGGCGAGTGCGGAAAACCCGAAGAACAGCCAGCAGATCAGGGCGCTGACAAGGCCGAACAGGCTGGACACCAGATACGAAAATACGGCCATTGCGCCCTCCATCTACGGGGAAGGTAGCGCCTTATTTCCTAACAAAGGCTTAAGGTCTGAGCGGGGGGAGATTGGCAAATGTTTAACATTGTCACGATCCGCTCATCGCGCGCCAGGCGAAGCCGGGCAGGCGGGCAGTCATCTTGCGCATCAACGGGCCGTAATCGGTCTCACCGGCAATCAACCTAAGGTAGTCTCCGCGCAGGCTGCGCGAGGACTGAAAACTGCGGATGAAGGCGGGCCGCAGGGTTTCGCGGAACATCAGGTTGCGCAGCAATCCGGCGTGGCGAAGGCCCCGGTGGATCGGCGTCAGCGCGCGGGTATAGTCGGCCAGGGCGGTGTGCGGCCTGCCGGAGCGCAGCGCCCTTATGGCTGCCTGGGCGGCGCGCGCGCCACTGTCGAGCGCATGGGCGATGCCCTCACCGGTGATCGGGTCGACCAGCCCGGCGGCATCCCCGGCCAGCAGGATATTGCCCTTGCCGGGTGTGCGGCGAAAATCACCGAAGGGCAGGAACTGTCCCTTCACCTTCAGCGGTTCGGCCACGTCCAGCACCATCAGGTAGCGGCGCAGCGCGGCCTTCATGTCGGTGTTGCGGGACTGGACCCCGCCAAGGCCGATGGTGGTGCCCTGCGGTTTCGGGAATTGCCAGCCATAGCCCCAGTCCGCCGCGCCGAAATCGATCCGCAGCGGGCGGTCCGGCGCGGGTCCGGGCAATTCGACCTCCAGCGCAAAGCCGATGGTCTGCCGGTCAAAGGCCTGTCCAAAGAGCGCGCGGGCGGTCGGGCTGTTCACGCCGTCGGCGGCGATCAAGAGGGGCGCTTCGAGCCGCACGTCGGCAAGGTCGAGCGCCGGGTGTCCGGGGTCCAGAGCGCCGGTCTGGCCGGTGAAATCCAGCGCCCCCGCCGAAATCGCCGCGCGGACCAGCGCATCGTCCAGCTGATAGCGCATGCCCAGGTGCAGCGGCGGCGCGTCCTGCGTCGTGCCAAGGTCGCGGCCAAAGGCATAAAAGGAAAAGCTGTCGCGCCGTTCCAGCGGGACATCCGGCAGATCGCCGCCAAAGATACGGCGATAGTGCCCAAGGGCGCGGCCCGTAATGCCGCCGCCACAGAGTTTGTTGCGCGGAAAACGTTCCTTGTCGACCAGGGCGACGCGCAGACCAGCCTGTGCCGCCGTCATGGCCGCCGCGGCGCCGGCAGGACCGGCGCCAAGGACGATGAGGTCAAGGCGCTCTGTCTTGCGCGCCGTGCCTGCCGTCACAGAACGGTGACTTTGGTGCCGATCGGCACGCGATCATAGAGGTCGATCACGTGGTCATTGATCATCCGGATGCAGCCGTTAGAGACCGACCGCCCGATGGACCGCGGCGCGGTGGTGCCATGAATGCGGAAGAACGTGTCCCGCCCGTTCTGGAACAGGTAGAGCGCGCGGGCGCCCAGCGGGTTGGACGGGCCACCCGGCTGAACATAGTCATTGTCGACGAACTTGGAGTAGGTGTTCGGCTCCCGCTCGATCATCTCGTTGGTCGGGCGCCATGTGGGCCACTCTTTCTTGACGTCGATGCTGGCGCTGCCGGTGAATTCCAGACCGGCGCGGCCCACGCCAACGCCGTATCGGCGCGCCTGACCGGGGCCATCGACGAAATAGAGGAAATGTGCGCGAGGCAGGATGAGGATCTGACCCGGGGCCAGATCCTTTTTCATCCGGACGCTCTGCGGCCGGTAGATGGGGTCAATCGTGAAAGCGAGCGCGGGCGCAGGCAAAGCGGAAGCAGTTGCGGCGGCGGCAGCGCTGGCAACGAATGTACGGCGGTTGATCATGGCAGACCCCTCAGACTCGATAGTGCGGCTTTTCATGTCGGCCATGACCGGCCAAAAATCAATGGCGGCATACCTGACCTCTGCGTCAACTTGGCGTGTTTGGCGCACTGGCGCAGGGCAATTGTGGCCCCAAGGTCACTCCTTTGGCACATTGGCGTTGCGCCCGGCGAGAATCACCGAGGTCAGATAGGCGGCCTGCGGGGTCATCCCGGCCATGATGGCCGCCGCCGCGTCCGGACGCATACGGCCAAGGAAACCGGCGGCAAATTCGGGGTCCATTTCCTCGAACAGCGCGGCGGCCTGCTTTGGCTTCATGTTGGCGTAGACATCGGTCAGCTTTGCGATGTCGTCCTCGGCGGCGGTCCGGGCCAGCGCCAGCGTCGACCTCAGGCTGTCCTCGGCCTCTTCCAGTGCCTTCAGCTTGCGCGAAATCTCTTCCTCGGCCACGGCAAGCGCCTGCATCCGGACATCAATGGCGGTTTCGCGTTCCCTGATTCGCGCCTCACGGGCGTTCAGTGCGGCGACCAGCGGCGCAAGGTCCGCCTCAGCCACAAGGATGGGCTCTGGCCCCGCGCCGGATGCCGGGTCCGGTGTTGCCTTGGCGGCAATCTGCTTGGCGGCGGGGTCCGGTGCGACCTCGTCCAGCGGCCCCTCTCTGGCGATGGCCTCGCTGGCGCCCACCGCAAGGCGCAGCAGACCCGAGGTCACGAGCAGCGCGCAGATCGCCGCAAGAGCCCCGCGCGACTTGCGCCGGGGTTTGCGTCGGGCCGGTTTCGCGGCCTTGGCTGACGGCTGGACGGTTGGCTTACCCATTGTCATTCCTCACTTTCAGTCAGGAGTCGTGCCGAGGCATACGGTCAGTTGCGCGGATGCCGCACGAACACGGTCTCGCGATTCTCGGGCTGTGGCGGGGCGCTGTTCTGCGGCAGGTCGTGCATAGAGGCGACCAGCAGTTCCAGCCTGCGGGCCACGTCCTCTGCCCGGTCGGTCAGCTCTGACAGCGACTTGTTCGATTCGCCGGCGCTTTTCTGGGCGCCGTTCAGGGTGCGCGTCAGGTCATCGACCTGCGCCGACAGCACGGCCACCGCCCCGCCCACACCGTTTTCCAGGTCCGTGAACCGCGACAGGCGGCGTGCCAGAATGAAACAATAAAACCCGGCGCCCAGCGCCCCGGCCACCAACAGGATATCTGCAATCACTTCCATACCCGTCTCCCTCAGTTCAGTACGAATTCAAGCACGAGAAGGTCGCGCACGCGGCCCTCTCCGGCCACGAGCCTGACCCGGCGCAGCATTTGACCGCGCAGTTTCACCAGCGCGCCCTGTGCTTCCAGATCGCGCGCTTCGAGCGCGCGGAGGTAGCTGTTCAACACGTCCTGCACGCGCGGCAGGATGCCCTCGACCTCGGCCCGGTATTCCGAGGGCACCTCGAGACTGGCGCGGAATTGCAGGTGTTTGGACTGTGCGTTGGGGCCAAGTGAGATCACCACCGGCGGCACCTCGACAAAGGCGACATCCGGCAGGGCCTTGGTCTCCACATGAGGGTCGCCCGAATCCGCCACGGCGTGTTCGCCATAGTCGGCCTCCTTGCTGCCCCCAATGCCCAATAGACCGGACTGGACGGCGTAGAACCCGCCGCCGCCGCCAGCCAGCGCCAGTACGACCCCGATGATCAGGGGCAGCTTTGACGGTTTCTTAACTTCGACCTCTTCGTCATCGACGGTGGCGTCAGACATTCGTAACCTCTTCGTTGACGTGGCCTCGTTATAAGAAAAATGGGCTAACTGATTGTTAAGGCGAATGGGTCAACCTCAGGACAACCGAACAGAATGTTTGGAGCGGAGGTCGGTCTTGAGCCAAGTTCTTTCCAGTTGGAACGCCCTGGGTGGGCGACAACGCATGATTGTCATCGGGGCCACGTTGGTGGTCATGATGGCTGTACTCGGCCTGACGCGACTGGCGTCGGCCCCCAATCTGGCCCTGCTGTACGCGGGTCTTGAAAACGGCGCCGCGGGCGATGTGGTCAAGGCGCTGGAGGCGCGCGGCGTGCCTTATGAGGTGCGCGGCGGGGCGATTTTTGTCCCCGAGGCGGACCGCGACGCGCTGCGACTCACCCTCGCCAGCGAGGGGCTGCCCGCCAACGGTGGGCAGGGATACGAACTGCTGGACGGGCTGTCTGGATTCGGCACCACAAGCCAGATGTTCGACGCCGCCTACTGGCGCGCGAAAGAGGGCGAGCTGGCGCGCACGATCATCTCGAATCCCCTGATCACCAGCGCGCGGGTGCATATCGCCAATTCCAGCGCAAATCCCTTTCAGCGGGATGTGACGCCCTCGGCCTCTATTTCCGTCACCACGACGGGTGCCGTGATCAACGCCAGCCAGGCGCGGGCGCTGAAATTCCTTGTGGCCTCGGCGGTTCCTGGTCTGGTCGCGGAAAATGTCGCGGTGATTGACGGCAAGGGCGGGCTGATCGGTGCTGAAGAGGATCCGGGCAGCGGGCTGACCGCGGATGACAAGGCGCTGATGCTGCGCGACCGGGTGCAACGGCTGATGGAAGCGCGCGTGGGGTCTGGCAACGCGGTGGTCGAGGTCAGCGTCGACACCATCACCGAAAGCGAGTTGATTCGCGAACGCAGCTTCGATCCCGAAGGCCGGGTGATCATCTCGACCGATACCGAGGAGCGCACCGACAAGTCGGAGAACCTTGGCGGTGGCGGCGATGTCACCGTGGCGTCGAACCTGCCGGACGGCGCGGCCGGAGGCGGACCCGACCAATCGTCGACCTCCAAGGCCGAATCGCGTGAGCGTGTGAACTTTGAAGTCTCTGAAACCACGCGGGAAATCACCCGTCAGCCCGGTGCGATCAAGCGGCTGACCGTCGCGGTTCTGGTCAACGGAACCTTCGAGACCGCCGCCGATGGGACGCAACAATTCGTGCCCCTGGCCGACACGGAACTGGAGGCGCTGCGCGATCTGGTTGCCTCGGCCGTCGGCTTTGATGAGGCGCGCGGGGATCAGATCACCCTGCGGTCGATGCCCTTTGAACGGCCCGAGGGGCTGGGCACTGGGCCGATCGAACCGGGGCTGTTCACCGGGTCCATCGACACGATGCGGCTGATCCAGATGGGGGTTCTGGCGGTTGTCGCCCTGATCCTTGGCCTGTTTGTTCTGCGCCCGATTCTGTCGCGGGGCGAGGCGGGCGCGGTCAGCGCCGGGGCCCTGCCCGCGCCTGCGGCGGCGTCGGGTGGCGCGGCGGCGGTCGCGCTGGACGGCGAGATCGAACCGGCGGGCGGCTTTGACAACCTGCCCGTTCTCGCCGACGGCCCCGATTTCGGCGGCATGGGCATGGTCGATTTCGACAGTCCGGTCGAGGAAGATCCGGTGGACCGCCTGCGCAACCTGATCGCGGAGCGCAAGACGGAGACCGTGGAAATCCTGCGCAGCTGGCTTGAGGAAGACAAGGAGGACGTCACATGACGATGCTTGCCGATCTTCTCGAGGATTTCGGCTCGGTCTCTCTGGTGGGGACTGCCGGACCATCGCAACCCGCCGAACCCGCGTTCAGCGAGGCGGAACTGGAAGGCAAGAAACTGGAAGCCTTCGAAAAGGGGTATCGCGCCGGTTGGGACGATGCGGTCAAGGCGCAGTCCGATGACCGGACCCGGATTTCCAGCGCCTTCGGCCAGCATCTGCAGGACCTGAGTTTCACGTATCATGAGGCTTATACGCAGGTGATGAACGCGGTGACGCCTCTGCTGGACGAAATGGTGGCCTCTCTGCTGCCGGAAATGGCGCGGGCGACGCTGGGGCATCACATTGTCGAACAGTTGCAGACCCTGAGCCGCGAAATCGGTCACATGGAGGTCGTCGTTGCCGTCGCCCCGGGCAAGATCGAGGCGGTCACGCCCTTGCTGGAAGCGGATTTCGGATTTCCGATCCAGCTGGTTGCGGATGACACCCTGTCCGAGGAACAGGCCGACCTCCGCTTTGGCCAGACAGAACGCCAGATCGACCTGGGCGACCTGATCGCCGCCGTCAGCGAGGCCGTGCAGGGCTTTGCCCACGACAATCGAAGGAAGATGAACAATGGATAGTGCGCAAACCGCGGGCCGCAGCGAGGCGGGAACCCCTTTCACCTCGGTCCCGATCGAGATTACGGTTTCCGTCGGGCGCGCGCGTCCGCTGGTCCGGGAACTGTTGCAGCTGAACGAGGGGTCGGTACTGACGCTGGACAAGCAGCTGGACGATCCGGTGGAGCTGTATGTCGGCGACAAGCTGATCGGGATCGGCGTGCTGGAGGTGGTCGAAGGCGAGGGGCCCGGTCAGCTTGCCGTGCGCATCACCGAGGTGGTCGACCTGCAGTCTCCGGCCTGACGCATGCGGCAGTTCCTGACCGTCCTTGGTCTGTGCCTGCTGTTGCCGGGTGCGGCAGCGGCGCAGTCCATCGCGCTCGACCTGGGCGAGGGCGGATCGATTTCCGCCACCTCGATCCAGTTGATCCTGATGATCACGCTGCTGAGCCTTGCGCCCGGCATCGCGATCATGGTGACCTGTTTCCCCTTCATGGTGACGGTTCTGGGGATCCTGCGGCAGGCCGTGGGCCTGCAGCAGTCGCCCCCCAACATGCTGATTGTCAGCCTTGCGCTGTTCCTGACCTATTTCGTGATGGAACCCGTCTTTTCCGAGGCCTGGGCCACGGGCGTGCAGCCGCTGCTAGATGAGCAGATCGAGGTCGAAGAAGCCGCGCGGCTGACGATCGAACCCTTTCGGGGGTTCATGGCGGGGCGGGTCGATCCAGACACTTTCCGGGCAATGGCGGATCTGCGCCCGGACGCGGCAGATACGGTGCTGTCGCCGGAGGCGCCGCTGTCGATACTGGTGCCCAGCTTCATGCTGTCGGAAATCGCGCGGGCCTTTCAGGTCGGCTTTCTGATCTTTCTGCCGTTCCTGATCATCGACCTTGTGGTGGCTGCGGTACTGATGTCGATGGGCATGATGATGGTCCCCCCGGCCATCGTGTCGCTGCCCTTCAAGCTGGCATTCTTCGTGCTGGCCGATGGCTGGGCGCTGCTCGCCGGGAGCCTTGTGCGCGGCTATTTTTAGCGGGCAACATGGTTAATTGCCTGCCGGTGGCTGGCCCTTGGCCGCTGGTCAGCTGTCCGGTCGCGCCCCGTCCGATGTCAGCTTGGCGCTATCTCGATGGTTGTGACCTGCCGGTAAGGCGTGTCGGGGGAGACCAGTATCGACGGAAATTCGGGCGTGTTCAGCGCGTTCGGAAAAACCTGCGCCTCCAGGCAGATGCCGCCGAACGGCCCGTGATGCGGACCGGGCCAGGGCGCGGCGTATTCCGTCAGCGAATTGGAGGTGTAGACCTGCAACCCCGGTTGATCGGTCCAGAGCCGCAGGCGCATCCCGTCCGGCGCCGTCACCTCTGCAACGGGGCCGTCGCCATCGTCCAGCGCATAGTTCAGGTCATAGCCCGCCGACTCCGGATCTGCCTGGGCGATTGCGCGCGCGACACGGAAATCGAATCGCGTCCCCGCGACGGGCATCAGCGCCCCGGTGGGGATCAGGTCCGGTCCGGTGGGCGTCACATGCGCCGCCCGCAATTGCAAAGCATGGTCGCGCACCGTCCCCGCCCCGGCGAGGTTGAAGTAAAGGTGCTGCGCAAGGTTCACGGGTGTTTCGCGGTCAGGTCGGGCGGTCAAGTCCCATGTCAGCGCGGCCCCGTCCAAGGAGATCCGAACCTGAAAATCCACCGCGCCGGGATAGCCCTGATCCAGATGCGGAGAGTGCAGGCGTAGCACCACAGCGCGGTCGCCGACGGGCGTAATCTGCCAGTTGCGCTTGCCCAGTCCTGCCGGGCCGCCGTGCAGGTGGTGCTGCGCGCCGGGAGCCAGCGGCAGGTGCCATTCCTGCCCGTCCAGCGTGAAGCGCCCATAGCCGATGCGGTTGACGACGCGGCCAACAACGATGCCCATGGATTTCGGGTTCAGTCGATAAGCCTCTGGATCGTCATAGCCCAGCACCACTCGCCGACCGGCAACCTGCCAATCCTGCACCGCGCAGCCCATGGACAGTACGGTGATCCGGGTGTCGCCGTCGCGCAGAACGTGAGAGGAAATCGGGTCGGTCATGGCGCGGCCTCCAATTGCTGCGCCCAAGACCTAGCAAACCGGGCGCGACCCGCCCAGATCGTTAATCGTCGTCCGCGACATCCGCGTGCAGGTGCCGTTCCCCCCGTGCGCGGGCAAGGGCCATCTGTTTCTGCCGCTCGCGAAAGCGCGCCTTGTCCGCATCCGAGGTCTCACCGATGCAGAGGTGGCAGGACACGCCGTGTTCGTATTCGGGGCGGTCACGGTCGGCGGGCAGGATCGGGCGGCGGCAGGCGTGGCACAATTCATGCGGGCCCTCGCGCAGCCCGTGTTCCACAGACACCCGCCCGTCGAAGACAAAGCAGGATCCCTGCCATGTGCTGTCCTCTTCGGGCACCTCTTCGAGGTATTTCAGGATGCCGCCCTTGAGGTGATAGACGTCCTCGACACCTTGGCTGATCAGGTAGTTGGTGGATTTTTCGCAGCGGATGCCGCCGGTGCAGAACATGGCGATGCGCTTGTTGTGAAAGCGGTCCTTGTTCGCCTCCCACCATGCGGGGAAATCGCGGAACGTATCGGTCTGCGGGTCGACCGCGCCGTCAAAGGTGCCGATGGCGACCTCATAATCGTTGCGCGTGTCGATCACCGCAACGTCGGGCGCGCTGATCAGGTCATTCCACTCGGCGGGCTCGACGTAGTGGCCAACGCGGGCGCGCGGGTCTACGTCCGGCTGGCCCATAGTGACGATCTCTTTCTTCAGTCGCACTTTCATGCGGGCAAAAGGGCGTTCCGTGGCGGTGGACAGTTTCCATTCCAGATCGGCGCAGCCGGGCAGGGCGCGGATATGGGCCAGAACCGTCTCGATCCCGGCGGCGGGTCCGGCCACGGTGCCGTTGATCCCCTCCTGCGCCAGCAGCAGCGTGCCGGTGACCTTTTCAGCGCGGCAGAGATCCTGCAGCGGCCCCTGCAGGGCGGCGGGGTCGTCGAAGCGGGTGAAGTGGTAAAGGGCGCAGACGGTGAACATGGGCTTTCGATACGGATGCGGTTTGCGGGCGTCCAGCGGCTATTCTGCCGCAATGGCAAGGCCGTGCACAACGGCGGTGAAGACCTCGCTGTCCACGGGTTGCGCATCGGGCAGAGCGCGGGTCATCGCCTGACGGACGGCCGCCAGCAGGCTGGACCCGCCGACATAGACCACCTGATCGACGCTGTCGGGCGTGCAACCGGCGTCCCGGATCGTGTCCAAAGCACAGGCGGCGATCTCTTCGCCATGCGTCTGCAGGGCGGCCATCAGCGCGGTGCGCGGCAGGGTCACGTCCAGCCCGCGTTCGATCACGCCCAATGAGATGGTTCCGGCCTCCGCCCCGTTGGCGGCGATCTTTCCGGCCTCGACCGCGTAGGCGATGTCATGGCCGAGATGCGATTCCAGCACATCGGCCAGCCGTTCGAACAGCTCTGGCTGCGGCGACAGGCGGATCCAGCGCTGCACCTCGCGCAGCATCGCGCCGTCATAGACGAAGGGGATCTTTTCCCAGCTGGCAAGGTCGTGAAACAGCGCGCGCGGCGCGGCGTGGGTCTTGGCCCCCATTTCGGCACCGATCTGCGCGCCGTAGCCCAAAAGGGGCATGGCGTGCGCAAGGCTGAGCACCTTGTCGAAATCGGTGCCGCCCAGACGGATGCCGCCACTGGCCAGAACCTGCGTCCGCCCGTCCTTGCGGTCACAGAGGGTAAAGTCCGAAGTGCCGCCGCCGATGTCGACGATCAGCATCCGCCCCTGTCCGTCCACGGCCAGCGCGGCGGCCTCTGGCTCTGGCAGGAAATCGACGGAGCGGAACCCGGCAAGGCGGTAGGCCTCTGTCAGATCCTCCAATGCCTGTGCATTGCGCTCGGCAGAGGCCGAGTGAAACCGCACCGGGCGGCCCGACAGCGCAGTGTCAAAGGTCAGGCCGGTGTGCGCCTCTGCCCGGGTGCGGATTTCAGTCAGGAAGCGGGCGATGACCTCGATCAGGCTGACCCGCTCATTCAGCAGGCGGCGCGGTTCGCGCGCAAGCGGGGTGCCAAGGATGCTCTTGAGCGCGCGCATGAACCGGCCCTCGGCCCCGTCCATCATCGCGCGGGCGGCGGCGCTGCCATAGACGTAACGGCGGTCGGCGAAATCGACGAAAACCGCCGTGGGTAGCGTCTGCATCCCCGGTTCCAGCGGGATCGCATAGGGCCGCCCGCCGGCCATTACCGCCGCACCCGTGTTGGACGTGCCGAAATCCACGCCTAGCCGTGCCATATCGCGAAACTCCTGTCTGGAAGGGCGGCGACCTAACAGGGCCTGCGCGGCATTTCAATTCCGAAATGCGGCCACTATGCTCGGCCTCGACGACAGGGAGATGACCTCATGCACGCGCTAATCGTGATCGACGTTCAGAATGACTTCTGCCCCGGCGGCGCGCTGGCGGTGGCGCAGGGCGATGAGATCGTCCAGCCGATCAACGCGCTGATGACCGAGTTTGACGCGGTGGTGCTGACGCAGGACTGGCACCCGGCGGGGCATTCGTCCTTTGCCTCTTCGCATGAGGGGAAAAACCCGTTCGACCTGATCGAGATGCCCTACGGCCCGCAGGTGCTGTGGCCGGACCACTGCATTCAGGGCTCTCCCGGTGCGCATTTCCACATGGAACTGGAGGCCGACCGCGCGGACCTGATCATCCGCAAGGGGTACAACCCGGCCATCGACAGCTATTCCGCCTTTTTCGAGAATGACCACAAGACGCCGACCGGGCTGGAGGGCTATCTGCGCACGCGCGGCGTCGATGAGGTGACACTGGTTGGTCTGGCGACGGATTTTTGCGTGAATTTCTCGGCGGTGGATGCGGCGAAACTGGGGTTCAAGGTGACGGTCCGGCAGGATCTGTGCCGCGCCATCGACCTTGACGGATCGCTGAAGGCGGCGCTGAACGGGATGGCTTCCGCGGGGGTGACGCTGACATGAAGCCGATTGTCGTGGATTATGGCAAGTATACGCTCAAAGCTGGAATCGTCGAAGGCAAGGCAGTGGCCCGCGCGTTTCTGAGGGACGCCCGGCGTCCCGGCGTGATCGTGGAGGTGGACGGATCCGATCCCGAGGCCGCGTTGAAACGCTTGAAGGTGACCGTGGACGATCTGACGGCCAATCGCCGGGCAAAGCGAAGGGAATCTCTTGATGCTGACTTCCTCGTGCCGACGGTGGAAGAATTTCAGGAAGCTTTGGTGGTCGCGAAGCTAAGCAGCGTGCAAGAGGCCATGCTGGTGGCACATGCCAAGGCGGGGGAACGGGGTCTTACGGCAGGTGAGATTGCAGACATCGGTGGGTATGCGAATTTCGAGACCGCGAACGCCATATATGGCAAAGCTGGCCGGATCATAGCCGAGGCCATCGGGGTCACGCCGCCGCCAAGGCGATCGGGAGACAAGGACGCACCGACGGCTGTGCTTGCAGAAGGAGGCGAACCGCGACCTGACACCGGTTTTTTCGTCTGGGTCATGTACCCCGAACTGCGCGAAGCACTTCTCGGTCCAGAAGGAGCAAACTTCCATGGTTGATATTGCGACCCGGGTCTGGAACCACAAGTGGAAGATCGACCCGATCGTTCGGTCCCTGATCGACACCGATTTCTACAAGCTGCTGATGTGCCAGTCGGTTTTCCGCAACAAGCGGGACACGCAGGTGACGTTCTCGCTGATCAACCGGTCCAAGCATGTGCCGCTGGCCAAGCTGATCGACGAAGGCGAGTTGCGCGAGCAGTTGGATCACATCCGGTCCCTGTCGCTTGCGCGCGGTGAAAGCACTTGGCTGCGCGGCAACACGTTTTACGGCAAACGGCAGATGTTCCGCTCTGACTTCATGCAGTGGTTCGAGAACCTGCGACTGCCGCCCTATCATCTTGAGCGGGTCGGCGATCAGTACGAACTGACCTTCGAGGGCAACTGGCCCGAGGTGATGCTGTGGGAAATCCCGGCTTTGGCCGTGCTGATGGAACTGCGCGGGCGCGCGGTGCTGCACGACATGGGGCGGTTCGAATTGCAGGTGCTCTATGCGCGCGCGATGACCAAGCTGTGGCAGAAGGTCGAGCATCTGCGCCAGATCCCCGAATTGCGGATCGCGGATTTCGGCACCCGGCGGCGGCACTCTTTCCTTTGGCAGGACTGGTGCGTGCAGGCCATGCTGGAGGGGCTGGGCGGCAGTTTTGTCGGGACGTCGAATTGCCTGATCGCCAAGAACCGCGATCTGGAGGCGATCGGCACCAATGCGCATGAACTGCCGATGGTCTACGCGGCCCTGGCCGAGGGGGATGAGGCGCTGGCGCGGGCCCCCTATGACGTGCTGGCCGACTGGCAGGAAGAGCACGAAGGCAACCTGCGGATCATCCTGCCCGACACCTATGGCACCGAGGGTTTCCTGAAACGCGCGCCGGATTGGCTGGCGGGATGGACCGGCATCCGCATCGATTCCGGCGATCCCGCGACCGGGGCAGAGGTGGCCATCAACTGGTGGAAAAGCCGTGGCGAGGATCCGCGCGACAAGTTGGTGATCTTTTCCGACGGGCTGGATGAGACCAAGATCGTGGAGCTGTATCAACAGTTTGCCGGTCGCGTGCGGGTTTCCTTTGGCTGGGGCACCTTGTTGACCAATGATTTCCGCGGGCTGACCCCGGATGACCGGCTGGCACCGTTTTCACTGGTCTGCAAGGCGGTCAGCGCCGATGGAAAACCCACCGTCAAACTGTCGGACAACCCGAACAAGGCGATGGGTCCTGAGGACCAGATCACGCGCTACAAGCGGGTCTTTGGCGTCGGCGATCAGGAAGCGCTGGAAGTCGTCGTCTGACCGGCGCGGACAGGGGATTTGTCCGCGCCGTTTGAGCATGGCGCGGTCACTGACCTGTGGCAAACCCGGCAAAGCGTTCCAGCGCCGCCCGCATCTTCAGCACGGCGGGATTGTCGGCGGCGACGCCCCGCAACAGGGGCAGACGCTGGGAGCCGCGGGGATGATCTGAAATCCCGCCGTCAGTTGCCGCCTTTTGCCATCTGCAGGGTGCGGGACAGGTCATCCCCGGCCCGAAACACCTGTCCGGAGGACAATTTGCCGAGTTCCGACAACTGGTCTTGATCCGCCGCGCCAAGGGCGATTGTGTGGATGGGGATGTCCTTTGTGTAGGGCGTTTCCGCGATATGCGCGAGCAGGGGAATGCGGTTTTCGCTGTCCGAAGGCCCGGCCGTCAGGACGATGATCGCGGGCCGGTAGTCGGTCAGGGTTCCGTCCTGGACATAGGGGCGGAGCGCTTCGAACGCCTCATAGAGGGCGTAGTAGACGTCCGTTCCGCCGTCCGCGTCCAGCGCGGCGATCAGGCGTCTGGCGCGGTCCGTGGCGGTCGGGTTGCCGCCTTCGATAATGATGGGATCACGGATGTTGTGGTTGAACGGCAGCAGGATGGTCACATCCCGGCTATCCGGTTGCGGCAGGGTCTCATGGGCAGCGGGGGGATCGAAAAGGGCGTCGGCAGAGGCCTTGAGCGCCTGCATCGGCGTGCCGTCCATCGCGTTTGACACATCCATGACCCAGACGGTCAGCGCAGGTTTGCGCAACTCGGTCTGGTACAGACGCAGGGCCTCTTGGATCACTGGGGAAGGGGGCGGGGCTGTGGCTGCGAAACGGGCGGCAGCATCTAGGCCCCAGGTCGGGTTCCAGACGGTGACATCCACGGTTTCCGCATCCGGTCCGTCCGGCCCGGCCCGATAGCCCAATGCCACGAGGTGTTCCTGCATCTCATCCGAGGCGAGAAAGGCTTGCAGGTCCAGGAACTTGGCCTCCCTGGCCTCATCCCCCTTGGGTATGAATCCCAGGGGGCTGTCGGTGACGGACATGCCGCCCGAGGGGTAGAGCGCATAGAGGGGTTCATCGCCCTGCGCGGCCAATCGCTGACTGGTCTGGATCACCTGCGCCTCGGTCGTGAACAGCCCGTCATAGGCGCTGTAATTCGCCACAAGGGCCTCTGCCAAGGCCGCGTCACTTGCAGGCGCGCGGTCCATCTGCGCCAGCAGGGCGCGCGTCTCGTCCAGCGTTTTGGCCCTTGTCAGGTGCTCTGGCGTCAGCGGTTCGGGGTCTTCTGAAAAGGCGCGCAGCAGGCTGAGGTAGGCCATCGCCCCCGCCCCGGATTGGGTGGGCGCGGGCATCGTCAGGCGGAACTTGTCCTCCTTTGCCGCCTCGGCGATTTCCGACAGGGTGAAGTCACTCCGCCCGATCCAGCCCTGCCCGATCACGGTGGACATGCGCAGACCAAGGATCACGGGAGAGCGGTAGACGGAGGCTTGATGCTGCACGACCTCATCGCTATCGCCAAGCGCGATCCACAGGGAACTGTCCGGCCAGACCGCGTCAAACTCTGTCTCCGGTCCCTTGGTCAGCGCCTGCGAAATCTCGGGCGGGGACAGCCATGTGATCCGGATATCGGCCTTGTTGTCCTCGGCCCATTCGGTGATCAGCGGCGCCACTGCGCGATGTTGCGGGGCGGCGGCGATATGCAGGGCGACGCGCGGGGCAAAGACCCCGAAATGGATCATCAGAAGAAAAACCAGAAGAAGATTGAGGGCGACGAATATGGCAAACAGCGTTCTCATAAATCGACTCCGGAAAAACCTATTGGTGCAAGCGTAACTTGAACGACGTGGATTGGAACCCGTTTGTGCCTTTTCTACAGGCGGGTGCAGCGCTATGCACAGGTGTCGTCAGGAGGACCGAATGACAGCGATCAAGCCACAGCCGGGTATCATGGATATTGCGCTCTACGTGGGCGGCAAGGCGCATGTGGAGGGCGTGACCAATGTGGTCAAGCTGAGCTCGAACGAGAACCCGTTCGGGCCGAGCCCTGCCGCGCAGGAAGCGGTGAAGCGCACCATACACGGGCTGCATCGCTATCCTTCGACGGATCACGCCGGTCTGCGTGGCGCGATTGCCGAGGTCTATGATCTGGACATGGAGCGGATCATCTGCGGCGTCGGCTCGGATGAGATCATCACCTTTCTCTGTCAGGCCTATGCCGGGCCGGGGACGGAGGTGCTGTTCACCGAACACGGGTTTTCCATGTACCGGATCAGCGCGCTGGCCGCCGGGGCCACCCCGGTCGAGGTGAAAGAGCGGGAACGGGTGACGGATGTGGATGCGCTGCTGGCCGGCTGTACGGATCGCACGCGGCTGGTGTTCATCGCCAATCCCAACAACCCCACCGGCACGATGATCGGACTGGCCGAGATCGAGCGGCTGGCCGAGGGGCTGCCCAAGGAATGCCTGCTGGTGCTGGACGGGGCCTATGCCGAGTATGTCGACGGTTACGATGGCGGCGCCAAGCTGGTCGAACATCGCGACAACGTGGTGATGACCCGGACGTTCTCAAAGATCTATGGGTTGGGCGGGATGCGCGTCGGCTGGGGCTATGCCCCCAAGGAGGTCATCGACGTGCTGAACCGGGTGCGTGGGCCGTTCAACCTGTCCAATGTTGCGCTGGCCGCGGCAGAGGCGGCGGTGCGCGACAGTGCCTATATCGAAAAGTGCCGTACCGAAAATGCGCGGATGCGGCACTGGCTGTGCGAGGCGCTGGCCGAACATGGCGTGCCTTGCGACACCTCGACCGCGAACTTTGTTCTGGCGCGTTTTGCCGATCAGGCCGAGGCCGAGGCCTGTGACCTGTACCTGCAAAGCCAGGGGCTGATCGTGCGGCGGGTGGCGGGCTACAACCTGCCGAACTGCCTGCGGATCACCGTGGGGGATGAACCGTCCTGCCGTCAGGTGGCGCATAACATCGGGCTGTTCAAGGCGGGCGCGCGATGAGCGTGATCTACGAAAAGGTTGCCCTGATCGGGCTGGGTCTGATCGCCTCATCGATGTACTGGGCGATGAAACGCGGCAACGTCGCCGGGCATGTTTCGGGCTATGCGCGTTCCGATGCAACACGCGACACGGCGCGGCGGATCGGCATGTGCGATGAGGTCTGCGACAGCGCCATCGAGGCGGTGAAGGACGCGGATCTGGTGGTTCTGGCGACGCCCGTGGGGGTCATGGGCCGCATCGCCGCGGAGATTGCGCCGCATCTGAAACCGGGGGCCACGGTGATCGACGTCGGATCGGTCAAGCGCACGGTGATCGAAGAGGTTGGCCCGCATATCCCCGAAGGTGTGCATTTCGTTCCCTGTCACCCGATGGCCGGGACAGAGCATTCCGGACCGGAGGCGGGGTTCGACTCGCTCTATGACAACCGCTGGTGCCTGATCGTCCCGGTTGAGGGCAGCGACCCAGAAGCCGTGGCGCGGATGCAGGACTACTGGCAGGCGCTGGGCGCGAATACAGAGGTGATGGAGCCCGAGCACCATGACCTTGTGTGTGCGGTGGTCAGCCATGTGCCACACCTGATCGCCTATACGATGGTGGGTGTGGCCGACGATTTGCGCCGTGTCTCCGATCAGGAAGTCATCAAGTTTTCCGCCGCCGGTTTCCGGGATTTCACCCGGATTGCCGCCAGCGATCCGACCATGTGGCGCGACGTCTTCCTGACCAACAAGGACGCGACGCTGGAAATCCTTGGCCGGTTCACGGAAGAGCTGTTTGCGCTGCAACGCGCCATCCGCACCGGCGATGGTGAGCAGCTTCATGCCTATTTCACCCATACCCGGGCCATCCGGCGTGGCATTCTGGAGGCCGGTCAGGATACCAATGAACCGGACTTTGGCCGCGTGAAGGTACATCGGTGAAAAAGCTTGCTCTGGGTGTCTGCTGTTTTCTGATCCTGGGCTCCTGCGGCGCGCGAGAGCGCGCAGCGGACAGTCTGGACGGGGTGCGGGGATACCTTGGCAATGCCTTTGCCAGTTCCAGCGACGACGGCGGGCTATGTGGCGATCCGGCGCTGGCCGGTGAGGTCGTGGGGCGCGTGCCGGGCAAGCTGAATGGCTGCGGGATCGAGAACGCGGTGCGGTTGCAATCGGTATCGGGCGTGCGGCTGACGCAGGGCGCGATGATCGACTGCCCGACAGCCAAGGCGCTGAAGAGTTGGGTGAACAAATCCGCTAAACCGGCCGTTGGCCGGCGCGGTGGCGGGCTGGACGGGCTGCGGGTTGCGGCGCATTATTCCTGCCGTACGCGCAACAACCAGCCGGGCGCGCCGATTTCCGAACACGGGCGCGGCAAGGCGATCGATATTTCCGGGTTCCTTCTGGCCGACGGATCCGAGATCACCGTCCTGCAGGACTGGGGCCGCGGCAAGAACGGTACGGCGCTGAGCAAGATGCGCAAGGCGGCCTGCAAGGTCTTTGGCACCGTTCTGGGCCCCGGGTCTGACGGCTATCACCGGGATCATTTCCATTTCGACACGCGCCGCCATCGCGGCGGATCCTATTGCCGGTAAGGCGGGGCGGCGGGGTAAACCCCGCCCTACGGTTCGTATCGGCATCGCGTGGGTGAGAGATGGTGAAAGGGGGCTCTGCCCCCTCTTGGCCTGCGGCCAATTCACCCCCGGCGGTATTTTCAAAGAGAAGAAGCCCGAGGGTGCGCACGGATCGGCCAGCAAGGCGCAACTGGGGGCTGGCCCAAATGCATGGGCTCGGCTAAAGCCGCGGTCATGGATCATTTTCTTTATCGTGACGGGCAGCTCTTTGCCGAAGATGTGCCGGTGGCCGAGATTGCGGCCGCCGTGGGCACGCCGTTCTATGTCTATTCCAGCGCCACGCTGATCCGGCATTTCCGCCTGTTCGACGAGGCGTTGAGCTGGGGTCCGCATCTGGTCTGCTACGCGATGAAGGCGGCCTCGAACCAGGCGATCCTGAAGACGCTGGCGGCCGAAGGCGCGGGCATGGACGTGGTCTCGGGTGGTGAATACGCGCGGGCCAAGGCGGCGGGCGTGCCGGGCGAACGGATCGTGTTTTCCGGCGTCGGCAAGACGCGGGGAGAGATCCGCAGGGCTCTTGAGGGGGGCATCCGCCAGTTCAACGTCGAGAGCGAGCCCGAGATGCGGGTGATCTCTGAGGTGGCCTCGTCCATGGGGGCCGTCGCGCCGATCACCGTGCGGGTGAACCCGGACGTGGACGCCAAGACCCATGCCAAGATCGCCACCGGCAAGAGCGAGAACAAGTTCGGCATTCCGATTGCGCGCGCCCGCGAAGTCTATGCCGAGGCGGCCCGCCTGCCGGGGCTGAAGGTGGTCGGTATCGACGTGCACATCGGCTCTCAGCTGACGCAGCTGGAGCCGTTCGAGCAGGCCTATCTCAAGGTGGCCGAACTGACCGAGGCGCTGCGCGCCGATGGGCATGAGATCACGCGGCTGGATCTGGGCGGCGGGCTGGGCATTCCCTATGCCCGCTCGAACGAGGCGCCGCCGCTGCCGATGGACTATGGCGCGCTGATCCAGCGTACGGTCGGGCATCTGGGCTGCGAGGTCGAGATCGAGCCGGGGCGGCTGATCATCGGCAATGCCGGACTGCTGGTGAGCGAGGTCATCTACCTCAAGAACGGCGAGGGGCGCGATTTCCTGATTCTGGATGCCGCCATGAATGACCTCATCCGACCGGCCATGTATGAGGCACATCACGAAATTGTGCCCGTTCAGGAGGCAGAGGCGGCAGCCGAACTGATGCCCTATGACATCGTCGGGCCGGTCTGCGAAAGCGGCGACACCTTTGCCAAGGGACGGCTGATGCCGCCCCTGAACGCCGGTGATCTGGTGGCTTTTCGCTCTGCCGGGGCCTATGGTGCCGTCATGTCCAGCGAATACAACAGCCGCCCGCTGATCCCCGAAGTGCTGGTGCAGGGTGATCAATTCGCGGTTATCCGCGCACGGCCGTCCTTTGACGACATGATAAATCGCGATACCATCCCTGAATGGTTGTGAGGTATCCTCCTCGCAGACCGACCCTGCGAGGAGCGATATGGCCCCGAACCGGACCGACATCCCCGAGATCTTTCGCACCCTGCGCTGGCCGCTGGCGCTGACCCGGCTGGGCATGGGGGCAGAGCGCGCGGCGCGCGCCTTCTGGCCGTTGTGGTCCATCGCGATCTTTGCGCTGGCCCTGTTGATGCTGGGCGTTCAGGACGAGGTGGCGGTGGAATGGGTCTGGGCTGCGGGCGCCGTTCTGGCCGCAGGCGCTGTCTGGGCCCTGGTCTACGGGGTGCGGCGGTTCCGCTGGCCCAGCCGGGAGGCCGCGATCCTGCGGCTGGACGGCACGATGCGGGGCAACCCTATACAGGCGGCGCTGGACACGCAGGCCATCGGCGCAGGGGACGAGGCCTCTCATGCGGTCTGGGTTGCGCATCAGAAACGCATGCGAACCCGGCTTGCGCAGGCGCGCGCGGTGGAGCCGGATCTGCGGGTATCGCGCAATGATCCGCTGGCGCTGCGTTACGTGGCGCTGCTGGCGCTGTCGGTGGCGATTCTGTTCGGGTCCATCGTGCGGGTGCAATCGGTGACCGGCATGGGCGCCGGTGGTCCGGATCTTGCGCAGGGGCCGGCATGGGAGGGCTGGATGCAGCCGCCCGCCTACACGCGCCTGCCTTCTGTCTATCTCAATGACATCACCGCCGCATCGCTGGATGTGCCGGAAGGCGCGGAGATCACCCTGCGCATGTATGGCGAAGTGGGCGCGCTGAGCGTGCGCGAGAGCGTGTCGGGCCGCGATCTGACGCCCGAGGCGGCGCAGGACACGGCGCAGGATTTCGCCGTTCTGAAATCCGGTGAACTGGCGGTGGATGGTCCCGGCGGGCGGATCTGGCAGATTGCGCTGATCCCCGACGGCGGACCGACCGTCAAGCGCGACGGCGAGATCGAGACCAGTTACGAAGGCGAGACGCAGATCCCCTTTACCGCAACGGATGACCACGGCGTTGTCATGGGCAAGGCGCGGTTCTCGCTGGACCTTGCCGCCGTTGACCGCCGATATGGCCGGGTGATCGATCCCGAACCACGACAGGTGATCGAGGTTCCGTTGCCGATGCCGGTGGCGGGTGATCGCAGCGATTTCACCGAATCCCTGGTTGGCAATTTCTCTTTGCACCCCTGGGCGAACCTTCCGGTGCGGCTGGAACTGGAGGTCGAGGATGCGCGCGGCCAGCGGGCCCTGTCAGAGCCTCAGGCGCTGGACCTGCCGGGACGGCGGTTCTTTGACCCCGTGGCGGCGGCGCTGATCGAACAACGGCAATCCCTGCTGTGGAACCGGGACAACGGCGCGATGATCGTGCAGGTGCTCAAGGCGGTCATGAATGAGCCGGACGACCTGTTCCGCAAGAACGTGCAACACATGCGCTTGCTCAAGCTGGTGAAGCGGATCGAGGTGTTGGCGACTTATGATGCCATCACGGACGAGAAGCAGGACGAGATCGCGCAAGCGATGTGGGATCTGGCGCTGGAGATGGAAGAAGGCGATCTGCAGGACGCGCTGGAACGTTTGCAGCGCGCGCAGGAGCGTCTGGAAGAGGCCATGAAGAATGGCGCCTCGGATCAGGAAATCGCCGAACTGATGCAGGAATTGCGCGAGGCGACGCAGGATTACATGCGGCAACTGGCGCAGCAGCAGGCCCGTGAGGGTCAGCAAGATGGGGAACCCATCGATCCGCAGAACATGATCCAGATGTCGCAGGACGACATCCAGCGCATGATGGACCGCATTCAGGAGTTGATGGAGCAGGGCCGGATGGCCGAGGCCGCGGAGGCCATGCGCCAGCTGCAGGAAATGCTGGAGAACATGCAGATCACCCAAGGCCAGGGCGGCGGCGGGCAATCGCCCGGCGAACAGGCGATGGAAGGTCTGGCCGATACCCTGCGCGAACAGCAGGACCTGTCGGACGAGGCGTTCCGCGATCTGAACCAGGGGCAGCGCCAGCCGGGGCAGGGACAGGACGGACAGCGTGATCCGGGACAGGGTCAGGGTCAGGACGGGCGTGAGCCCGGTCAGGGGCAGGGCGGGGATGGCGACGGCGATCTGGCCGACAGCCTTGCCGAACGTCAGCGCGCCCTGCGCGACGAATTGAACCGCCAGCGTCAGGCCCTGCCGGGGCAGGGGACAGAACCGGGTGAGCGCGCCGCCGAGGCTCTGCGCGATGCCGAACGGTCCATGGATGGGGCGGAACGGGCGCTGCGGGACGGAGATCTGGCCGAGGCGATCGACGAACAGTCACGCGCGCTGGAATCGCTGCGGGAAGGCATGCGCAATCTGGGCGAGGCGCTGGCGCAGCAACAGCAGCAGCGCTCCGGAGAGCAGGGCTTTGCCGATGGCGGCGATCCGCGCGAACAGCGCGATCCGCTGGGCCGAAACACGGGCAACACCGGCCGTGTCGGCACCGATGAGGGGCTGTTGCAGGGCAAGGATGTCTATCGCCGGGCCGAGGAACTGCTGGGCGAGTTGCGCCGCCGCTCGGGCGAATTGAACCGCCCCGAGGAAGAACGCAATTACCTCGACCGTCTGCTGGAACGCTTCTGATCCCGTAATCCAGATGTGCGCTGCGCGCGCAGGGTGTCTCGGGCCCGGCCTTTGGCCGGGTCCTCGGGCCGTCTGAGGCGGGCGTTACGCTGAAAATGGCGGGGTGCGCCTCAGTCTTTGGGATCGATCTTGCCGCGCAGGGCCTTGACCTCGCCGCGCTGTTTCTTGGTTTCCAGACGGCGGCGTTTGGAGCCCAGCGTCGGCTTGGTGGGAATGCGGCGCTTGGGCTTTTCCGTGGCTTTCTGCACCAGTTCGGCAAGGCGCTGGCGCGCGATCTCACGGTTACGGGCCTGGCTGCGGGTCTCGTCCACCTGCAGGATCACCGCGCCGTCCTTGGTCCAGCGCCGTCCGGCCAGCTTGCGCAGGCGGGTCTTGACGGCACCGGGCAGATTGGGGGACCGCTCGGCCTCGAACCGCAGTTCGACGGCAGTAGAGACCTTGTTGACGTTCTGCCCGCCGGGACCGGAGGCCCGGATGAACTGTTCGGTCAGCTCCCAGTCCTCGATGGTGATGTGATCGTTGATCCGCAGCATGGGGCGTAATGTAGGCTGTTTCGGCAAATGTCAGGCACTAAAAAGGGCCGCCAGATCAGCGGCCCTTCGAGAATACGGAGGCGGGGCCGGTTAGGCTCGCCAATTCGGGGGCTGTACGCGCCCAGGGGCTGCCCTAGGGCGTCATCTCCCGAACTGTTCCGACACCTCTCTCCAATGCTTCTCTCGACACTGGATCACCTCCTTTCAGCTGTTGAAAACGCAAGATGATGGTGGCACGGGTCGTGCCAACCACAAAGTCTTTTTTGCGTCTCAGGCCGGGGTGCGTTGCAGATTTGCCCAGGAAACGATCATCCGGAACGGGATCAGCGCGATCAGGGCGAGGCCCAGCTTGACCATCCAGTCCGCAACGGCAAGCGACATCCACAGCGGGGCCTCGGGGCCTGCGCCCAGAAGCGGCAGGATTTCATTGGCCCAGCCGACGTCGTTGCCCGGTTCCAGCCAGATGAGCTGCGCCGAGAAGGCGATGGTGAAAAAGATCGCGGTGTCCAGCGTCGAACCCACCAGCGTGGAGGCCAGCGGCGCGCGCCACCAGCGCCCCTGCCGCAGGCGGTCAAAGATCGCGACATCCATCAGTTGCGCGGTCAAGAAGGCAAGGCCAGAGCCGATGGCAATGCGCAGCGTCACCGCCGGGTAGGTATAGCCATCCCCCTGCAGCATGATCTGCGTCCCGATCAAAGAGCAGACAACGCCGACGACGAAACCGGCAAAGACCACCTTGCGGGCGGCCGCCGGACCGTAGATGCGGTTCATCAGGTCGGTGACCAGAAAGGCCAAGGGATAGGTGAACGCCCCCCAGGTCAGCCATTGGCCGAACAGAAACTGGACGAGGATGTTGGAGGCCAGAACGATGGCCGCCATGGCAAGAATGCCGGGCAGATGTGCGCGTGTCATGATGTGACCCGTTTTTTCAAGGTTGCGGGGACTTGACCCGCCGAAGCGGATTGGGCGCGCTTACAGGAACAGATGCGGGGCCGTCAAGCCCGGCCCCGGTCACTCGATCACGCGGTATTCGACGATTTCGTTGCGCTGAATGCCGATGAAGTTGTTGTCGGCGATCATCGTCAGCCGGATCGCGCCGCCATCGTCGCGCCAGACAGAAAGACCTTCGAGGTTGCCGTGCTGATGCGCGGGGCTGCGGAACAGGGTCTCTTCGCGGATGACGCGGTCTTCACTCAGAGTGAACCGCCGCACCCGAGAGCGAAAGGCGAAGCCGGAAAAGCTGCGCTCCAGCAGATATAGCCGCCCGTCCGGGCCGAAATCCGCGCCGACGGGGCTGAACCCGCCGCTGCGCGAGATACTGAATACCTCGCGCCAGCGCCCGTTCTCGTGCCGCCAGACCGGAAAGGGCTGCGTCAGTCGGCCGGACCTTTCGGGGAGCGTATAGAGCCTGCCCTCGGCGTCGATCGCCAAGGCCTCCAGACCCGAATTACTGCCAAGGCTGTTAAAGGCCCCGGGCGTCGACAAAGGCACGGCTTTTTGCGGTGTCGGATAGTGCCAGACGCGGTGCCACGCCTCGAAAGAGACGTAGAAACTGCCGTCCCGCGCCAGCGCCAGACCTTCGGCATCGGTGTGCGGATGGAGCAATCCGGCCCCGCCGTCATCCACCAAGGGGACGCGCGGGGACTGTTCGATGGCGGTCAGCTTGCCATCGGTCCGGATCAGAATGCCCCGGATAAACGCGCCGTCATCCGCCAGCGCCATGAAGGCACGGCCATCATGAGACAGTTCCAGCCCCGAAAACCCGCCGAAATGCGGAACATCGGACACCCAGTCAAGGCGGCTGACCTGCACCGCTTGCGGACCGGGGTCCGTTGCCTCCGGTCCGCAAGCGACCAGCGCGGCACAGCATGCCAGCAGCGCCCGCAGGCGGATAGGAAAGACCGACATCAGTTGGCTGTCAGTTCGCGGCGAGCACGTCAGCGCATTGCCGCGGCAGATCGCCCAGCGTCAGCTCGCGCCGGGGCGGCGAGGGCTTGGCGTTGGGGTCCGGCGGCGGCGGGTTCAGGATGCGATCCACCCATTCCTCGGCCTCCTTGCAGCCGTCTCCGGGCGGGGGGGCGGCCTGATTGACACAGCCCGCAGCGCCACTGGGGCAGTTCAGCCGCACGTGGAAATGATAGTGGTGGCCCCACCATGGGCGCACCTTGCGCAGCCAGCTGCGGTCACCTGTTTCATCCTTGCACATCTGCACCTTGGCGCCGGGAAAGATAAAGATGCGGGCGACGCGCGGATCGCTGGCGGCGGCCTTCAGGATCTCGTGGTGCTGTTTCGTCCACTTGCCGTTCACATAGGCACCAGAGGCGCGGCGCAGGGAGATCGAAGAGATATTCTCACGCGCCTTGACCGACAGGTTCAGGTCATCGGCGGGGCGCAGCCAGATATCCGCGTCCAGACCGATCTGATGGCTGCGGTGCCCGGTCAGCATCGGCCCGCCGCGCGGCTGGCTGAAATCGCCAAGGTATAGCCCGTTCCACCCCGGTTGCTGCGCGGCCTTGCGGCTGAGTTTCTGAACGTAGTCGATCAGTTCCGGGTGGCCCCAGTTGCGGTTGCGGCTGAGCCGCATCGCTTGCCACGTGGGCCCGGTTTCGGCCAGTTGCACACCCCCGGCCAGACAGCCCTTGGCATAGCCGCCAAGGGGCTGCGCGGATTGTGCGGTCCCGTCACGCTTGGCCCCGAACAACTGCTTGGCCTCTTTCGAGGACAGCACCGGGTCCAGTGGCGGGCCGGAATAGCTGCGGGTTCCGGAAATATCACGGCCTCCCCCGGTGCCGCAGGCGGACAGGGACAGGGCGAGGGTAAAGGCAAAAAGGAAGCGGATCATTCGGGTCTTTCTCCCAATGGTTGCACCCAGATTAGCAGAACCAGCCCCAGCAGGAAAAGCCCGATCACCGGGAGAAAGCCCAGCTGGTTCGACTGTGTTGCAATGGTGAAAACGGTGATCAGCGCGGGCGCCAGAAAGGCGGTGGCCTTGCCTGCCAAAGCAAAGAGGCCAAATCCCTCCGCCGGGCGCAGGGGGTTGCAATGACGCACCATCATGGACCGGGATGCGGAATACAGCGCGCCGCCCGCGCCGCCGATGGTGGCGCCGCAGATGTAAAAGATGATGTCCGGCAGGTTTGACCCTTCGGCCAGCGGGAACCCGAACAGGCTTTCGCGCGACATGCCCACGATGACCGTGCCGACAAGGATCAGAACCCAGATACAGATGCGGATCACCGGTTTCGGCCCGAACTTGTGGTCCGCGATGCCCCCAACCCAGCTGAGAACCGCCGCCGCGATGGCCGCGATGATCCCGAAAACGCCAACCTGCGTCACCTTCCAGTCCAGCACCAGCGTCGCATAGACCCCGCCATAGGCATAAAGCGCCGTCAGCGCGTCGCGATAGAACAGAGAGGACAGCAGAAAGCTGCGGCAGGATTTGCGTCGCGATACCGCCACGATTGAGGCCCAGAGATCAGCCAGCACGTGGCGCACGCTTTCGGGCTTGGCCCGCGCCAGCGGATCGTCCCGGTTCCACAGGAAGAAGGGGATCAGGAAGATCCCGAACCACAGCGCGATGAAAGGCCCGACAAACCGCGTGCCCTCCCGCGCCTCGGGGTCAAGGCCAAGCGGCGGCGACAGGCCGAGCAGCGTTTTGCCGGTCTCGTTCTCGGCAAAGAACAGCAGCATGATGAAGAGCGACAGCACGCCGCCCCAATAGCCAAAAGCCGTGGCCGTACCGGAGATGCGCCCGACTTCCTCGGGTGTGCCAAGGCTGGGCAAGATGGCGTTGTTCAGGTTGAAGGCGGACTCGCTGGCGACAAATCCGATCCAGAATAGCCCCAGCGCCAACAATAGCCCGGTGCCATCCGGCTCCAGGATCCACATCGCGGCGGCGCAAAGAATGGCAATCACCGTGAACAGCCAGAACCACGGACGCTTGCGCCCGGTCGCATCGGCCCACGCCCCAAGGAGCGGCGCGGAAAACGCGATGCACAGCCCGGCTACAGTCTGGGCCGAGGACCACAGGCTTTGCGCGATGGCCTTTGCATTGTCGGGATCGTGGCCCTGCCCGGTGAAATACCCGGCGGCAACAGCGGCGAAATAGGGGGCGAAGATGAAAGTCAGGCCGAGGGTGGCATAGGGCTGTTGGGCCCAGTCAAAGAACATCCAGCCCCAGATGCGCTGCTTTCTTGTCGGTTCTTTCATGCCCGGCCCCTTCGCGGAATGCTGCGATAGAACAGACCGGGCAGGGGGGTGGCAAGGGGCTATAGGACGCGGCGCACCGTCAGCCCGATTTGGCCGGTGGCCAGGGGCGCGCCGCCTCTGCCGCGATCCAGTCCTGCACCCAGTCCGGCAGCGGCGGGCTTTCGGGCGCGACATTCAGCGCGGCTGCAATCCGGTCGGTGGCGACGATGCCGGCCTTGTCGGTGATGGCGGAGCGAAACACCGCATGGCTGGCGCATTCGCCGTCCGTGCGCCACATCGACTGATCGATATAGAGAAACCGGTTGTCCCAGCCCAGAACCCGCGAATGCATCGTCACCCGGTCCCACATCCGCACCCGGCGCCGATAGCGCACCACCGATCCGGCGATGGTCAGGCCCCAGCGTTCGCGCCGCAGCACCTCCACCAGACCGGTGCGCACCGCCAGCGGGATCCGCCCGAGGTCATAGATCGTCAGCGTCCGGCCGTTGTTCAGCTCGACCCAGGGGTCCAGATCCCAAGGCAGGCAGACATGTTCGGTGATCTGGGTGTCGAACACCCCCAGCTTCGGCGCGCGACGGGCAAGCCAGAGGTTTCGGGCAAGACGAATGAAGGGGTACATGGCAGGCTCCTTTGCGGCCCAGATGCCGCGCTGCAGCAACCCGCGTCAATCACGACCTCGCGGCACACTTGTCCTTGACGCCTTCTGCGCTTAGGTCTGACCCAGCAAACGCAAAGGAGAGGCCCGGGAATGGCATCGCTTTTTCAGATCCTGAACATGATCCTGAGCATCGTGGTCTTCGTGATCGTCGCCCATGTGATCATGAGCTGGCTGATCAACTTCCAGATCCTCAACCTGCGCCAGCCCATCGTTGCGCAGATCTGGGACGGGCTGAACCGCCTGCTGGAACCGCTCTACTCGCGCATCCGGCGCATCCTGCCGCCGATGGGCGGGCTGGACCTTGCGCCGCTGATCGCGCTGATCGCGGTCTACGCGCTGCAGATCATCCTCGCGAACAACGCGGCGTTCTTCTACAGCTTCTGAACCACGGTGACGTTGCGCAGACGGGGCGCGGCACAGCGGTCTCAGGGGCAGATTTTGCGTCTCCGGGGCTTGATTCACCGAATCTTAGTATGAGACTGTCGGGCTAAGAGCAGATCACGCAAAATCCGACAGGTCACTTCATGCCGCGCGACACCGGGACCGCCGAGGCGCTTCTTCAGGATATCTTTGGATTCGGGGCGTTCCGTCCCGGTCAGGGAGAGATTGTCGACGCCGTCGCGGCCGGTGAAAACGTGCTGGCCATCATGCCCACGGGCGGCGGCAAATCCCTGTGTTTCCAACTGCCTGCGCTGATGCGCGACGGGGTGACAGTGGTGATTTCGCCGCTGATCGCCCTGATGCGCGATCAGGTCCGCGGGTTACGCGAGGCGGGTGTTGCCGCAGGCGCGCTGACCTCGGGCAACACCCCCGAAGAGACTGACGCCGTCTGGGACATGCTGCACGCGGGTGCGCTGAAACTGCTGTACCTCGCGCCCGAACGGCTGGCCAATGCGGGCACGCAGCGGATGCTGTCGCAGGCTGGGGTCTCCCTGATCGCCGTGGATGAGGCGCATTGCGTCAGCCAATGGGGCCATGATTTCCGCCCCGATTACCTGCGCATCGGCGAATTGCGCCGCGCGCTGGATGTGCCGCTGGCCGCCTTCACCGCCACGGCGGACGTCGAAACCCGTCAGGAAATGGTCACGCGGCTGTTCGACGATCACCCGCCGCGCACCTTTCTGCGGGGCTTTGACCGGCCAAACATCCACCTTGCCTTTTCACCCAAGGACGGCCCGCGCGCCCAGATCCTGCGCTTTGCCAAGGCGCGGCAGGGGCAATCGGGCATCGTCTACTGCGGCACCCGGGCCAAGACAGAGGGCATCGCCCGCGCCCTGCGCGAAGACGGGCATTCCGCCTGCCACTATCACGGCGGGATGGAGGCGGATGACCGCCGCCATGTCGAGGAACGCTTTGCCACCGAAGACGGGCTGATCGTCGTCGCCACCGTGGCCTTTGGCATGGGCGTGGACAAACCCGACATCCGCTGGGTCGCCCACGCGGACCTGCCCAAGTCGATCGAGGCCTATTATCAGGAAATCGGTCGCGGGGGCCGGGACGGCGCCCCGGCAGAGACGCTGACCCTGTACGGACCAGAGGATATTCGCCTGCGCCGCAGCCAGATCGATGAGGGCCTTGCCCCGCCCGAACGCCGCGCCGCCGATCACGGGCGGCTGAACGCGCTTCTGGGTTTGGCAGAGGCGCAGGTATGCCGGCGACAGACCCTGCTGGGCTATTTCGGCGAAGAGGCTGAGCCTTGCGGAAACTGCGATCTCTGCGATAGCCCGCCAGAGCTCTTCGACGGGACAGAGGCGGTGCGCAAGGCGCTGTCCGCCGCGCTGCGCACTGGCGAAAGCTTTGGCGCCGGGCACCTGATCGACATTCTGCTGGGTTTGGAAACCGACAAGATCCGCCAGCGCGGCCATGACAGCCTGCCCACCTTCGGCGTGGGCAAGGATCTGAAGCGCGGGCAATGGCAGGCGGTGTTCCGTCAGATGATGGGCCATGACCTGATGCGCCCGGATGCGGAACGGCATGGCGCATTGGTCATGACCGACCGCGCCCGCCCGATCCTGCGCGGTGAGGACTCCATTCAACTGCGCCGCGACGTGGTCGCACAAGCGGCAGAGCGGCGACCGGCGGTCAAGGCGCTGGTCAGCGAGGAACACGCGCCGATGTTTTCGGCCCTCAAGGCGCAGCGCACCGCGCTGGCGCGCGAGGCGCGGGTACCGCCCTACATGATCTTCAACGACAAGACGCTGATCGAAATGGCCGAGGTGCGGCCGCGCTCGCTGGACGAAATGGCGCGCATATCCGGCATCGGGGCCAAGAAGCTGGAAAGCTATGGCAAAACCTTTCTCGAGGTGCTGAACGGCGAGGCCGAAGAAATGCACCCGCGCCGCCGCAAGCTGGCCGCCTCCGGCACCGGGGCGCTTTACGATGCGCTGATGGCGGTGCAGGCAGAGTTGATGCGCGGCCCGGATGGCACCGAGAAACCGCTGAGTTGCTCGGCCTCCCTGTTGGCCAAGCTGACCGAAACGCGCCCGTCCTGTGAAGAGGACATTGGCCGCGTTCTTGGGGAAAAGCGGGCTGAAAGGTTCGGCGCGGCCTTTTACCGGGTGTTTCAGGACGCGGCGGAATAGGGTCCTGTGCGGGCAATTCGCCCTGTCTTTGGGGCTGTTGTGGCTGGACCGCGGCGGCAGGCTGACCTAAGTCCACACATCGGAAGGGATCAAGGCAGAGGGGGCTGACCATGCTCGTTGTGATTTCGCCGGCCAAGCGGCTGGACTGGACCGACCACGGGACCGCGATGACCGCGCCCGAGTTCGAGACAGATGCGCAAAGTCTGGCCCGCACGGCCCGGAACCTGACGCTGCGCGATCTCAAGGGGCTGATGGACCTCTCCGACGATCTGGCGCGGCTGAACCGCGACCGGTTCCGCGCCTTCACCGATACGCCGGGGCCAGAGGACCTGCGCCCCGCCGCGCTGGCCTTTGCCGGGGACACTTACATCGGGCTGGAGGCAGGCTCGCTGGACGCCGATGAAATGGACTGGGCGCAGGATCACCTGCGCATCCTCTCCGGGCTTTACGGTCTGCTGCGCCCGCGCGACGGCATTCAGGCCTACCGGCTGGAAATGGGCTCTCGGCTGAAAACGCGGCGCGGGGCAAACCTGTATGACTACTGGCGTGACCAGATCGCCAAGGCACTGAACGCAAAGGCCGAAAAGCTGGACACCGGGGTGCTGGTGAACTGCGCCAGCCAGGAATATTTCGGCGCGGTGCCACTGAAGGCGCTGAAGCTGCGCGTCATCACTCCGCAGTTCATGGAGGACAAGCCGGGCGGCCCCAAGATCGTCAGCTTCTTCGCCAAGCGGGCGCGCGGGGCCATGGCGCGCTACATCATCCAGCGCCGCCTGACCGATCCGGAGGGGCTGCGGGACTTCGACCTTGGCGGCTATCGCTATCAGCACGACATGTCCGAACCGGACCGCCCGGTGTTCCTGCGGCCCGCCGAAGCGCAGGCGCTGTCGGCCTAACCGGCGGCCCGCGCCTCCACTGGCCTTGGGGAGTAAAGCTCGATCATGTCACCCAGCGCCGCCTTGCGCAGGGGTTTGGTCAGGTAATCGGTCAGACCTGCCTCAAGGATGGCTTCGCGGTCGCCCGACATGGCATGGGCGGTGACCGCGATGATCGGCACTTTCGGGCCGTCCCCTTCAAGCGTGCGGATCTCTCGCGTGGCCTGCTTGCCATCCATCTGCGGCATCGAGATATCCATCAGGATCAGGTCCGGCACCTTCTTGCGGTATTCGGCCACCGCCTCCAGCCCGTTGTTGGCAAAACGCAGCGCCACGTTGAAACTCTTGGCCATCTTGCGAATGACCAGTTGATTGGTCTTGTTGTCCTCGGCCACCAGCACGTCCAGCGGCGCATCGCCCGTCGGCGGGGCCTTGTCCGGGACAGAGCCCGTCGCATCCTCCTGAGTGGGATGCTGCGCCTCGCCGATCTTTTCCAGCGCCGAGAACAGCGCGCGGCGGGCGACCGGCTTTTGCAGCACCGCCGCCACCTCGACCCCGGGCGTCTGCGTCACCTGTGTCGGGGTGTCGGCCATCAGGATCACCGGGATGTTCTTTCCCTGCTGGCAGACATGCGCGGCCAGTTCCTCACCCGACATGTCGGGCAGATCGTGTTCCAGCAACAGCAAATCGGGCCGGATCTTCATGTTGTCGATCGCCTCTGCCCCGGTCTTGCAGAACTGGGTTTCCAGTCCAAGGATCGCCAGCTGTTTCGACAGGATTTCGCGGTTCACCCCGTGATCGTCGACGACAAGCACGCGCTTGAGATAGGGCGGCAGGTTCGCGGTCTCGAACACCACGGGTTCCTCTGTCGGCAAAAGGATGCGCATGCCGAAACAGCTGCCCTTGCCCTCTTCACTTTCGACCCAGACCTCTCCGCCCATCAGTTCGACCAGCCGCCGGGTGATCGCAAGACCCAGACCGGTGCCCTCGAACTTGCGGTTGCGCTCATCCTCGACCTGGTTGAATTCACCAAAGATGTGGTCGACCTTGTCCGCCGGGATGCCGATGCCGGTGTCCTCGATCGTGATGTGAATCGCCGAATTCGCATCCGGGTCCGGCACCCCGACCACCCGCACCAGCACATGGCCCTGCACGGTGAATTTGACCGCGTTGCCCAACAGGTTGGTCAGGATTTGCCGCACGCGGCCCGCGTCGCCGATGAACCGCGTGGGCAGGAACATGTCATAGTCCAGCAGCAGCGCGATGTCCTTGTCGCGCGCGGTGGGCTGCAACAGCATGACCACCTCGTGCACCGCGCGTTCAAGGTCAAAGGGTTCGGGATGCAGCTGCAGCTTTTCGGCCTCGATCTTGGAATAGTCGAGGATGTCGTTGATGATCACCAGCAGCGCCTCACCGGAACTGCGGATCGTATCGGCGTAAAGCTGTTGTTCCTCTGACAGGTCGGAATCCATCAACAGATCGGCCATCCCCACGACCCCGTTCATGGGTGTGCGGATTTCGTGGCTCATGTTGGCAAGGAAGGCGGATTTGGCACGGTTGGCGGCCTCGGCGCGGTTGGTCGCTTCTTTCAGACGCTTCTGGTCTTCCTTGATCTGGGTGATGTCCACCCGCAGCCCGACGCGGCCGCCATCGCGGGTTTGCCGTTCGTAGACCCGCAGCCAGCGTCCGCTGGCCAGTTGCTGCTCCAGTTCGGTGTCGGTCTTGCGATGGGCGTCCAGCCGTTCTTCCAGCCAGTCTTCTTCACGGCCGGCTGCCTCGACATACTGACCCCGGTCCAGCCCAAAGCGCAGGATCTTTTCAAAGGTTGTGCCCGGGACCATGGCCGGCGCGCTGGTGGCGTAGATATTCCGGTACTGCTTGTTGCACATCACCAGCCGGTCATCGGCGTCATACATGACAAAACCGTCGGGCATTTCCTCGACCGCGGCCCACATGCGCATCAGGTCGGTGATATCCACGCCCAGACTGACGATGCCGCCATCCGGCAGCCGCCGGTCACGCAGTTTGACAAAGCGGTTGTTCCACAGACGCAGGGTTTCGTTCGGGATCGGGTCCTGATGCCAGCGGTTCAGCATCCGGTCGATCCAGACGTCCTTGGGTTCCCCCTGCAGATCGACGATCCCCTCGCCCGCCATGACCTCCAGCACATGGCTGAACGGAACGCCGGGGGCGATGCTTTCCAGCCCCTCGAAGACCTGCAGATAGGCGGGATTGGCCAGCTCCATCCGAAAGTCTTCGTCATACATGGCAAAGCCGTCGCGGATCGTCTCAAGCGCGCTCCACAGCTGTTCGGTCACCACCTCGATCTTTTGCGTGGCTTCGCCCAGCTGGTGCATGACGCGCTGGTTCTCGTCCCGGACGACCTTGACCTCTGTCCGGGTCTCCTGAATCTCGTTGCGCAGTTGCAGAGCGTGGCGGCCCAGCTGCCTGTTGGCCTCGTGCAGCTCTGCCTGCTTCTGTTCCAATAGCCGTTCCGCGGCCAGACGTGCGCGGCGTTCCTCTGCCAGGCGATCGGCCAGGGTCATGCGGTTACCTCCCTTCGGGACGCTTCGAGTCATGCCCGCCCAAGGTGAACAAATGTTTAAGTTTCCCTCGGCAAGACTGCGTTGGGGTCAGGTATCCCGGACCTGCCGAATCGTTGTTTTGTCTCCATGCGCATGGCACTCTGGAGGTATTGATCTGAAAGGAGCTTTTGATGCGTCGTTTTGCTATGGGCCTTGTATTGGCCCTTGTCGGGGTGTCCGCAGCTCAAGCTCAGGATGCCATTCCAGACAGACGTTTCGTGGTCACCCGGGACATTGATTACGTCGGGACGGATCTGCAAAACCTCTTCGATACGACGCTGGATGCCTGTCAGCGGGTCTGCCTGACCACGCCGGACTGCATGGCCTTTACCTTCAACAGCCGCTCCAATGCCTGTTTTCCCAAATCCGCCGTCAGCGACCGGGCGGATTACGAAGGCGCAACATCGGGCCGGGTGATCGACGTCGAAGCAGAGGCGCTGGCGCTGGCCAACACCCGCCGCGACGATCTCGATTTCCTGCGCGAGTCCGATCTGACCCGCGCCCACAAGGAAGCGCTGGACCTTGCCGTGCGCCATGGTGGCGGGCAATGGACCGTGACCGCCCTGCTGGACGCCGCGACAGAGGCGCACGATACGAACAACCTGCGCGACGCCATCCACTGGACCGGCGCGGCGCTGGCCCAGACCGACGATCCGGCGCTGTGGATGCAATACGGCGAATGGTCGGTGAACTACACCGAAACCGTGCAGGGCGCGGACAAGCGCAAGTATGAAGGCCGCGCGCTGCTGGCCTTCATCAACGCCTACCTGCGCGCAGAGGAGGATGCGCTGCGCATCACTGCCCTGCATGAACTTGCGCTGGCACTGGAAACCGACGGGCGCGGGCGGCAGATGATCCCGGCGCTGCGGCTGGCCGAAAGCCTTGGCACCCGCGCCGACATCACCCAACTGCTGGATGACGCCATCGGCAAATACGGCTTTCGGGTCGACGATCACGTGGTCGAGGCCGACACCGCCAGCCCCCGCATCTGCGCCAGCTTCAATGAGCCGCTGATCCGCGCCGGGCAGGATTACTCCACCTACGTCAAGCTGCCGGATCAGCGTCTGGCCGTGGTGCAGGACGATCAGCGTATCTGCGTGACCGGTGTCGAACACGGCGGGCGCTACACGATCACCTTCCGCTCGGGCCTGCCCGCGCAATCGGGTGAGAAACTGGTGCGGGACGTGCCGATCACAGCCTACGTGCGCGATCGCACCCCGACGCTCAGCTTTCCGGGCCGTGCCTACGTGCTGCCGCGCACCGCCGATGCGGGCCTGCCGATCGAGACGGTGAACCTCGATGAAATCGATCTGGTGCTGCGCCGGGTGTCGGACCGCAACCTGATCCGCTCCATTCAGGACAACTATTTCGGCCGCCCGTTGGGCCGCTACGATGAGGAATATTTCGCCCGCGACATCGCCGAGGAGATCTGGACCGGCACCGGCATGGTCGAGAACCGGCTGAATGCCGATATGACCACCCGCCTGCCGATGGGAGAGGTTCTGGGCGATCTGCCCGCCGGGGTCTACGCGCTGACCGCCGCCGTGCCGGACCCGAAAAAGGGCAATGACCGCCGCGCGACGCAATGGTTCATCCTGTCCGACATCGGCCTGACCACCATGCAGGGTGACGACGGGCTGACCGTCTTTGCCCGCGACCTTGGCGACGCCACCGCGATGGCGGGGCTGGAAGTGTCGCTCCTGGCCTCCGCCAACCGCGTTCTGGACACCGTCACCACCGACGCGCAGGGCATCGCGCGCTTTGCGCCCGGCCTGTTGCGCGGCGACGGCGGCTCTGCTCCGGCGCTGGTCATGGCCAAGCGCGGAGAAGAGGATCTGGCCTTTCTCTCGCTCACCGACCCGGCTTTTGACCTTGCTGACCGGGGCGTTGCGGGCCGCGCGCCCGCAGGGCCGCTGGATGCCTTCATCGCCACCGACCGCGGCATCTATCGCGCCGGGGAGGATATCCATGTGACCGCCCTCCTGCGCGATCCGCAGGCGCAATCGGTCAGCGACGTGCCCCTGACCGCCGTGCTGACCCGCCCCGATGGTGTCGAACATTCGCGCCATATCTCGGACGGCGGAGAGGCGGGCGGCCATGTCTACACCCTGCCGCTGGCCCCTTCGGTTCCGCGCGGCACATGGCGCATCGCCGTCTTTGCCGATCCCAAAGGCGCGGCGCTCACCTCGCAGACCGTGCTGGTTGAGGATTTCGTGCCCGAACGGATCGATTTCACCCTTGGCCTGCCCGCCGGCCCGATCAACCCGCTCTCGCCGCCGCTGCTGAGCGTCGATGCGCGCTATCTCTTTGGCGCGCCCGGTGCGGATCTGGCGATCGAGGGTGAGGTGCAGCTGACCACCATGACCCGCATCGACGCCTTCCCCGGCTACCGCTTTGGCCGCCACGATGACGGGGCGGATTCGCGCGTCCGCAGCTTTGACGCCGACCTGCGCACCGATGAGACCGGCAAGGCCGCGCTGACCCTGCCGCTGGCGGAAATCGACGCCAACGGCCGCCCGATGCAGGCCCGCGCCACCCTGCGCCTGTCCGAATCCTCGGGACGTCCGGTCGAACGCAGCATCACCCGTCCCGTCGCCTCGCCCACACCGATGATCGGCATCAAACCCGCCGCAGAGGAATTCGCCGAAGGCGCGACCGCGCGCTTTCAGGTGATGGCCGTCGGCCCCGACCTCAAGGCCCAGGACATGGAGGTGACCTGGCAGGTCAACCGCGTCCGCACCCGCTATCAATGGTATCAGAACTACGGCAGCTGGTACTGGGAGCCGATCACAACCCGCGAAACCGTCGCCAAGGGAGAGGGCACGCTGGGCATCGACCCCCTGCAAATAGAGGCAGAGGTCGACTGGGGCAGCTATGAGGTTGTCGTCGAACGCAAGGACGGCGCCTATCTTGCCTCCTCCATGGCCTTCTCGGCGGGCTGGTACGCGCCCGCAGACGCCTCCGAAGCGCCCGATATGCTGGAAATGTCGCTGGACAAACCGGCCTATCAGCCGGGCGAAACCGCGACCCTGCGCATGGTGCCCCGTTACGCGGGCAAGGCGCTGATCACCGTTCTGGCCGACCGTGTCATCGCTATGCAGGCGGTCGAGGTCGCAGAAGGCGAAAACACCATCACCCTGCCGGTGACAGAGGATTGGGGCGCGGGCGTCTACGTCACCGCGCAGGTCATCCGCCCGATGGATGTGACCGCCGGGCAGACCCCGGCGCGCGCGCTGGGCCTGACCCATGCCGCCGTCGATCCCGGCGACAAAAAGCTGAACGTCAGCTTTGACAGCCTCCGGGAATCCGCCCCGCGCGGCCCGCTGACCGCCGGGCTGAAGATCGACAATCTGGCCGAGGGCGAAACCGCCTATGTCACCGTCGCCGCCGTCGATCTGGGCATCCTCAACATGACCGGCTTCGATACTCCGGATCCGGCGGGCTATTACTTTGGCCAGCGTCGTCTGGGCGTGGAAATCCGCGACATCTATGGTCGCCTGATCGACGGTATGAACGGCGCGATGGGCACCATCCGCTCTGGCGGCGACGGCGCGGCTGGCGCGCGGACGCAAAGCCCGCCGCCGACAGAGGCCACCGTCGCCTTCTTCTCTGGCCTTGTGCCCGTGGGGGCCGATGGTAGCGCCGAAGTCACCTTTGACATTCCCGATTTCAATGGCACCGTGCGCCTGATGGCCATGGCCTGGACGCCCTCCGGCGTCGGCTCGGCGGAACAGGACGTGCTAGTGCGCGATCCGGTTGTGATCTCGGCAGCCCTTCCGCGCTTCCTTGCCCCCGGCGATCAAAGCCGCCTGCTGCTGGAATTCACCCATGCCAAGGGCGCGGGTGGTGAGATGCCGCTGGAGATCACCACAGAGGGTCTGACCCTTGATATGGCCGATGTGCCCGCGGCGCTGACGCTGGAAAAGGACGGCAAGCAGGCGCTGACCCTGCCGATGACCGCCGGTGCCTTGGGCGATCACAAGATCAGGATCGCCCTGACCACGCCCGATGGCCAGCGCCTGACCAAGGAACTGACCCTTGGCGTGCGCGCCAATGACCCGGATGTGGGTCAGACGCGCCGCTTTCAGCTGGCCGCCGGCCAGACCTTTACCCTCGATACAGAGGTCTTTGCCAATCTGCGGCCCGCCAGCGCCTCGGCGCTGATCTCCGCCGGTCCGCTGGCGCGCTTCGATGCGCCCGGCCTCTTGGCCTCGCTCGACCGTTACCCCTATGGCTGCACCGAACAGGTGACCTCGCAGGCGCTGCCGCTGCTCTACATGTCCTCGATCACAGAGCAGTTGGGCCTTGGCAACAAGGAGCGCATCGCCCTGCGCATTGATCAGTCCATCACCCGCATCCTGACCCGTCAGGCGTCGAACGGGGCCTTTGGCCTCTGGGGCGCCTATTCGGGCGATTTCTGGCTGGACGCCTATGTGACCGACTTCCTCAGCCGGGCCAAATCCGCGGGGCATGAGGTGCCGGAAGTCGCGTGGCGCAATGCGCTCGACAACCTCAAGAACCGGATCGCCTATGCGCCCGATTTCGACAACGGAGGCGAAGACATTGCCTATGCGCTGATGGTGCTGGCGCGTGAGGGTGAGGCCGCCATGGGCGACTTGCGCTACTATGCCGACGAACAGGCAGAGGCGTTCGCCACACCGCTGGCGCTGGCGCAACTGGGCGCGGCCTTGGCCAGCTACGGCGACCAACCGCGCGCCGACGCCATGTTTGGCCGGGCCGCCGACCGGCTGGCCAAGATCAAACCCGGACGCAATCAGACCTACCGCGCCGATTACGGCACCGCGCTGCGCGATGCGGCGGGCCTGTTGTCGCTGGCGGTCGAGGCGCGCTCTGACCGGGTTGACCGCAACGCGCTGACCACGCGCATATCCTCGGTTGACCGGCCCCTGTCGACGCAGGAACAGGCATGGGCGCTGTTGGCGGCGCACGCCATGGTGCAGGATCCGACGGTTTCCGGCCTCGCGCTGGATGGGCAGCCGCTGGCCGGTCCCTTTGTCCGCCGGATAGAGGCACAGGACCTGCAGCCGGTCACGCTGACCAACACCTCTGACCAGCCGACCGACATCACCCTGACCACACTGGGCAAGCTCTCTGGTCCGACCGAACAGACCGGCTATGGCTACAGCATCGAACGTGCCTATTACACGCTGGACGGCGAACCGGTGGGGGAAATCCGCGCCGGGGATCGTCTGGTGACGGTGCTGACCGTGCAGCCCGCCGAAAAGACCCGCGCCCGGCTGATGATCGACGACGCGCTGCCCGCCGGGTTCGAGATCGACAATCCCAGCCTGCTGCGCTCTGGCGATGTGCGGGCGCTGGACTGGCTGAAAACGGCGGATGCCGAACACAGCGAATTCCGCTCGGACCGGTTCCTTGCCGCCGTCGATCAGCGCAACGAAAAGCCGATCCGGCTGGCCTATGTGGTGCGCGCGGTCTCTCCCGGGGCGTTCCACCACCCCGCCGCGCTGGTTGAGGATATGTACCGCGCGGAATACCGCGCGACGACAGCTTCGGGCAGTGTTACGATCCTGCCATGACAGGAGAAACACTGGGAACGATCCACTGGCGCGCGCTTGACCGGGACGGCGAGGACAAGTGCCGCCTTGCCCGTCTCGATCACGGCTGGATGCTGGTTGGACACGCGCGGTTCCGCGACGCCACGGGCTGGGCCGCGCTGGATTACGTCATCCGCACCGATGACGACTGGCGCACCACCTCTGCGGATGTGACCGGCGAACACGGCGGCGGTGCCGTTGCGATGAAACTGACGCGCGGCGACGACGGCTGGACCGTCAACGGCGAACCGCGCCCCGATCTGGCCGAGGCCGAGGATATCGACCTCAGCTTTACCCCCGCCAGCAACCTCATGCCGCTGAACCGCGTGCCAGAGGTCGGGCGGCTGGAAACCACCGCCGCCTGGCTGCGCTTTCCCGGTCCCCAGATCACCCCGCTGACGCAGACCTACACCCGCGAACGCGGCGGGCTGGTCCGCTACGCCGCGCAGGAAACCGGGTTCGAAACCCATCTGGCGGTGGATGCGCGCGGCTTTGTCACCTCCTACCCCGGTCTGTGGGAGGCGGTCGTGCCATGAAACGGCTGTTGCTTCTGGTGGTGGTCCTGTGGTCCGCCGCCTTTGCACGCGACAGGTTCGACATCTTCATCGACGCCACCGAAATTCCCGTCCTCGTGCATGCCACCTCGCCCGAGGTGCGCGACCGCAACGGCCACCTGCTGCGCGCCTACACGATCGAGGACGGCATCTGGCGGATGGAGCTTTCGCTCGATCAGGTCGATCCGCTGTTCTTCGACATGCTGATCGCCTACGAGGACAAGCGTTTCCACAGCCACCCCGGCGTCGACGTCATCGCCACCCTGCGCGCGCTGGCGCAGGCGGTGCGCTATGGCCATATCGTCTCCGGCTCCTCGACGCTGACCATGCAGGTCGCCCGCCTGCTGGAGGACGGCACCACCGGCCAGTGGCGCGGCAAGCTGCGGCAGATGCGGCTGGCGCTGGCGCTGGAACGGCAACTGACCAAGCAGCAGATCCTCGGGCTCTACCTGCGGCTCGCCCCCTATGGCGGCAACGTCGAGGGGCTGCGCGCCGCCTCGCTGATCTGGCTGGGCAAGGAACCCGCCCGCCTGACCCCGGCAGAGGCCGCGCTGCTGGTCGCGCTGCCCCAGGCCCCCGAAAGCCGCCGCCCCGACCGCTATCCCGAACCCGCGCGCATCGCCCGCAACCGCGTGCTGCAGCGCATGGCCGACGCCGGGGTGATCCCGATGCAGGCCGCCCATACCGATCAGCTGGACCCGGCGCCGCTGGGCCGTCAGCCGATGCCGCAGATCGCCCCACATATGTCCGACCGCGCCGTGGCGCTTGGCCCCGGACGGCATGACCTGACGCTGGACCGTGACCTGCAGCGCAGCCTTGAACGGCTGGCCGCGCGCTACATGAACGGGCGCGACAAACGGCTGTCGGTCGCCGTGGTGCTGGCCGATCACCAGACCGGCGAAATCCTCGCCTCGGTCGGCTCGCCCGATTACACCAACACCGCCGGGCAGGGCTTCGTCGATATGACGCGGGCGCAACGCTCGCCGGGATCGACGCTGAAACCCATCGTCTACGGCCTTGCCTTTGACCGCGGCCTTGCGCATCCCGAAACCCTGATCCTTGATACGCCGGTGCAGTTCGGCACCTACGCGCCGCAGAATTTCGACGGCCAGTACCGGGGCGAAATCACCGTGCGCCGCGCGCTGCAACTCTCGCTCAACATCCCTGTCATCCGCCTGACAGAGGCGCTTGGCCCCGCGCACCTGATGGCCGCGCTGCAATCGGCGGGCGTCAAACCCGGCATTCAGGGCGGCGTGCCTGGCCTTGCGCTGGCGCTGGGCGGGGTCGGCCTGACGCTGGAGGAGATGGTGCAGGTCTACGGCGCCCTTGCCCGCGGCGGCGACCCGATCCCCCTGCAATGGCTTATGGGCCGCGACGACAATGGCGCGGCCCGCACCCACCGCATCCTCAGCCCCGCCAGCGCGTGGATGGTGGGCAATGTCCTGTCCGGCCTGACGCCGCCGCCCTCTGCCGGGCCGCCGGGGCGCGTCGCCTACAAGACCGGCACCTCCTACGGCCACCGCGATGCATGGGCGCTGGGCTGGACCGGGCAGCATGTGGCAGGCGTCTGGATCGGGCGGCCCGATGGCACGCCCGTCCCCGGCGCCTTTGGCGGGGACCTTGCCGCACCCCTGTTGTTCGAGGCGCTGGGCCGGGCAGAGGCGCGCCCCGTTCCGCTGCCCGCGCCGCCACCGGAAACCCTGCTGGTCAGCCGCGCACAGCTGCCTGAAAGCCTGCAAAGCTTTGGACCGCGCGCGGATGTGCCCGCCCTGCAACTGACCTTTCCACCCGAAGGCGCGCGGCTGGCCATCACCCCCGATGGCATCCCGATAAAGCTGCGCGGCGGCGTGCCGCCCTACACGCTGCTGGCCGATGGCGATGTGGTCGCCACCGGATTGCGCCGCCCGGAATTCCTTGCCCCGCTCACCGGGCCGGGCTTTACCACCCTGTCGGTGATCGACGCGCAGGGTGCCTCTGGCCGGGTGTCCATCGAACTGCGCTGACAGCATAGCTTCGGCAAGGGCTCGCCGGTTGCGAATCACCGGCAAATCCCCGCTCCCAAATTTCCGGTCCCGTGCTACGATTCGCCCAAGGATCGTGCAGACAGGGGACAGGCTTGGTGAAGGTGCTCAAACGGCTGACGTGGGTCGCGTGTCTGACTGTAACGGCGGGCATGGCGCAGGCCGCCACCATCGGCGCGTCGGACGGGCAGGGCATGGGGTGCCTGATCCGCATCGACGGGCCCATTTCCGCCGGGGACGCGGACAGCCTTGCCGCTCTGCTGGCCGAAGTGCCGGAACCGACGCCGGAAACGCCATCGCGTGTCGGTCGGCGGGTCTGTCTCAACAGCACAGGCGGCGATCTGGCGGAATCCGTGCACATGGGCGACATGATCGCCGCGCGCTTCATGGGCACCGCCGTTCCTGACGCGGCCACCTGCGAAAGCGCCTGCGCGCTGATGTTTCTGGCCGGTCGATACGCGCCCTCCGGTGCGGACGCAGGCTTTGTCCCTGACCGCATCCTGCATCCACGCGGGCGTCTTGGCTTTCACGCGCCGCCGCTGCTGGTCGAGGACCGCAGCTATCAAAAGGATGAGGTCAACCGCGCCTATTCCTCGGCCCTGTCCAGCATGGGGGAAATCCTGCGCCTGCGGTCGAAAAACGGCGCGGGCATCCCGGATTCGCTGTTCCTGACCATCCTCAACACACCCGTCAACGACATGACCTATGTCGAGACCGTGGAACAGGCCGCGCGCTGGCAGATAGAGGTGGCACCCGTCTCGCTCACCGCCGCCGATATCGAGGAATCGATGCGCTTTGCCTGCCTCAATGCCGATGGCGGGATGCTGGATGAACTGCCCTCCGACAGCTATCTCTACGGATCGGCAAACCTGCCGTTCAACTACGGAAATCTGGGCGACAGCTCGGCACAGGTCTCGACGAAAGAGGGGTTCCGCGACCGCTCCACATCGGGCTGCCGGATCGACCTCGACGCGCGCGGAGAGCCGCTGGACCGGATCGGCTATCTGACCATCACCGGCGTCAACACGCCCGAAGACACCGGGCGAGAGGTCTACGCCTACATGTTCCACGACCCGCGTCTGGGCATCGACCATCTGCCCGTCGCCTCGACCGCTGCCGAAACCGGCGAAGACGCCTTTTTTCAGGCCATCCGTGCGGCGGCCCGCAGTGAACTCTCCTCGGTCGATTTTCTGTCCTGCTGGCTGACCAGCCCCGAGGCGCGCATCGTCAACGTCAACGAATACGTCAACCTGCGCGCAGGCCCGGGGTTCGAGGCCGAAGTGCTGCGACAGGTGCCGCTGGGCGAACGTGTGCGGGTCATCGCCACGCAGGACCTGCGCGCCCCCGAAGGCGGCGACCGGGCGCAAAGCTGCCTCAAGGCCTGCAACGATCTGGCACTCGGCTCTGACGACGCCGACCTGCGCGCGCGCGTGGATCGCTGCATCTCGGACAACGTCTTCTGGTACGAAATTCGCGACGGGGCGAACACCGCCGGCTTCATCAGCCGCAAGTACCTGGGAGAGTGATCCGGGGCCTCCGTTTGGTGGCCAGATCCTAAGGAATGGTAAAAACGGCCCTGTAACCCATTGATCTGGCATTCCCCCTAACCTGTCCACGCGTGGACACCCTTTTCGATGGAGCTTTGTCCATTGCCCCGCCCGTGCTAGCCTCACGCCAGCTTTTTCAGCACGGGACGCGATATGACCTTTCTTTTTCGAACCGCCTTTGCGGCGCTTTTCCTTGCCCTTTTCCTCGCGCCCCAGATCGCCGGGGCCGCCAATATCACCCGCGCCGTGGACGAAACCATGGGCTGCCGCATCTCCGTCCAGGGCCCCATCCGCCAAGGCGACGCCGAGACCCTCCGCGCCGTCCTCGAAGAGATCGGCTACACCAATGAATACACCCCCGTCGGCCGCCGCATCTGCCTGAACTCCCCGGGCGGTTTCCTTCTCGAAGGCATCGCCATGGCCAACCTGATCGCCGAATGGCGCGTCGGCACCGCCATCCCCGCCGGGGCCACCTGCGAAAGCGCCTGCGCCGTGCTCTTCATGGCGGGCCGCTATGGCAACCCCGAAGCCGGCGGCGCCTTTTCCCCCGACCGCGTCCTGCACCCCCTGGGCCAGCTCGGCTTTCACGCGCCCTCGCTGCAACTGGGTGAACGGGCCTATACCCGCGACGAGGTCGACAAGGCCTATGCCATCGCGCTGGACAGCATGGCCGAAATCCTGCGCCACCGCGCCGAGGCCGGAACCTCGATCCCCGACTCCCTCTTCCTTGACCTCTTGGGCACGCCGCCGTTCCAGATGACCTATGTGGACACGGTCGGCAAAGCGGCGCGCTGGGAAGTGGCCATCGCGCCGGTTGCCTTTCCGTCCGGAAACGCGCGCGACGCGCTGACAAACGCCTGCTGGCACGTCGATTCCGGGCTGCAGGACTACGGGCTGGACTACGGGGGCGGGCCGCTGGAGTTCACCTTCGAAGAGATCACCGCAGACTCTCTCTACGCCCTCAGCACCCGCGAATTCCGCTACGAAGGCTCCGCCCGCTGCGAATTGCGTCTCTATGGCAAGACCGGCTTCGGGGACGGCGAGCCCACCAATTACATCGGCGCGGCCTTTTATACCGGGGGGGCGACGGATCAGGACATCAGCGGCAGCGTCTTTCCCTACATGCTCTACCCCAAGGAAACGCCCATCAACAGCCTGCCGGTCTGGCGCAAGGGCGATACTGCGCATGCGGATGGCTTTTTCCGCGCGGTCCGCAACCCCGCCGCGGGGGGCGGTGCGGTGACGGCATTCAATTCCTGCCGCCTGTCCCGAACCTCGGCGCAGGTCGTGAACGTCAACAATTTCGTCAACCTGCGGTCCGCCCCCGGTCTGCGCGCCCCCATCGTCGGCCAGCTGCAACGGGCCGCAACCGTGCAGGTGCCCGATCCCGGCAATCTGCTGCCCCTGCGCGGCAACAACGATGCCGCCTTCTGCGAACGGATGTGCAACGGGCTGGAGCAGAGCCCCGGCGATCCCAATTTCGTCGATTCCGCCAAGTCCTGCATCGCCGCGAACATGCTGTGGTATCAGGTGGTCGGTCAGGACGGGACCACGGGATATGTCAGCCGTCATTTCCTAGAGTGACGTCAGGATTGCCTGACTTGCAGCGCTGGCCGCGTCAGGGTTTCCTGCAATGACCCGACCCAATCCGGAGCGATCGACAATGTGGAAACGGATACTCGCGGGCGCGCTCTGCGCCGCTATTGCTGCCAGCGCCTCTCATGCCGCGGGCAAACGAGGAACCGAAGGGCCGATCCCGGACGGCATCTGGACCAAGATGCAGGGGGTCAGCTGGCACGCCAACCTGCCGTGCCCCAAGCGTGAAGACCTGCGGTTGTTGCGCGTGCCCTTCATCGATTTCAACGGCAAGACGCGGACCGGGCAATTGATCGTCGACAGAAAGGTGGCGGGAGAGATGCTGGACATCTTTGCCGACATCCACGCCGCCGGGTTTCCGATCCAGAGCATGAAGCTGGTGCATCAGTTCCGCGGCGATGACGGGTTTTCGATGGCTGCCAACAACACCAGCGCTTTCAACTGCCGCGTGGTGGCCGGAAGCAGCCGCCTGTCGCAGCACGCGCTGGGCCGCGCCATCGACATCAATCCGGTGCAGAACCCCTATGTGAACGGCGGGCGCACCTCGCCTTCGGCGGGGGTGGATTTCGATGAGCGGAAAGAACGCAAACCGCAGGTCAAAGGTGTCATCACCGCGGGCGACGCGGTTGTGACCGCCTTCAAGAAACGTGGCTGGGGCTGGGGCGGGGATTGGTCCTCGCTGAAGGATTATCAGCACTTTTCGCAGAACGGGAACTGAGGCCGCCTGCTCCGTATTGCCTGCCCTGTCGCACAGGCCAGTCCGGGCGCGTTTTCCGATAGCCGGTCTCGCAGGCTGTCAGGGCCATGATTGGTCATTGCCTGACAGGGCGCGGGGTTGGCCAAGTTGCCCCCCGAGACACGGTGTTTCGTCTCAAGCTTTTTCAACCGGGCGCAAAGCCCGTCGACCAAAGGATAGAGAAAATGACATTTCCTGCTTTCAAGCGTTTCACTGCCGCAGCTTTTGCCGGGATCCTGGCCCTGACGGCTTCGACCGCCGCCGAGGCTCAGCAATGGGTGTCGCGCCACGGCATGTCCTCGGCGCAATACCAGCAGTGGTTCGATAGCTACAACGCGCAGGGCTACCGCCTTGTGGATGTGGATGCCTACAGCGTTTCGGGCACGGGCTATTACGCGGCCATCTGGCAGAAGAAAGGCGGCAAGGCCTGGGTGGCCCGGCACGGGCTGAAAGCGCCTGCCTATCAGCAGGCATTCGATACCCTGACGTCAAAGGGCTATGCGCCGCAATTCATCGACGCGATGAGCTGGAACTCTGGTCTATTTGCCGGGTTCTGGGACAAATCCGGCGGCGCCTGGGTGGCGCGGCATGGCATGACCTCGCAGGGCTACCAGGCCGAGTTCAACAAATGGACGGCGCAGGGTTACCGCATCACCGATGTATCCGGCTATGCGGTCAACGGTCAGGCGCGCTATGCGGCGATCTGGAAAAAGCAGGGGGGCGGGGCATGGGCCGCGCATCATGGCATGACCAGCGCCGGATACCAGCAGACCTTCGACAGCTACAAGGCCAAGGGGTATCGCCCGGTGCATGTGGATGGATACACGGTGAACGGCACACCCTATTTCGCTGCGATCTGGGAAAAGACAGGTGGAGGCGCATGGGTGGCGCGGCACAACATGTCCTCCTCTCAGTATCAGGCCGAGTTCAGCAAATGGGCCGGGCAGGGCTATCGGCTGATCGACATTTCCGGCTACGAGGCCGGTGGCAAAGCCCGTTACGCGGCGATCTGGACCAAGTGACAGGGGTTTCGCCGCGCGGTGCGCGGCGACCCGCCGGGGGCTTTGCCCCCGGACCCCCAAGGTATTTGAAAACCCAAAGAAGGGGGTGTTTCAGCCCTCTGACGAGTCGGCAAAGACGATACCGGCGTGATCTGCGAGGTAGATCCGCAGCCAAGGCGTGAAGCGGTCCGGATCAGCGATGACCTCGGCCTCCAGCTGGGCGCGGGGGATCCAGCGCGTGTCCATGACCTCATCCGGGTTGGGGGCCAGGGGCATGTCGGGCTCCGCCTTGGCGCGGAAAATCTCCACCACCTCATGTTCGATCATGCCGCCGCCGACGTCTGCCCGATATTCCACCTGCCCCATGTGGCGCGGTGTCAGGCCGGTGATCCCCAGTTCCTGTTCAAGCCGCCGCAGGGCGCAGGCCTCTGCCGGTTCGTCCCAGTCGGGATGGGTGCAGCAGGTGTTCGCCCAGAGCCCCGGCGTGTGGTATTTTCCAAGGGCGCGCCGCTGGATCAGGATTTCGTCGCCGCGCGTGACAAAGACCGACACGGCCTTGTGACGCAGACCGCGCAGATGCGCGTCCAGTTTTTCCACCGGCTGCAGGGTGCCGTCCACCCATGCGGGGATCATCGTGGTCATCGGTACATCTTTGCCGTCAGGTTTGGCGCAGGGTCTTAAAGACCGCAGACCGGTAAGGCCAGCATGTTTCGACGGGGATCAGCGCAGCGGTGGAAAACCCGACTGTGTCCCGCCAGGGCGGGCCGGTAAGCTTGGGGCCAGTAGTATTCAGATTATTGACCGGGCGGGTGTGTTGCCGTCCGGATATTCGTCAAGGGATCAGGATCATTGATTGCAGTTCGCAGGACATTCATTATTGCACGCTTCCTGCCGGTACCGCGCTTTCTGACCGCCGGGCTGATCTGCCTGCTGGCCGCGCTGACGCTGGTCCTGTCCCTTCCCGAATTTGCCCTGAACGGCCAGCGCCTGATGCTGCCGCCGCCCAACATCAACGCGCTGCGCTGGATCCTGCCCGCGCCCGCGACCCCGGAGGATCTCCATGGATTTTGACGCCATGTTCACCGCGCAACTCGATACGCTCCGGAACGAGGGCAATTATCGCATCTTCGCCGAGCTGGAACGCGACTGTTCGGATTTTCCGCGCGCGCGCAGCCATGACCGGGAGGCGCCGGAGCGGGTCACCGTCTGGTGTTCCAACGACTACCTTGGCATGGGGCAGAACGCAGAGGTGTGCGCCCGGATGAAAGAGGTCGTGGACAGCTGTGGCACCGGCGCGGGGGGCACGCGCAACATTTCCGGCAATGCCCGCCATCACGTGGAGCTGGAGGCGGAACTGGCCGATCTGCATGGCAAGGAAGCGGCGCTGCTTTTCACCTCTGGCTATGTGTCGAACTGGGCGGCGCTGTCGACGCTGGGCGCGCGTTTGCCGGACTGCGTGATCCTGTCCGATGAGAAGAACCACGCCAGCATGATCGAAGGCATCCGCCATTCGCACGCAAAAAAGGTGATCTGGCGTCACAACGACCCCGAGGACCTGGACCGCAGGTTGGCGGCGCTGCCGGCCAATGCGCCCAAGATCGTTGCCTTTGAATCGGTCTATTCGATGGACGGCGACATCTGCCCGATGGAAGAGATCGTCGAGGTGGCCGAAAAGCACGGGGCTATGACCTATCTGGATGAGGTTCACGCCGTCGGCCTTTACGGCGCGCGCGGGGGTGGCATTTCCGAGGAACGTGGTCTGGCGCATCGGATTACCCTGATAGAGGGCACGCTGGGTAAGGCCTATGGTTGCATGGGCGGCTATGTCACCGGCTCTGCCGCGCTTTGCGATTTCATCCGCAGCTTTGCGTCAGGGTTCATTTTCACCACCGCATTGCCGCCTGCCGTGGCGGCCGCAGCACAATGTTCTGTTGCGCATCTCAAATTGTCGGATGTGGAGCGACAGCAGCAGCGGCGACAGGTCGCCCGGCTGCGCGCGGAACTGGACAAGCGGGGTATTCCGCATCTGGACAACGCCAGCCACATCGTGCCGGTGATGATCAAGGACCCGGTAAAATGCCGGATGTTGGCCGATATCTTGATGCGTGACTACGGGATCTACGTCCAGCCGATCAATTATCCGACCGTGCCCAAGGGCACGGAGCGGCTGCGGTTTACCCCGGGGCCGCTGCATACGGACGCTGATATTGACCAATTGGTCACGGCGCTGACCGTGCTCTGGAAGCAATGCGCGTTGGCGCATGAAGTGGCCTAAGGATGGGAATGCGGGGGGTGAACCCCGCCTATAGTGGCCCCGGCCCGACAGGACCGGGGTCTTGATGTCTCAGACCCGCTTGATGGCCAGTGCGATGCCCTGACCGCCACCGATGCACATGGTGATCAGCGCCTTGGACCCGCCGATGCGCTCCAGTTCATAAAGCGCCTTGACCACGAGGATCGCGCCGGTGGCGCCCACCGGGTGGCCCAGTGCGATTGCGCCGCCGTTCGGGTTCACCTTTGCGGGGTCCAGCCCCAGCCCCTTGTTCACCGCAAGGGCCTGCGCGGCGAAGGCCTCGTTCGATTCGATCACGTCGAAATCATCCACAGACAGGCCAGTGCGCTTCAGCAGGTTCTCTACCGCCGGGACCGGCCCGATGCCCATGACCTCGGGGCGGACACCGGCGTGGGCGTAGCCCAGCACGCGGGCGCGCGGTTTCAACCCAGCCTTGTCCGCCGCCTCGCCACGGGCCAGCACAACCGCCGCCGCGCCGTCGTTGATGCCAGAGGCGTTGCCTGCCGTCACCGAGCCGTCCTTCTGGAACACGGTGCGCAGACCGGCCAGCGCCTCTGCCGTTGTGGCCTTGGGGTGCTCATCGATGGCGAATTCCACCATGTCGCGCTTGACCCGGATCTGAACCGGCGTGATCTGCTCGGCAAAACGGCCCTCTGTGATGGCCGCAGCGGCGCGGTTCTGGCTTTCCAGCGCAAAGGCGTCCTGCGCCTCGCGGCTGATGTCATGCTCTGCGGCGACGTTTTCCGCCGTGACACCCATGTGGCCGGTGCCAAAGGGGCAGTTCAACGCGCCCAGCATCATGTCCAGCGTCTTGATATCGCCCATCTTGGCGCCCCAGCGCTGATCGGTGATCGCGAAGGGCGAGCGTGACATGGCCTCGGCCCCGCCGGCCAGCGCGAAATCCGCATCGCCCAGCATCAGAGATTGCACCGCGGACACCACCGCCTGCGCACCGGAACCACAGAGCCGGTTGACGTTCATCGCCGGGGTGCTGTCCGGAATGCCCGCCTGCATCGCCGCGACGCGGCTGAGGTACATGTCGCGCGGTTCGGTGTTGATGACATGGCCAAAGACCACATGGCCGATCTGGCCGCCCTCGACCCCGCCACGTTCCAGCGCGGCCTTGCTGGCTGCAGTGGCAAGGTCGATCGGTGGAGTGCCCGCAAGGCTGCCGCCGAAGGTGCCGATGGCGGTCCGGGCGCCGCTCAGGATGACGATATCTTGGTTCATGGTCCCCTCCTATGATCGCTGGCGACTATGCACATGCAGCATGATTTTGTCAGCAGCAAACCGGGGTTTGCAAATTGAGACGTAACGGCGCGGGCTTTGTGGTAAAAGCGATCTGCGACAGGAGAGGAGAGTTTCATGCCCGTCACGGTTCAGGTGATCTATCCGGCCACCGAAGGCACTCATTTCGACCACGACTATTACGCGGCGACCCATATGCCGATGGTGGCCAGCGCCTGGGGCGCGCATATTTCCAGCCAGCTTGTGACCAGGGGGCTGGCCGGTGGGCCGGACACGCCGCCGGGATATCACGCCATCGCAAGTTTTGTCTTTGCCGACAAGGCGGCGATGGGGGCGGCGATGGAAAAGGCCGGTCCGCTGTTGGAAGACATACCAAATTTCACCGACACGCAGCCGCAGATGCTGATCGGCGAGCCGGTCGGCTGAGACTAGGACCGCGCCGCCGGAATGTCAGTCGATACCCGACAGGGGGGCCTGCGCCGCTTGATCCGCGTCCTTTAAAACCCGCACCTCGCGTTGCGGGAAGGGGATGGAAATGCCGTGCTCCTGGAACGCATCCCAGAGCGCAAGGAAGACGTTGCCGCGGATATTGGTCAGGCCGCCGGTTGGGTCGGTGATCCAGAAGCGCAGGATGTAATCCACCGATGAATCGCCGAATCCGGTGATGTGGCAAACCGGCGGCTTGTGGCTGAGCACCCGGGTGACGCCCTTTGCCGCCGCGATGGCGATGCGGCGCACCTCATGCGGGTCGTCGTGGTACGAGGTGCCGAAATGGATATCCAGCCGCACAAAGTCGTTGGAGTGAGACCAGTTCACCACCTGTCCGGTGATCAGATCCTCATTCGGGATCAGGAATTCCATGCCGTTCCGCGTGACCACGCTGACATAGCGCGCGCCCAGCGACTCGATCCAGCCAAAGGTGTCGCCAAGGCTGATCACGTCTCCCGGCTTGATCGATTTGTCGAGCAGGATGATGATGCCTGAAACGAGGTTCGACACCACCTTTTGCAGACCAAACCCAAGGCCCACGCCAATGGCGCCGGACAGCACCGCAAGCCCGGTCAGGTCCACGCCCACCGATTTCAGCGCGATGAAAAAGGCAGAGCCGAACAGCACCATCTGCAGCACTTTGACCGCCAGAACCTGCATCGAGGGGCTGATGTCGGTGTTGCGTTGGATCGACGCGGCAGAGGCGCCCGCCGTCAGGCGCGCCAGCGCCAGAAGCGTCGCCATGACCACCACGGCCTTTATGATCAGCCACAGGGACAGGCGAGTATCGCCCATCGTGATCGCAATGGATTCCAGCGAGATTTGCGTCTCGTCGGTCCAGCCGAGGATCGACAGCGTGGCCCATGTCCACGCGCCGTAGCGCACCACGACCCCGATGGCCCGGTTGGCGATCAGGCGGGTCGCAAAGGCGATGAACAGCCATGCGGTAGACAGGTTCGCCACCACTCGCAACAGCAGGCTGCGGTGGGCCCATGTCATTTCCTGCATGACAAGGTAGGCAACCCAGATCATCGCCACGAAAAAGATCATCCGCAATCGGCGTTGCACGATCAGCCCGATCCGAAGACGCCACTTGGGCCAGTTTTCCCGGCTGCGCAGCCATTCGGAATAGCGGGGCTGAATCAGGGCCCGCAGGCCCCAGGCCAGAACGAACAGGCCTGCGATGATGCCGATCTGGTACAGGGTCCACGGTCGCATCGCCCGCCGCCAAAGGATCTGTCCCTCGGCCACCAAAAACTCCCAGATGCCAATGAGCGCTTCGGGGTCAAGCGGTAGCGGGTCCTGTGGCTCCATGGCAGCTTCCGTCCTCTCGGGGCATCCGTGACGATGAAGTCTATTGTATTGCGGGCACCGAACAAGCCCCTGTTATCGCGCCCTTGTCGCCGGACTGGGCGGCGGGTCAGGTCTGCGGTTGACAGCACGCGGGCGTGGCCGCAGCCTCGCGCCATGATCCTGAGTTCCGCCATAGATGCCATCGGCGATACGCCCCTTGTCGATCTGTCCCGCGCGACCGCCGCGCTGGGGCTGGAGGGGCGTATCCTTGCCAAGCTGGATTTCCTGCTGCCCGGGTTTTCGAAAAAGGACCGGGCAGCACGCGCCATCATCGAAGCGGCTCGCACAGATGGCAGCCTGTCAGAGGGACAGCCGGTAGTAGAGCTGACCTCGGGCAACATGGGGACGGGGCTTGCGATTGTCTGCGGTCTTCTGGGGCATCCGTTCATCGCGGTCATGAGCCGGGGCAACTCGGTCGAGAGGGCGCGCATGATGGCGGCGCTGGGGGCAGAGGTGGTGCTGATCGATCAGGCGCCCGGCAGCTTGCCCGGGCAGGTGTCGGGTGCTGACCTGGCGCTGGTCGAAGAGGCGGCGCAGCGGCTGACCACGGAACGCGGCGCCTTTCGCGCCGATCAGTTCGGCCATCCCGGCAATCCGTCAGCGCATGAAACCGGCACCGGGCCAGAGTTCTGGCAGCAGTCCGGCGGCAGGATCGAGGTCTTTGCGGATTTTGTCGGGTCCGGTGGCACATTGGCGGGAACGGCGCGATACCTCGCACCCAAAGGGGTGCGGTGCTACGGCGTGGAACCCAAAGGGGCCGAGGCTCTGGCCGGGGGGCGCACCGATCAACCGGACCATCCGATACAGGGCGGCGGCTATTCCATGCGTGACCTGACGCATCTGGAGGATACCCCCCTTTGCGGCATGATCGCCGTCAGTGGAGAGGAGGCCCGAAATCACGCCCGTCTTCTGGCCAGGACAGAGGGGCTGTTCGCGGGTTATTCCTCGGGCGCGAATCTTGCTGCTGCGGCGCAGCTTCTGTCGGGGGCAGAGCGGGGACGCACCGTGGGAATCGTTCTGTGCGACAGCGGGCTGAAATACCTGTCGACCGACCTTTGGCCAGACACGCCGCAACCGTGAAATGGGAAACGGCCCGTATGCGGTGACGCACAACGGGCCGTTTCTGAACACCAGAGAGAGAACCTGCCAAGATTAGGCACCATGAACACCCTCATCTTGCGACAGCATCCCTGAACATTCGGTTAACGACGGATGGGATTATTGCACAAGAGAGGTGATCGGTGTGATGCCACTGGCCTCGGCCTCTTCGTGCACGCTCAGTGCCGCCGCGACCAGCACGACGATCAGTACGAGATTGACGATATTCAAGCCGCTGCGCATTTCATTCCTCAAGATAGACAAAACCGATACGCGCGGTATCGGACACTGGATCACAAAAGTTCGGAGAGTCCCACGACGGACGCCGCGGATCACGGGCAAATACGGATCCCAAGCCATACGGGCAAGGGGGGCGCGGCAGTTTGTCCACAGGGATGGGCGGGGGTTCGCGCTGCAAGCGTTCTCTTGCCCCGGCGCTGCCGAATCTGTATCAGCACTGATCATGAAACCTCATGTCGACCGGACTGACCGCGCCCGCCTGCGCGAACGTTTCTACGGCGCCACGCACACCGTGCTGGCCCGGCTACAGGCGCGCGCCTGAACCCTTGCGCGCCTGCGCGCCCCTTATTGACAGCCAATTCAGCCAATCAACGGGAGAGGACCCATGTCCCCCAAGACGCTCTATGACAAGATCTGGGATGCCCACGTCGTCCATGAGGACGAAGACGGCACCTGCCTTCTGTATATCGACCGCCACCTCGTTCACGAGGTGACCAGCCCGCAGGCCTTCGAAGGTCTGCGCTTGGCCGGGCGCAGTGTGCGCGCGCCGGACAAGACCATCGCTGTGCCGGATCACAACGTACCCACAACGCTGGGCCGCGAAAACCCGGACCAGATGCCCGAGGACAGCCGCATTCAGGTGGCCGCTCTGGACAAGAACGCCAAGGACTTCGGCATTCACTATTACCCGGTGACCGACGTCCGTCAGGGCATCGTCCACATCGTTGGCCCCGAGCAGGGCTGGACACTTCCGGGCATGACCGTGGTCTGCGGTGACAGCCACACCGCGACGCATGGCGCATTCGGGGCGCTGGCCCACGGGATCGGCACGTCAGAGGTGGAGCACGTTCTGGCCACCCAGACGCTGATCCAGAAGAAGTCCAAGAACATGAAGGTCGAGATCACCGGCAAGCTGCGCCCCGGTGTGACCGCCAAGGACATCACCCTTGCCGTCATCGGCGCGACCGGCACCGCCGGCGGCACCGGCTATGTCATCGAGTACTGCGGCGAAGCGATCCGCGATCTGTCGATGGAAGGCCGCATGACCGTCTGCAACATGGCGATCGAAGGCGGCGCGCGCGCCGGGCTGATTGCGCCCGACGAAAAGACCTTTGAATACGTCAAGGGCCGCCCGCACGCACCGAAGGGTGCGCAGTTCGAGGCCGCCCTGAACTGGTGGAAGACGCTGTTCACCGACGAATGCGCGCATTTCGACAAGGTCGTGACGCTCAAGGGCGAAGAGATCGAACCGGTCGTGACATGGGGCACCTCGCCCGAGGACGTTCTGCCGATTTCGGCCGTGGTCCCGGCGCCGGAAAGCTTCAAGGGTGGCAAGGTCGATGCGGCGCGCCGTTCGCTTGAATACATGGGTCTGACACCCGGTCAGAAACTGACCGACATCGAGATCGACACAGTGTTCATCGGCTCCTGCACCAACGGCCGGATCGAAGACCTGCGCGCCGCCGCAGAGATCGTCAAAGGCAAGAAGATCAAGGACGGGATGCGCGCCATGGTCGTGCCCGGCTCTGGTCTTGTCCGCGCCCAGGCCGAGGAAGAAGGGCTGGCCGACATCTTCAAGGAGGCCGGTTTCGAGTGGCGCATGGCGGGCTGTTCCATGTGCCTTGCCATGAACCCCGACCAGCTGGCCGAGGGAGAGCGTTGTGCCTCGACCTCGAACCGGAACTTCGAGGGTCGTCAGGGTTACAAGGGGCGTACGCACCTTGTGTCGCCCGGAATGGCTGCTGCCGCCGCGCTCACCGGTCATCTGACCGACGTGCGTGACCTGATGTGATGTTCTGCGCTACGGGCCGACGACCGTCAGTGAAACCGGCGAATTGGGGTTCCCTATTCGCCGAGCTGGGCTTTGGCCCGGTCGGTGCGGTGTCTGCGGCCTTTTGCGCCAATAACTGCCGCGGTGGCGTTGAGAATGATCAGGATGATCCCCGACAGTTCGAGGATCCAGTTCATTCTGGCGCCGCCCAACCTCAGGTTGATGATCTGATCGACGTGGTGCATGCCCACGGCCCGCACCGCGACGAAGACGATCAGCACGCCAAAGCCCAGCAAGGCAATCCCGACGCGGTGCAGGGCAGGGGCAAGGCGGATGGCGGCCAGCAGGAATGTGCTCAGGCCGATCAATACAAGGCCCGCAATGAAGGCCATCTGAACTGTGCGCCGATTTTCGTACCAGCCCTGCATCTGTGCGATGCAGCGCCCGGTTGCGGTCAGGGCGGATTGCAGGTCCAGCTGCTTGTTCACGCAGAGGAAGGCGAGGATCAGCGACATCACCAGCCAGAACCGCCTGTCGGTTCGACGCAGGATCGCGGCCCAGAGGCACAGACCGCTGGCGGTGCCATAGGCCACGACCGTCGCCCAGCCCATCACGGAAGGGTCGCCGATCTGCGGCGACCAGCGCAGCCCCACGCAGGCCATCACTTCTGCAAGGTTGATCGTTTCCAAACCGGCGTCTCGCGCGTCAGCAACACATATCCCGTGCGCCGGATGGCCACCCGGCGCACCACAGAAGTATCAGGAAAGTGACAATGGAAAAGTTCGAAAAACTTACCGGGATCGCGGCGCCCATGCCGTTGGTCAACATCGACACCGACATGATCATCCCCAAGGTCTTTCTGAAGACCATCAAGCGGTCCGGCCTTGGCGTGAATCTGTTTGACGAGATGCGCTATGACCGGCAGGGCAACGAGATCCCCGATTTCGTGCTGAACAAGCCGCAGTACCGCGAGGCGGAGATTCTTGTCGCGGGTGACAACTTTGGCTGCGGCTCGTCGCGCGAACACGCGCCCTGGGCATTGAAGGATTTCGGCATCAAGTCGGTCATTTCGACCAGCTTTGCCGACATCTTCTACAACAACTGCTTCAAGAACGGCATCCTGCCCATTGTCCTGCCGCAAGAGGCGGTCGACGTGCTGATGAAGGACGCCGAAAAGGGATCGAACGCGCGGATGATCGTCGATCTGGAAACCCAGACCGTCACCACCTCGGACGGCGAAGCCTTCTCCTTCGAGGTCGATCCGTTCAAGAAGCACTGCCTGCTCGAGGGGCTCGACGACATCGGCCTCAGCATGGAGAAAGCGCCGGCGATCGACGCGTTCGAGACGCAGGCCGCGCAGGCGCGCCCCTGGGTCTGATCGCGGCAGCCGACCGTAAAACCTGCCCTTCCCCTGTCCGCTGGGGGAGGGTTTAGCGCGACTCAGTAACTGCAGATTCGCCTTTTGCGTTAAAGATGGGTTAGCAAAGCCTCTTTAACGATTGTGGGCAAAAACCTTTCTTTCACAAGATATTGCGAGTCACACTTAAGGCGCCATTTTCTTGCCCGGGAAATGATGCATTCCCGCACCAGTGCCATCCCGAAAACGCCTCGAATCCGCTCCAGCTTTGTCACGATGGTTGAGGCCAAGTCGGAAAAGAGGCAAAACTTGGGCAAGATTGAGGCAACCCGTCACAAAGTGCGGGATCGGGATGGAACAAGGGCGCGGCATCGTATCGCGGTCGTCCGGAACGAAAGGGCAGAACTGTGATACCGAGAATGGTGGCCGCGACTGCGCGGGCCTTCCTTGTGGCGTTTTTGGTGGCAACACCGGCATTGCTGCTGCCACACATGCGGATCGAGACCACGCAGGTCATCGCATTGCTGGCGCTGGTCGCTGCGACTCTTACCTTTGTCGAATATGTCTCTGACTCTCCCTCGCTGATCGAATTCCGCGCCGCGCCGCCGTTCAACAGGACGCGGTTCTTCTCTCTGACCTTGACGGTGTTCCTGCTGACCCTTGTCTGTCGGGGGCAGAGCGTCCCGACACCGCTGACAGAGGCGCTGACACGTTTCGGTATGGGGATCGGCAGCGCGACGGACTTCCCCTTTTCTCCGGTTCGCCTGATGCTTTTGGCCACCGATACCGTGCCGGAACCGCTGGCCCGTGCCCTGGCGGGCATCGCCTACCTGATCTCCTTGGTCACGCTCCTGTTCTTCGTTGTTCTCGTGCGTCTTCTTGACTGGCCGATCCGCCGCGGGGCGTTCAATTTCTGGATCAACCTGCCGCTCTTCGACCCCACCGCCGGAGGCGATATCCTGCGCCGTCTGAAGCGGGACAGCCATGTTAACGTGGCCTTAGGATTCCTCCTGCCATTCTTGATCCCGGCGGCGCTGAAGGTCGCTTCGGTCTATGGCACACCCCTGTCGCTGACCGATCCGCAGACCCTGATCTGGATGATGAGCGCATGGGCCTTTTTACCGGTAAGCCTGATCATGCGGGGCGTGGCCCTGATGAGAATTGCCGATCTGATCCAAGAAAAACGGCGCCGCGCCTACGCGCAGGCCGATATGCAGACAGCCTGATCCTTCTGTGCAGCTACCTGTTGCTGGTGGCTGCGGCCGTCGCCGAACCCGTGCGGGTGGCGACCTGGCATGGAGATTTCAGCCGCAAGGGACCGGGTTTGATGCTGGTGGAGTTTGGCAAGGCCCCGCCTGACCTGACGCCCATCATCGACACCTCTCCCGATATCCTGTTGCTGACCGATTTCGATTTCGATGCCGGACTGGCCGCATTGGCGGCGCTGCGTGACGGTCTGTCCGAAAAGGGCGCAGATTATCCGCATCTTTATGCCGCGCGACCCAATACCGGCATGGCGACGGGTCTTGATCTGGACAAGGACGGCAGGCGCGGCGGCCCAAGGGATGCGCAGGGCTTTGGCTGGTTCCCGGGGCAGGGCGGCTTGGCGCTGTTGTCACGCTATCCGGTAACGCCGCTGGTGGATCACTCGGGGCTTCTGTGGCAGGACGTGCCGGACAGCGCCATGGCCCCCGACGATCCGGGGATGGACCTGCAGCAATTGTCCAGTTCCGCGCACTGGGCTGTCCGGGTGGACGCCCCGGGTGGGCCCCTGACCCTGCTGACACTGGCCGCGACACCGCCTGTCTTTGACGGGCCGGAGGATCGCAATGGCCGCCGAAACAGGGATGAGGTGCTGCTCTGGACGCATGTTCTGGACGGCAGGCTGGGTGATCCGGTGCAGGCGCCTGTCGTGCTGATCGGCAATCTCAATCTGGACCCGGAGCGCGGCGATGGTCTGCGCGATGCCGCGCAATCCGTTCTGGCGCATCCCCGGTTGCAGGATCCCCTTCCCAAGGTTCCAACCGTCAGCTGGGACAGCACCGGGCCGATGCGGGTCAGCTATGTCTTGCCCGATGCCCTGCTGCAGGTAAGCCGGGCCGGGGTCACGCCGCCCGCGCCCGACCTTGGGCCGCACGGTCTGGTCTGGGTTGACCTGTCCCTGCCTTGAGCACCGGGGCAATCGCCGCAGCCAGCGCCTGATCGGCAGGTGTTGCCGCGAATTCAGGCAGGGCCGCGCGGAAACTCTCCCCTGTCAGGAAATGCGGCTTGGTCCAGAGATACCGCATCTCCAGCAACCGGCGCGCCATGCCCCAGAACGGACGGGCGACCTGCAGCGGCAACCAGGACATCCGTTTTACCGTCACATCACGGCCAAGGGCCTGCCCGCACAGAGACGCTAATTCGCGCCCCGTCAGAGTGTAGCCCGGAAAGGCGATATCGGAATACCGGGGCAGGCTGTCGCGCCGCTCGGCCAGGGCCACCACGGCCCGCGCCATATCCGGCAGAAAGGCCCAGGCGTGCGGCACGTCGGGATCGCCGGGATAGGTCAGCACGCCCCGTTTCAGAGAGGGCGCCATTTGCAGATCGAACCAGTTGCCCGAGGCTTCGGTATCCAGAAAATCACCGGCCCGCAGCAGGATCACCTTTACACCGGAATCGCGATAGGCCTGCTCCATCTCGATCCGGACCCGCCCCAGCGGGTTTTGCGCCGCGTGCGGAACGCCGGGGCCAAACGCCTCGGGTGCATCCTTGCCAAAGACGTAGACGTTGCCCGGCAGAACCACCGTGGCGCCCGATACCTCCGCCGCCTCGATCACCTGCCGGGTCAATCCGGGCACCTGCGTGGCCCAATCGGTATAGGCGGGGTTCCAGCCGTTCACGATCACATCCGCCCCGGATGCGGCCTGCGCCAGATCGTCCGTAGCCCGGTCAAACAGTCGAACACGCCAGCCCGCGTTCCAGAACGCCTCTGCCGCGTTGCGGCCAAATCGCCCGCTGGCGCCAAGGATCAAGACCGTTCCCGTCATAACCAAGTCCTCCAACTCTGTGCTGAACACACAATGCGCCATTCAGAAGATTCGAGAAATTGCCAAGAATCGTTGGCCGTGTATTCATCTGTGAATGGATAAGAGCTTTTCCAAAGTCGATTGGGCGCTGGTGCAGACCTTTCTTGCCGTGGCTGACAGAGGATCGCTGTCACAGGCCGCGCGCCAGCTGAACATCTCGCAGCCCACCGCCGGGCGGCAGATCCGGCAAATCGAAAGCGCGCTGGATCTGGACCTGTTTCACCGCCAGCCGCGCGGGTTGTCCCTGACAGAGGCGGGGCAGGCGCTACTACCCCACGCACGGCAGATGGCCGAGGCCATGCATGGCTTCAACCTTGCCGCGGCGGGCCGGTCCGAGAAACTGTCCGGTCCCGTCCGCATCACGGCCAGCGTCTTTACCGCTCAGCACCACTTGCCGCCGATCATTGCCCGGTTGCGGGAGGAAGAACCGGAGATCAGCATCGACCTCGTGCCGACGGACCGCTCCGAGAACCTGTTGTACCGTGAGGCGGATATCGCCGTGCGGATGTACCGCAGCGAACAGCTGGACATCGTCACCCGGCATCTGGGGGAGCTGGACCTGGGCCTGTTTGCGGCCAAGAGCTATATCGAAAGACGCGGCAAGCCGGAGAGTTTCGCCGAATTCTTCGACCATGATCTTGTCGGTTACGATCGCTCGGACCTGATCCTGCGCGGCATGCGCGACATGGGGGTCGAGGCGCGGCGTGATTGGTTTGTCACCCGCACGGATCACCAGACCGTCTACTGGGAACTCATCCGCGCGGGCTGTGGCATCGGCTTTGCGCAATTGAGCGTGGGCGAGGCGGAACCCTTGGTCGAGCGCATCCTGCCGGACATGCCCTTGCCAAGTTTGCCGCTGTGGCTGGCCGCGCATGAGGCGGTGCGGCATACGCCACGCATCCGCCGGGTCTGGGAGGCGCTGGCCGAGGGGCTGAAACCCTATGTTCGGTGACGCAGCGACGGCGGCTGATATTGACCCTTGCGCACCCGCGCGATAGGCCCCTTTCGTCACGCATAGGAGAGCCTGCCCATGACCAACCCTTCGCTTCTCATCCTGCCCGGAGACGGCATCGGCCCCGAGGTCATGGCCGAGGTCCGCAAGGTCATCGATTGGTACGGCGCAAAGCGCGACATGACCTTCGACGTTTCCGAGGATCTGGTTGGCGGCGCGGCCTATGATGCGCACGGCACACCGCTGCACGATGACACGATGGCCAAGGCGCAAGAGGTCGATGCGGTTCTGCTGGGCGCCGTGGGCGGCCCGAAATACGATGTGCTGGATTTCTCGGTTAAGCCGGAGCGCGGACTGCTGCGTCTGCGCAAGGAAATGGACCTGTTCGCCAACCTGCGCCCCGCGCAGTGTTTCGACGCGCTGGCGGATTTCTCTTCGCTGAAAAAGGACGTGGTTGCCGGACTGGACATCATGATCGTGCGCGAACTGACCTCCGGCATCTACTTCGGTGAGCCGCGCGGCATCATCGAAGAGGGCAATGAGCGCGTCGGCATCAACACCCAGCGCTACACCGAGTCGGAGATTGACCGGGTGGCCCGCAGCGCCTTTGAACTGGCGATGAAGCGCGGCAAGAAGCTGTGTTCGATGGAAAAGGCCAACGTCATGGAATCCGGCGTGCTCTGGCGCGAAGTGGTGACCGAGGTGGCCAAGGATTACCCCGAAGTCGAGCTGAGCCACATGTATGCCGACGCAGGCGCCATGCAGCTGTGCCGCTGGCCCAAGCAGTTCGACGTGATCGTGACCGACAACCTGTTCGGTGACCTCTTGTCCGACGCGGCCGCCATGCTGACCGGCAGCCTCGGGATGCTGCCCTCCGCATCGCTGGGCGCACCGATGGCAAACGGCCGTCCCAAGGCGCTGTACGAGCCGGTACACGGGTCCGCGCCGGACATCGCCGGGCAGGGCAAGGCGAACCCCATCGCCTGCATCCTGTCGTTCGCGATGGCGCTGCGCTACAGCTTTGACCAGGGTGAAGAGGCGACGCGTCTGGAACAGGCGGTGGAAAAAGTCCTGGCCGACGGGTACCGCACCGCGGATCTGTTGGGCGAAGAAGGCGTTGACCCCGTGTCGACCGCCCAGATGGGCGATGCGATTGTCGCCGCGCTGGACGCCTCTCTGTAACGCTGGACAGGGGGCATTGGGTTGGACAGGTTGATCCTGTCCAACCAAAAAGGCTCCTGACATGCTGCGTCTCTTACCCTTCGTCTGCCTCCTCGCCGGCCCTGTCGCGGCGCAGGAGGTTGAAATCCTCCCCGGACATTCTGATTTTCGTCAGCCGGAGACCCGCGTGGTCGACCGTCCGATCAGCCTGTTCGATGACTGGATGTCCGGTTTTCCGGAAAGTGGCGAGGGGGCCCCCTCACTGGACTTTTCAGCCAGTTTCGAAGGTGACCGTCTGGTGATGGTGCTGACGCTTGCTGGCGGCGGCGACGATTCGGTCAGCGCCGTGCAGCGGCGGATAGAGTTCATTCAGGTCGAGGATTGGCGCTGGGCGGTGATGGCCTATGGGTTTCGCCAGAAATGTTACCGCAGCGGCTCTGATGACTGGACGCCGAAACCCTGCCCGTGATCTCTCAAAAATGATCGGAAATGCAAACTGGAGGCCCGTGGTGCTTTCGTTGCGCGCGGCAGGCGTGCTAGCGGGATAAAGAGGCTCCGCGCCGTTTCAGCCAATATGGTTCCGCGATGACATCCAACGCCCAAGGCGCCCTGTTGGCGCTGCTCGCCTTTGCCACGTTTTCCCTGCACGACGTCATCGTGAAATACCTGGGCAGTCATTACAGCCCGGTGCAGATCGTCTTTTTCTCCGGCCTGTTTGCCTTTCCACTGGTCTCTCTCATTCTGATCCGAGAGTCAGAGCCGGGCACGCTGCGCCCGGTGCATCCGTGGTGGACGCTGTTGCGGACCCTGGCGACCGTGGTCACTGGCTTCTCTGCCTTCTATGCGTTTTCCGTTCTGCCGCTGGCGCAGACCTATGCGATTCTCTTTGCCGCCCCTCTGCTGATCACCGTTCTGGCCATTCCCATTCTGGGCGAACAGGTGGGCCTGCGGCGCGGCCTTGCCGTAGCTGTCGGGCTGTGCGGCGTCATGGTGGTGCTGCGTCCGGGGGGAACGGAGTTGAGCCTTGGCCATCTGGCGGCGCTTGTCGCGGCCTTTGGCAGTTCGCTCGCCTCGATCATCGTGCGCAAGATCGGCAAGGAAGAGCGCAGCGTGGTCCTGCTGCTGTACCCGATTCTGGCAAACTTCGTGGTGATGGGGGCCATGCTGCCGTTTGTCTACGTTCCCATGCCGACCGTGGATCTGGGTGGTATGGCGCTGATGTCGGCGATGGCTTTCGCCGCCTCTGCGCTGATCATCATGGCCTATCGGGCCGGAGAGGCCGTGGTGGTGGCCCCGATGCAGTATTCGCAGATTGTCTGGGCGGCGTTCACCGGGGCGATCTTCTTTGACGAATACCCGGATGCATGGACCGCGGCAGGGGCCGCGATCATCATCGCCAGCGGCATCTACATCGTGCTGCGCGAGGGCGGCAAGTCCGGGACGATGCGTCCCGTCCTGCGCACGCGGTCAAGGTTCGAAACCGGTGCGATCCCGCGGATTCGCTTCTTTGGCAAGACCACCCGGACCAAGGGTGAAGATGCGAAAACGGCTGCAGATTGAGCCTTGCCAAAGCGTGACCGAAGGGCTATGCCGCCCCGCACGGTCGGAGTGTAGCTCAGCCTGGTAGAGCACTGTCTTCGGGAGGCAGGGGCCGGAGGTTCGAATCCTCTCACTCCGACCAATAAAACAAGGACCCTGAGGGGTCCTTTTCCATTTTGAGCAGGGCGGTTTTTGGGGCTCGTCCCAGAAATGGTCGAATCTGCGGGTGTTGATCGCATCCAAATTACCTGTGCGCCGGGTTGCAAAAACGCCGACGTGATGGTCCGGAGGCACTTGTTTCCAAGAGTAACGATCCGAAGGCGCGAGACTTGAGAGCGCGCGACGCAACCGCTTCTGCAGCGCGATGCGGTCGGCGAGAAAAGATCTGAAATTGGTATTTTCGCGTGTCAGAGTTGCTTCTCCAGGAAAACGCGTGACGATGTCATTCATGTAGCGTAGCCGTTAAGACCAATCTTCTCCTGTGTGCTACGTTCCGGAATGGCGGAGTCGCCATTGGTCACGAAAGTAAAGGAAGGGTGGTTGATGACGCTTCAAGCCGACTATGACGCATGAAGCGCGGTCAAGACTATGATCACAATTTGGGCGCTGGAGTCAGAAAGTAGCGACCGATCTCTGGGGCATGGGTTGCTCTGGGATGCTACCATTTAATCGCTCGGTTGAATGTCCGCGAGAACTAACTCAACCGTTGGTGTTTACCCAACTTGTTGGCCGCTTCTACTGCAGTTTTCATGTGATCAGGGTGGTGGTGCGCGTAAGTCTTTTCCAGGGTGTCAAGAGAGACGCCGAAATACCCTGAGATATGCCAGATGTTCGCTCCCCCTTGCATGGCCCAAGTGATTGCAGTGTGGCGGAGGGTGTGAGGTGTGACTTCCGGAAGCCCGGGGCGCTCACGTATGGCTTCCCAGTCGTTCTTGATGTTCGCAACTCCAGCGCCGTCGATTTCGACCAGCCAAGTCGCCCCATTCTCACGCCACCGCATCAGATGGCCGAGAAGCCGTGGCGGAAGTGAGATGGTCGGTGCCTGCTTTTTTGTATTCTGTTGGCCTTTGCCTTTTCGATGGAAGAGTCCGTTGACAAGATCTACGAAGCCGCCGAAAGCGCTTGAGAGGAAGCGGGACCGCAAGACGACCTCCTTTCGTGAACCCGTATAAAGGGCGACCAGTATAAATCGTGCCAAGTATTTTGTCCGCTTGTCTGATCGTGCAGAAACGATCAACGCAGCTACCTCGTTTCGAGTCAACCAACGGTCCTTTGGGGCCGGGGCCTGGGGAAGCCAAACAACTGGAACCGAAAGAATGACACCTGCACTCCGACAATAGTTCAGTGCGGATCTCATGCAGCCGAGCTCACGCCTGATCGTCCCATTCTGCACCGGCCGTGTTGGTTACTCCGAATTCCTTGGAAGGTAACCCCGTCTTCGCGCTGCAGTATACTCCTTGCAGGTGTCTGCGTTGATCTCGGCGACCGTCTGGCCCTCCCACCAAGCGCTCAGTGCGTCGATTGCATAGCCGATGCGTTCGGGAGACGATGTCTCGATGGCGTGCTTGTCGCCGTAATAAGCGAGAACGTCGGTCACGAGCAGATTATTGTCGGCACTCCGTGGCGGGGCGTCTTTGTCGATCAGGTACCGGCGGAGTGCTGCTTCAGCCGCTCCGCGGTCCGCCGTACGCGTTGAGTACTCGTCTTGACCATCTCGGATGACGTAGACGCCCTTGCGCGACCCCTTCGGTTTTCTCCAGTAAAGGCGGGCTCCTTTGCTTCGACGCGGCATAGTCTAATTAGCTCCTTCAACGAGTCTTCTTCGATGCGTTTAGTTTTTCTGAAGCGAACGATAAGCCCGTGTTCATCTGCGGCGGCTTCAAGATCGGTGCTAGGAATGCCGAGCATTTTTGCGGCGTCTTTTATTTTCAGAAGCGAGATCATTGAGAGCCTTGGTCCGGGTTTAGGTGTTGATTTCCGCTGAGAAGTGACCCGGTAGCCCCCCAGATTTTCACTGAGAACTGACCCATGTGAACACGTTGCCCCGACGGATTTGGTCGGGGAGATATGGAGTGATCGACATGGGATTTTTGAG
>NZ_JBQQXJ010000015.1:0-121479 GCF_052266595.1 Antarctobacter jejuensis | reverse complement strand
AGATCATGTTCGGAAGACTCAAGGACTGGAGGCGTGTGGCCACCCGATATGACCGGTGCCCGAAGGTCTTCTTTTCGGCCATCGCCCTCGCCGCCCTCGTCATCTACTGGTTATGAATCCTGACCCTCAACTGTTACAGAACCGTAAAAAATCCGAGACGCAACGTGCCTAACGGGGGGGCGATAACATCGCCAACCCGGAGCCACTTCCATGAAAAAGACCCTCGCATCCGTTGCAGCCATCGCTGCCGCGCTGCCCGCATTCGCCCAGGACCTGCCGCAAGCCTCCAGCGAATGGTTCACCGCCGGTCAGGCGCACGTCGATGCCCTGATCGCGCGCCAGCACAACACCGGCCGCGCCAAGAACGTCATCGTTCTGGTGGCCGACGGCAACGGTGTCGGCACCAACTATGCGACCCGTCTCTTCATCGGTCAGCAGATGGGCAAACTGGGCGAAGAGCATGTCCTGCCCTATGAGACCACCGATTGGAACGCGGCGCTGGTCAAGACCTACAACATCAATGCCCAGACCCCGGACTCTGCCCCGACTGCGGGTGCCATGAACACCGGCGTGAAACAGCGCTTCAACCTGATCAACCTTGGCGGTGACGCGATCCATGACGACTGTGGCACCGTGGCCGGCAATGAGCTGACCACCTTTGCCGAGATCGTGACCGACATGGACAAGTCTGTCGGAGTCGTCTCGACCGCGCGCCTGACCCACGCCACCCCGGCGGCCGTCTACGCCAAGACCGCCAACCGCAACTGGGAAGACAGCGTGCCTGAGGGCTGCACCACGCAAAAGGACATCGCGGCCCAGCTGATCGACATGATGGACGCGGGCGTGATCGACCTCGCCATGGGCGGTGGCCGCCGCCACTTTGCGCCCGAAGGTGTCGTCACCGAAGAAGGCAAGGAAGGCCGCCGCAAGGACGGCGTCAACCTGATCAACGCGGCCAAGGATGCCGGTGCGCAATACGCGTGGAACACCGAGACCTTCGGCGCGCTGACCATGGACAGCCCGATCCTTGCGCTGTTCAACGACAGCCACATGGAATACGAGGCCGACCGCGCCGATGAGGACGAGCCGTCGCTTGCCGACATGACCAAGAAGGCCATCGAGTTCCTGTCGCAGAACGAGAACGGCTATTACCTCGAAATCGAAGCTGGTCGGGTGGACCATGCCAGCCACGCGGGCAACGCCTATCGCACGCTGACCGATGGCCGCGCCTTTGCCGAAGCGGTCGCCATCGCGGATGAGATGACCGATGACGCGGACACGCTGATCATTGTCACCGCCGACCACGAACACGCCATCGCGTTCAATGGTTACTGCGGCCGTGGCTCCGACATTCTGGGCCTGTGCTACGGCGTGGCCAAGGAAGGCGACAAGCACGCGGATGAGCCGCTGCTGGCCAAGGACGGCAAGCCCTACACCGTCATCGGTTTCCTGAACGGTTCCGGGTCGGTGCTGGTCGAAGACGGCAATGACTTCAAAGGCGCGCGCCCCGACCTGACGCAGGAGGACGCGACCGATCTGGACTATGTCCAGCAGGCGCTGATCCCGATGTCGTCGGAAACCCACTCGGGGGAGGACGTCATGGTCTATGCCAAGGGGCCGTGGGCGCATCTGTTCGACTCGACCATCGAGCAGAACGTGATCTTCCACGTCATGCATCACGCGATCAACGCCGAGTGATCTCCGCAGAGGGACGACGGCTCGGGGTGTCCGCACCCCGGGCCATTTCCCTTTGCCCCCGCAGCGCAATTTCTTTCCGCGTGCGGGGATTTCCTACATCTGCGCGCAGAAAGCCGTTGCGCCAAATCCAACCACAGGAGATCCGTCATGCTCCGTCGCAAATTTCTCCGCGCGGGTCTTGCTGCCCCGGCGCTGATCGCCGCGCCCCTGTGGGCCGGGGACAAGACCCTGAAAATTCGGGACCTTTACCGCAAAGGCGGCGGCATGTCCGACATCGCAACACAGAATGTCGGCTCCCGTCTGACGATCGAAGGCTACATGGCGCCGCCGCTGAAGGCGGAATCGCAGTTCTTTGTCCTGACCAAGATGCCGATGTCGGTCTGCCCTTTCTGCGAAACAGCGGCAGAATGGCCCTCTGACATCCTTGCAATCTACACCAAGCGTGTGGTTCAAGTGTTACCATATAACGTCAAGATCGAGGCGCGCGGTGTTCTCGACCTTGGCAGTTTCAAGGATCCGGAGACCGGATTTCTCAGCCTTGTCCGCCTGACGGACGCCACTTATTTCGAGGCCTGACACCCCATGTCCCTGCCCCTTTCGGTTTTGCAGCTGTCCGTCCGGACACGGAAGGGGCGGCAATTGCTGTCGGTGCCGCAACTGAATGTGCCTGCGGGCGGTTTGCTGGGCGTGCGCGGCCCGTCCGGGGCGGGCAAATCGACCCTTCTGCATGCGCTCAGCGGCCTGCTGGAGGCCGAAGGAACGGTGCGTTGGGGCGACACCGACCTGTCGCAGCAGTCCCCCGAGCAGCGCACAGCCTTTCGGGCGCGCCACATGGGCATGATCTTTCAGGACTTCCTGCTGTTCGACGAACTCTCTCCACTTGCCAACGCGGGCCTTAGCGCGCTGTTTTCGCGCCGGTCGTCGCGGGCGGGGATCACCCGCCGCGCCGCTGACCGGTTGGACCGCCTCGGCGTTCCGGGGGACAGCCGCACGGTGGCCAGCTTTTCCGGCGGAGAGCGTCAGCGCGTCGCCATCTCGCGCGCATTGGCGGGCGATCCCGCGATCCTGCTGGCGGACGAACCCACCGCCAGCCTTGACCGACCCGCCGCCGACCGGCTGATCGAGGATCTGCTGACGCTGGCACGCGACACCGGCAAGACCCTGATCGCCGTCAGTCACGATACACACCTGCTCGACCGGATGGATCGTGTCCTGACCATCGAGGACGGCACCCTGACCGCCGACACTGGGAATCTGGCCGCATGATGGACATCTGGGACGCCCTGCCCGTCCTTGCGCAGGATATCGCGGTTGCGGCTGCGCTGCTCTTGCCGCTCCTGCTCCTCGGGGCGGTACTGATGCGCGGGTTTCAGCCTTGGCCGCTGGTAAGTGCGTTGCTCTGGCGGTTCCGCTGGGCGAACCTGATGTTTGTCCTGTTGATCGCCGTTTCCACCGGGATGGGTATCGGCCTGATCGCACAAGAGCGCGGTCTGCGCGTCGGCACTGCCCGCGCGGCGGAGAAATTCGACCTTGTGGTGGCCGCGCCGGGATCGGAGTTGACCCTGCTGATGGCCGCCGTCTACCTGCAACCCACCGCGGTGCCCTTGCTCGACGGGGCCGCCTATGACCGGATCGCCAGCCATGCGCAGGTCGATATCGCAGCACCCATCGCCTTTGGCGACAGTTATGAGGGGGCGCCGGTTGTCGGCACCATCGCCGACTTCGTGCTGCACCTCTCTGACGGCCAGATCGAGGGCCGCCTGTTCGAACGGTCGGGTGAGGCCGTGATCGGGGCGGCGATCCCTTTGCAGATCGGCGATCGGTTCACCCCGGCGCATGGCACCGGTGACGCCGCCGAGGGTGATGCCCACGACGGGTTCGAAATCGAGGTGGTGGGCCGCATCCCGCGCTCCGGCTCACCCTGGGATCGCGCCATCCTGATCCCGGTGGAAACCGTCTGGGAGGTGCACGGCCTTGCCAACGGTCACGGCCTTGAGGACGGCGACCGCATCGGACCGCCCTTTGACCCCGCGCTGTTTCCCGGTACCCCCGCGATCATCGTCCGCGCGACAGAGCTTTGGGCCAATTACGCCCTGCGTTCGGAATTTACCGAAGCGGGTGAGACCATGGCCTTTTTCCCCGGTACGGTGCTGGCCAATCTCTACCGCGTGATGGGCGATGTCAGGCAGGCCATGTCGATCCTGTCCATCGTTACGCAGGTCCTTGTGGCCGCCTCTGTTCTGCTGGGTCTCTTCATCCTCACGCGGCTGTTTCAGCGCCAACTGGCCATGTTGCGCGCGCTGGGCGCGCCGCGCCGCTTTGTCATGTCGGTTGTCTGGGGCTACGGCGTCGGTCTGTTGGCGGCGGGGACTGTGCTGGGCCTTGCCTTTGGCTTTGCCGCCGCAGCTGTCCTGTCGCGGATCGTGACCGAACGGACCGATATCCTCGTGACCGCCGCAATCACATGGTCCGAGGTCAACCTTGCGCTGGCCTTCCTGTCCGCCACCTCGCTCTTGTCGCTTGTTCCGGCGCTGGTCGTCCTGACACGCCCCATCGTGGAGAACCTTCAGAAATGAGACATCTGCTCGCCGTTGCCCTGCTGCTTGCCACCCCGGTGCCTGCTGAAGAGGGCCACGACCACGCCGATCCGGAGCATGCCTTTGAGATCGGCGGGCTTGAGATCCTGCACCCGTGGACAAATGCCACCGATCACGATCATGCATGGCTGTTCATGGAGCTGCACAACCAAGGCGACGCCCCGGTCGCAATCATCGGCGCGCGGATTGACGGCGGGCCGGAGGGGCAGTTGGTCGGCTTTCGCATGAAAGACGGGGAAATGACCTTTGACCCCCTGCCGCCGATCCCTGTCGCGCCGGGCAAGGAGCTGGACCTGGCACCGGACAGTCTGGCCATTCGTTTCGACGGTCTGGCGGCACCGCTGGGGGAGGGCGGCCATTGGGAGGTGATCCTGCGGACCACTGCCGGTGAGCTGGAAATCGACGTGGCAATCGAACCCGCGGATGCCCGCCAGCACGGGCACGCCGGCCACGCGCACTGATCGCGTTTTCACCTCAATAACTTGACCCAACTTGCATTTCCTACGTACACAAAAGATGTGCAAAGGGGATGCAATGCCGACAACACGCAAGGATACCTGCAAAGCCGCGCTGAAACGGCGCATACTCTCGCTTGATCTGGCGCCGGGAAGCGAACTGGACGAAAGCCAGCTTGCCGGCGAATACGGCCTCTCCCGCACGCCATTGCGCGAGATCTTTCAGGCGCTTGCCGGAGAGGGCTATCTGCGGCTGGAGGTGAATCGGGGCGCGCGGGTTGCCCTGATGGACGTGGACACCTTGCGCAGCCTGTTCCAGACCGCGCCGCTGCTTTATTCCAGCCTTGCCCGGCTGGCAGCGTCCAACCGGTCTGCGGGTCTCGACACGCTCAGGCAGATTCAATCCCGCTTCCTTGCGGCCGTGCAGGCCGGGGACCCGACCGCTGCCGCGCTGGAAAACCATGTCTTCCTTCTGAGTTTGGGGGAGGTCGCGGACAACCCTTACCTGCTGCCCGCGCTGCGGCGCATGTTGATCGATCACACGCGCCTTGGTCTGGGGTTCTATCGTCCGGACACAAGGAAGGAAAAGAAGCTGCTCAAACGAGCCGTGCAACGGAATGAGGCACTGATTGCCGCGATAGAGGCGGGCGACGCCGAGCAGGCGGTCGCCTTGGTCCTGCAAGGCTGGGAGGTGTCGCGGGCGCAGATAGAGCGCTCCATGCAGGCCGATCCGTTGCCTTTGGAAACCACGGGGGTCGGTGAGCCGACACCCGTGCCCGGCTGAACAGGTGTCCACGCGTGGACACGCACCCGGTCTAATGAAATCAATGGTTTCCAGAGGCGAATTTACGAAGCCTTAGGAATTGTGCCCCTCACGCGCCGTCGGCGAGGTCCTTCAGGATCGGGCAATCCGGGCGGTCGTCGCCGTGGCAGGCATGCACCAGAGAGGACAGGGTTTCCCGCATCCCCTGCAACTGGGCGATCTTTTCGTCGATCCGCGTCAGGTGCTCCTCTGCCACGTGTTTCACATCGGCGCTGGCGCGCGTTTCATCCTCATAGAGCGCCAACAGCATCCGGCAGTCCTCGATCGAGAATCCCAGCGCCCGCGCCCGCGCCAGAAAGGCGAGCTTGTGCACATCCGTTTCCCGAAAGGCGCGGTAGCCGTTGGCGTTGCGCAGGGGGGTCACAAGGCCGATGTCCTCGTAATAGCGGATTGTCTTTGCCGGCAACCCGGCTCGTTCCGAAACCTGTCCGATGTTCATGCCGTTGCCTCCTGTTGCACGGGTGCGACGGGGGGCCGTTCCTCTGCCAATGCGTGGTCCAGCTGGCGCAGGCGCAGCGCGTTGGTCAGGACAAAGACCGAGGACAGCGCCATCGCCCCCGCTGCCAGCATGGGCGACAGCAGCAGACCGGTCAGCGGGTACAGCACCCCGGCGGCCACCGGGATCAGCGCCACGTTGTAGCCAAAGGCCCAGACAAGGTTCTGGCGGATATTGCGCATCACCCGGCGGCTGACGTGCAGGGCGTTGACCGCCCCCGCTACCGCGCCAGAGGACAGCACCACATCGGCGCTTTCGATGGCGACATCGGTGCCGGTGCCGATGGCAAGGCCCACCTCCGCCTCTGCCAGCGCAGGGGCGTCGTTTATGCCGTCGCCGACAAAGGCAACCGCGCCGAACCGGTCGCGCAGGTGGCGCACGGCCTCGACCTTGCCCTCGGGCAATACCTCTGCCTCGACATGGTCGATGCCCAGATCGCGGGCGATGGCCTGCGCCACGGCGCGGGCGTCGCCCGAGATCATCGCAACCTGCACACCGGCCTCGCGCAGGGCGGCAACCGCCTGCCGCGCGCCGGGTTTGACCCGGTCCGCCACGGCAAAGGCCCCGGCCAATTGCCCATCAATGGCGACAAGCACGGGTGTCTGCGCGGCCTGTTCCATCTCGTTCAGGGTGGTGAAGAGCGGCGAGAGGTCCAGACCCTCCTGGGCCATCAGCCGGGCGTTGCCGACCAGCACATCGCGGCCAGAGACACGCGCCCGCAGGCCGTGACCGGGAATGGCCTGCAGCTCCTCGGCAGGGTCCACCGATCCGGCGGCCTGCAAGAGCGCGCGCGCGATAGGATGTTCCGATCCCTGTTCGGCGCTGGCGGCCAGCGCCAGCACGGTTTCCGCATCAAAGCCGGGCAGCGCCTCTGCGCGGGTCAGCGCGGGGCGGCCTTCGGTCAGGGTGCCGGTCTTGTCAAAGGCAAAGACGCCCACGTCTTCGAGCCGTTGCAGTGCCTCTCCCTTGCGGAACAGCACGCCCAGTTCAGCGGCGCGCCCGGTGCCGACCATGATGGACACCGGCGTGGCAAGACCCATCGCACAGGGGCAGGCGATGATCAGGACCGAAACCCCGGCAACCAGCGCATGGGTCAGGCCGGGACCAAACAGCAGCCAAGTCAGGACCGTCAGCGTGGCGATGACCAGCACCGCTGGCACGAACCACAGCACCACCCGGTCGGCCAGCGCCTGAATCGGCAGCTTGGCCCCCTGCGCCTGTTCGACCAGCGCCACGATACGAGACAGCACGGTGTCGGCCCCCACGGCCTCTGCCCGGACGCGCAGCGCGCCCGCGCCGTTGACCGTGCCGCCGATGACCTGCGCGCCGTCGGATTTCTCGACCGGGGCGGGTTCGCCGGTGACCATGCTTTCCTCGACGAAGGAGCGCCCGGTCAGCACGACGCCGTCCGTGGGAATCCGCTCTCCGGGGCGGATGTGCAGCACGTCGCCCTTTTGCAGGTCGGTCGCGGCGATCTCTTGCGTTGTGCCGTCCCGTTCAACGCGGGCGGTGTCGGGGCGCAGGTCCAGCAGGTGCCGGATGGCGGCACCGGTTCGGCCCTTGGCGCGCGCCTCCAGCCAGCGGCCCAGCAGGATCAGGGTGACGATGACGGCGGCCGCCTCGAAATAGACGTCGCGGGCATTGGCGGGCAGCAGGGAGGGAGCAAAGAGCGCGATGGTGGAATAGCCCCACGCCGCCAGCGTGCCGAGCGCGACAAGGGAGTTCATGTCCGGCGTGCCCTTGGCCAGCAGCGGCAGGCCGATGCGATAGAAACGCCGTCCGGGGCCGATCAGCACGGCGCTGGTCAGCACGAATTGTATCGCCCACCACGCGGTCTGCCCGAAGGTGCCCATGATCCAGTGGTGAATGGCCGGGATCAGGTGCCCGCCCATGACGCCCAAGAACACCGGCAGGGTCAGCGCCCCCGCGATCAGCGTGTCGCGCCGCAGCGCGCGGGCCTCTTGTGCCTGCCGTTCCGTGGTGTCGGGGCCGGTATCGCCGTCAATCGGCGTGGCCGGATAACCGGCCTGCGTCACCGTCTGGGCAAGGGTGTCCGCCGTGACGCTGCCGGACAGCGCGCGTATCTCCGCGCTTTGTGCGGTCAGGTTCACCCGCGCCTCGATCACGCCGGGGACCGCGTTCAGCGCCTTTTCCACCCGCCCCACGCAAGAGGCGCAGCTCATCCCGTCTATCTCCAAGCGGATGCGGGATTCGGCGGCGGGATACCCGGCGGTCTTCAGCGCCGCTTGCAGGGCCGTGGCCGGTTGATCCGTGTTCACCGTCGCCATGCGGCTGGCGAGGTTCACATTGGCCTCAGCCACGCCCTCGACACCGGCAAGCGCTCGGGTGGCGCGCCCGGCGCAGCCGCCACAGGTCATTCCGGTCACTTCAAAACGTAAAACGCTCATGAGTCTTGCCTCCTGCGACTGGATATAGGGCTTCCAGTCACGGGAAGGTAAAGACCCCCGAGTGAATTTTTTCACCGGGTCAGGAGAGGCCGGTTTCCTGCGCGATCTGGGCGCGGGATTTGCGCGCGCGCTCAGTGGCCGATTTCAGCTGGCCACAGGCGGCCATGATATCCTCACCGCGCGGGGTGCGGATGGGAGAGGCGTAACCGGCCTTGTAGATGATGTCGGCAAAGCGTTCGATCCGCGACCAGTCTGACCGCTGGTAGGGAGAGCCGGGCCATTCGTTGAAGGGGATCAGGTTGATCTTGGCCGGGATGCCCTTGATGAGGCTGACAAGGCGCCGCGCGTCGTCGTCGGTGTCGTTCACATCCTTCAGCATCACGTATTCAAAGGTGATGCGTTCAGAGTTGGACAGGCGCGGGTACTCGCGCAGCGCGTTCAGCAGCGTTTCGATGTTCCAGCGCTTGTTGATCGGCACCAGCTTGTCGCGCACCTCATCGGTGGTGGCGTGAAAGCTGACCGCCAGCTGACAGCCGATTTCCTCGGCGGTCTTGGCGATTTCCGGCACAACGCCGGAGGTGGACAGCGTGATGCGGCGGCGCGACAGGGCGATGCCCTCGCCGTCCATGGCGATGTTCATCGCATCGCGCACGTTGTCGAAATTGTACAGCGGTTCGCCCATGCCCATCAGCACGATGTTGGACAGCAGGCGCGGGCCATCGACCCCGGTGCCGGTGCCCGGCGCGGGCCATTCGTCCAGATCGTCGCGCGCCAGCATGATCTGGCCGACGATTTCGCCCGCCGTCAGGTTGCGCACCAGTTTCTGCGTTCCGGTGTGGCAGAAGGAACAGGTCAGCGTGCAGCCCACCTGGCTGGAGATACACAGCGTGCCGCGATCCGCCTCGGGGATATAGACCACCTCGACCTCATGCCCGCCCGCGATGCGCACAAGGTATTTGCGGGTGCCATCGGCAGAGACCTGTTTCGACACCACCTCCGGCAGGGCGATCACGAAATTCTCGGCCAGCATGGCGCGATAGGGTTTCGCGAGGTTGGTCATCGCGTCGAAATCGCGCACGCCCCAATGGTACAGCCATTGCCACAGCTGGTTCACCCGCATCTTGACCTGCTTTTCCGGCGTGCCAGCCGTCAGCAGCGCCTCGCGCAACTGCGGGCGGGTCAGACCGACAAGGTTGACCGGTCCCTCCGGCAGCTTGCGGGGGATGGTCACGAGATCCTGGGTAATGGGCGTCGTCGCAGTCATGCGAAAAGGCTCCTGTCTGGCGCGAAGCCCGCCGTATACAGGATTCGCCGCAAATGCCAAAGGGCCGAATGACACGTCGTCACGCGGCCCCCGCTTCTTCTCTTTTCAAATACGCTCCAAACGGCCGCAAGGCCGTTCACGCCGTTACGAACAGCGCTTGTCGGCGTCCTCGATCGCTGCGGTAAAGCCCAGCAGCGAGAAGGTGTCCTTGGTCTGCGTACCCCGGCTGGACTCGGCGGACACAACGGCATCCGCCCCACGCTTCATCGCGTTGATCAGCTTGACGTCGTCCTGCGGTGTCGCGGGCCAGGCCCACTCGCCCTCTGTGTAGAGTTCGAACTCTGTGTCGCCGATGGCGACCTTGACCGTGGACCCCTTGGCAAAGGGGTAGCCGCCGGTAAAGGCCACCTGTCCCTTCACCCCGGCATCGGGGCGATAAAAGACCATGAGCAGGATCTCACCCCGCGTAACGGCGACCACGCGGCCATCCTTGGTGTTCACGCTTTCCTTGTAGGTGGTCACGGCCCAGCATTCGCGTGGGCTTGCCTCCTCAAAGACCGACCAGTCGGTCATGGCGTCCACGCGGGCTGTGCTGCTCTCCTGCGCGCCCGCTGCAGCGGCGCCCAGCAGAAGCGCCGCGACGCTCATTCCCCGAACCAGACCAGAAATCATACCTGCTGCCTCCAGATGCATTTGCCTTCAATTCCCTTGCGCGCGGCGTGTCCCGACGCTTGTCGCACAATATGGGCCTTTTCTCTCGACGCGCGGACAATAGCCTGAAAAAAACACGGCGGAAAAGCCCCGGTGGCAGATTATCGCTCAACTCTCTGGAGATAGCCCGATGACCGCAGTTCCCATGGTCGAAATCATCCGCGGTCCGGTGGTGGAAAGCCATCATTCCGGGCATGCGGTCATCTGTGATCACAAGGGTTTGATCGTCGAGGCATGGGGCGATCCGGGGGCCGTGGTGCTGCCGCGCAGTTCCGCGAAGATGATTCAGGCGCTGCCGCTGGTCGCCTCCGGGGCGGCGCGCGCGGTCGGCCTGTCGACGGAACGGCTGGCGCTGGCCTGTGCCAGCCATCAGGGCGCGCCGTTGCACGCGCGAAAGGTCGGCGCCTGGCTGTCAGAGATGGGTTTCGCCGAAGAGGACCTGATCTGTGGCCCGCAGCCCTCGCGGGACAAGGACCTGCGATTCGAAATGATCCGCGAGGGGCGCGCGCCGGGGCGGGTTTTGAACAACTGTTCGGGCAAGCACACGGGCTTCCTGACCCTTGCGCGGCATCTGAAGGCCGGGCCGGATTACGTGTCGCCGGACCATCCGGTGCAGTTGGCCTGCCGCGCGGCCTTTGAAGAGGTGACGGGTGAGGCCAGCCCGGGTTTCGGGATCGACGGCTGTTCGGCGCCGAATTCCGCCACCACGATGCTGGGCATGGCGCGGGCGATGGCGTTTTTCGCCACTGCCGCCGAACGGTCTGACGCGCAATCGAGGGCGGCCGCCGATCTGGTGGCGGCAATGATCGCGCATCCGGAGCTTGTGGCGGGCGAGGGGCGGGCCTGTACCCTCCTGATGCGCGCAGCCCGTGAGCCGGTGGCGATCAAGACCGGGGCCGAGGGCTATTTCGTGGCCATCCTGCCGAAACGTGGGCTGGGGATCTCGCTGAAGATCGCCGACGGGGCGACGCGGGCCTCGGACTGTGCCATCGCGGCGCTTCTGGTGCGGCTGGGCGTGCTTGAGGCCGGGCATCCGGATGTGGCGCGCTTCCTCAACCCGCCGGTGCGCAACTGGGATGGGTTGGTGACCGGCGAAATCCGCCCGGTGGCGGGACTGGCGGGGTAAGAGGGGGCGCTGCCCCCTCGGCCTGCGGTCGACTCCCCCGAGGGTATTTGGAAGCCCAAAGAAACCGGGAGGTTGCGCGATCAGGCCGACGCGAAGTCCGCCTTTGTGTACCCCTGAAGATAGAGCAGGGCGGTCAGGTCGCCGTGGTTCACCCGCAGGCCGCATTGGGCCTGAACGCTGGGTTTGGCGTGCAGGGCGACGCCCAGACCGACGCGGGTCAGCATGCCAAGGTCATTGGCACCGTCGCCCACGGCGATCACGTCCTGTTCCGCGATGCCCAGTTGCGCGGTGATCTCTTCCAGCGCCTGCACTTTGGCCTCACGCCCGAGGATCGGGCGGGCGACCTCTCCGGTGAGCTTGCCATCCTGTGCCAGCAGGGTGTTGGCGCGGTTTTCGTCAAAGCGCAGCAGGGCGGAGACGCGGGCGGTGAAGGCGGTGAAGCCGCCCGAGACGAGGACGCAATGGCCGCCTGCCGCATGCATGGTGTCCAGCAGGGCCTTGCCGCCGGGCATCAGGGTGATGCGGCTTTGCATGACTTCGTCGATGACAGTTTCGGGCAGGCCCCGGAGCAGGCCGACCCGTTCGATCAGCGCGCCTTCGAAGTCCAGCTCGCCATTCATGGCGCGGGCGGTGATGTCCCGGACACGGTCGCCGACGCCTGCCACCTCGGCCAGTTCGTCGATGCATTCCTGCTGAATCATGGTGCTGTCCATGTCGGCCAGCAGCATCTTCTTTTGCCGCCCCTCGGCGGGCAGGATGTTGAGATCCGCCATGTCCGCGATGGAGGCGCGGATCTGATCGAGGTTGGCGGGGGGCGTTTCGATGGGGAATTCGGCGGCCTCATCGGCGGAGAGCCAGCTGGCCATGCCGCCGCCCAGCGCGTTGCGCAGGCTGTCGACCAGCGCAGGGTCCAGTTGGCCGGGTCTGGCGATGAGCGAGGCGATGAGCATTCCGTGTCCCCCTGAGGTTGCGGCGCGCTTTTGGCATGGCGGCGGGCGTTTGGCCAGTGGGCGTGCGGCCCGGAGTACGGTCAGGCAAAGGCGCCGTGGCAGAACCAGCCGGGTGATGTCTCTCCGCCATGGGCAAAGAACAGCCACAGCCGGTCGCCCCGGTCGGTGTCCACGCGCCAGTAGTCGCGCGGGCCGGAGCGCCAATCGGGGTCGTCCAGCCACCATTCGGGGGCGATGCGTTCCGGTCCGGTTGCGCCGGTTGTCTGCCAGTCGCGCCCGCGCCATCGGAAGGCCTGCGGCGGGTCGCTGCTGTCGGGGGCGGTCACCGGTTCGGGCCGCCAGAGGGTCAGCGGGCGTGGCGCGGGCGGCACGGGCCAGTCGCGCACCGGGTCCGACCATGCGGCGGCAAGGGTGAGGGCGGATTTCTCCGGCAGGTGGCTGTCGGCGGGGGCGCGGCGGGTCACGGCCTCCATCCCCAGCCGCGCGCCAAGGCGGCTGGTCAGGTCCTCCAGCGCGGCGCCGCCGTGTTGGCGGCGGCTGCCCTTTTGCGCGGCCTCAAGGTGACCGGCGCGGGTGCGGGCATGTTGCGCTTCGTGGTGCTGGGCCTCCAGTCGCAGCATGTCGATGCCGGGGCCCGCGTCGATCTCTGGCAGCCTCAGGCGGATCAGCGGCATCAGGCGGTGCGGTTGCGTGGTGGCGGTGGCGCAGGTGACGGTCTGCCACTGCATCTGGTGATCGCAGCGGTGCGCCTCTATCCGCAGGGTGCGGACGCCGCGATTGCGCGCCTTCAGACGCTCGCACAGGCGGTCTGTCATGCGCGACAGCGCCTCTTCGACGTCGTCCTGCAGGCCGATGGGATCGGGGAAGGACATGCGCAGGGCAAAGCGGTCTGGCGGCGCGGCGGGTGAGATCGGTTCCGGCGCGGCACCGGTGGCCTGATCGAGGCGCAGCGTCAGGGCGCGGCCGAACCGGCGGGCCAGCGGTGCGCGCGGCTGGCCCAGCAGATCGCCGATGCGGCGCAGCCCGAGGCGGGTCAGCTGTTCGGTGACCAGCGGGTCCAGCCGCAGGGCGGCGACGGGCAGCGGCGAGAGCGCCGTCCAGCTTTGCCCCGGTGGCGCGATGCAGGGCTGTATGGCGGGGGCGGTCGGGCTGGTCAGCGTGGCGCCGCCGCGTTCCCAGTGGCGGCGTTTGCCAGCGCGGGCGCGGGTGGCGGGCGCCTCCTGGTCGATGGCGTCGCCGGATCGGGCATGGGCCGGCGTCTGCCGCGAGAACCGCGCCAGCGCCCATGCCGCGCCCAGCGTATCGGCGATGCCAAGGCGGACCGACAGGCCCAGATCGGCGCAGTCGCGGTTGACCTGTTCGGCCAGCCGGTCCTCGCCGCCAAAGAGATGCGCGCAGCCGGTCAGGTCGATCACCAGGCCGTCGGGCACATCGGCCGAAACCCAGGGAGAGAATTTGCCCGCCCAGCGGTGCAGCGCGCCCAGAAACGCCGCCTCACGGTGCGGTTGCGCCGGGCGGGTCAGCAGGCCCGCGCACATGGCATGGGCATCGCGCAGCGGCTGGCCGCGGGTCAGACCGGCCTCAGAGGCGCGGATCGACAGGGCAGAGAGCAGCTGTGCGGGCCCCTCCTGCGCGACGGTGGCAAAGGGGATATCGGCCAGATGCGGCTCTGCCCGGATCAGCCTTTCGGCGCCGAGGCGGGGAAACCAGAGCGAGAGGATACGGCGGTGGGGCATGGGAATCGCAGCATGTTCTCATTTTGTTCTATACGCCGCGATGCAGGGAGTCGAGTCGGCCTGCGCCCTGTGCAGCGCGGGATTTTTTGGCCGAGCATGCATAAAATTTGGGGAAAGGGATTGAATCCCATGATTTTTTCTCCGATTTTCCGGGAAAATTTGACCTGACGATTGGAGCACGGATGATCCCTCGTATCGCACCCCTTGCCGCAATTTGCCTTTTCGCCACCAGCGCCGTGGCGCAGCCCGTCCCGGGCACGGAAATGGACACCCAGTACAAGGTCTATTCCGGCGCCACCCCGATCGGTGATCCGATCTTCGAGACCAGCTATACCACCCGTTTCCTGGGGGCCGAGGGCGATCTCGTCCTGACGGAACTCTGCTACGAACAGCTCCGCCGGGGCCAGCCGACCTGCGATACGGTTTCCGGGCAGGCGGTGTTGAACGGGGTGATCCCGGTGGCCAATCTGAATTGGCGGCGCTCGGACGGGGACCGGGCCGCGCTGGCCAAGGCGCTGCGCGCGGCAAAGACGGATGAGGGCGTGACCCTGCCGGACCGGGATTTCCTGCCGCTGACCGAGGGCAAGACCCTCACCTGGGTTCAGCCGTCCAGCGCAGGCCCGGTGCAGAACACCCTGACGCAGACCTGCTGTTCCAGCACGACGTCCCCCTTTGGCGCCGATCATGAGGTCTGGACCCTGCGGGTCGAGATGACAAACATGCAGTCGGGTGAGCCGCTGGGCACTGCGGCGCTGCAATACGATGCCGTGGTTGGCTGGGTCTTTGCCCAGCAGTCCAGCAACGACGCCGGTGGCAAGACCACGGCGATTGGCCTGCCGACGGACCTGCGCCTGCCGAAATAACCCGGCGCGTGCCGAATTTCGCAGGCATCCGCGCGGGCGTGGATGCTTGCGGCGAATGGCGCTTTCCCTCAGGGTGGGCGCAAACGCGATCCACAGGAGGGACAGAAGATGCGCACGCGTGCAGCGGTGGCTCTGGAGGCGGGCAAACCGCTTGAAATCATGGAAGTGAACCTCGAAGGGCCGAAAGCCGGTGAGGTTCTGGTCGAGATCAAGGCCACGGGCATCTGTCACACCGACGAATTCACCCTGTCGGGCGCGGACCCGGAAGGGCTGTTCCCCGCCATCCTCGGCCACGAAGGCGCGGGCGTGGTTCTGGAAGTGGGCGAAGGCGTGACCAGCCTGAAGCCGGGTGATCACGTGATCCCGCTCTACACGCCGGAATGCCGTCAGTGCGAATACTGCCTCAACCCCAAGACCAACCTCTGTCAGGCGATCCGTTCGACGCAGGGGCAGGGGCTGATGCCGGATGGCACCTCGCGGTTCTCGATGCTCGATGGCACGCCGATCCTGCATTACATGGGCTGTTCGACCTTTTCCAATCACACGGTCCTGCCGGAAATCGCGCTGGCCAAGATCAACCCCGACGCACCTTTCGACAAGGTCTGCTACATCGGTTGTGGCGTGACCACCGGCATCGGCGCGGTGATCAACACCGCCAAGGTGGAAATCGGGTCCCGCGCGATTGTCTTCGGCCTTGGCGGGATTGGCCTGAACGTGATTCAGGGCCTGCGGCTGGCGGGGGCGGATCAGATCGTCGGCATCGACCTGAACAACGACAAGAAGCCGATGGCCGAACATTTCGGCATGACCGACTTCGTGAACCCCAATGATGTCGAGGGCGATATGGTGGCGCATCTGGTCGAACTGACCAGGGGCGGTGCCGATTACACCTTTGACGCCACCGGCAACGTCAACGTCATGCGCACCGCGCTGGAAGCGGCGCACAAGGGCTGGGGCGAAAGCATCGTCATCGGCGTGGCACCAGCCGGGGCCGAAATTTCGACGCGGCCTTTCCAGCTGGTCACCGGCCGGTCCTGGCGCGGCACGGCCTTTGGCGGCGCGCGTGGGCGGACGGATGTGCCCAAGATCGTCGACTGGTACATGGACGGCAAGATCGAGATCGACCCGATGATCACGCACACGCTAACGCTGGACGAGATCAACAAGGGGTTCGACCTGATGCACGCGGGTGAATCGATCCGCGCGGTCGTGGTGTTCTAAGACCGCAGCGGGGCGTTCCCCGCCTTATGCGATTGCGAAACGCCGGTTCCGGGTGGGGCCGGCGTTTTCATTTGGGCAGGTGCGCCGCAGATCGTCCGATAACCGGCGGCAGAGAGCCTTGGCCACGGCGCCCCTCCAGCCCGGCAGTCTATTGTTGTGCGTTACAAGCCGGTGCTCGCTTGGCACGCTGCACCTCGGCCAGGATCGGCAAATGGTCAGACGGGTGGCGTCCCTTTTGTTTTCGCAAAGGTGGCGCAAGCATCCGGATGTCCAATGCCCCGCAATGGGCCACGCGGTCGAGCGCGCCGAGCGGCAGAGTGGCGGGATAGGTGCGCCCCGGCGTGAGGATCTTGTACCGCCGCGCCAGACGGCCAAGGCCCGCCTTTCGGGACCATTCGTTGAAATCCCCAAGAATGACCGTGGGCAGGCCGGGTAGCGCATCCAAGGCATCGCGGATAACGTCCAACTGCTGACGCCGAGAGTGCCGCAACAGCCCCAGATGGACACCGACGACGCGCAAATCCGGCAGATCCACCGCAACCGCGCCGCGTGGTTCCAACCCGGGCAGCGGGTAGCGGTTGACCTTTGTGGCGGTCAGGTCGGGCCGCGCGAGCATGGCGATACCGTGCCAGCCAAGGCTGACGTCGTTGTCGGCGACGGGGAGGGGGCGCAGGCCGGTCTCCGCCTCAATCATGTCACGAGGCAGGGCAGAGGGCCGCGCACCCAGACGAAAATCGGCCTCTTGCAGAACCACCACATCCGCGTCCAGCGCGGAAATGGCGGAGAGCACCCGCATCGGATCGCGGCGCAGGTCAGTGCCAAGGCCGGCGCGAATGTTGTAACTGGCGAGACGTAGGGGTGCGGAAGTTGTCATAGTCTCTATATTGGTATGGAGACCGGACAAAAGAAGCCCAGATGTTCCGCATCCAAAGCTCCATAGTTGTTCTCGTGATCCAGGCGATCCTGGTGATGGAGGCCCTCACAGGCGTGATGACACAGGCATGGTCTGCGGTCTTCGTCGCCGTTTCGACACTGGTGCTGACTTTTCTGCCGCAACGTTTCGCCGGCTACCTCGGGATCGAGCTGCCCAGACCGTTCCTGACGGCCATCGTGTGCTTTATTTTCGCGTCCTTGTTTCTGGGCGAGGTCGCGGATTTCTACGAGCGGTTCTGGTGGTGGGATGTCGTTTTGCACTTCACATCCGCGCTCAGCGTCGGCCTCATGGGATTTCTGCTGATTTTCATGCTGTTCGAGGGCGACAGATACGCGGCTCCTCCGTGGGCGCTGGCCGCGCTGGCGTTCTGCGTCGGGTTGTCGATCGGCGCGTTGTGGGAGGTGTTCGAATTCGGCATGGATCGGCTATTTGGCATGAACATGCAGAAATCCGGGCTGGTGGATACGATGACAGACCTGATCATCGATACCATAGGTGCAGCGATCGCGGCCTTTTCGGGGTTCCTGTTTCTCAAGGACCGCCAATTCGGTGGCTTGGGCAAGGCAATGGAACAGTTCGTTCAGGCGAACAGGCGATTCTACAGAAAGCTGCGCGAAAAAGGATAACGGGCGCGCCTCTGCAAGGCGCTTGGCTTCCCCTTCCTTGATAACCATCCTACCGTCCGGCGAGACCACCGAAGGACCCGCCATGCGCACCAAGATCCGTGAGCTCTATGCTAGGAGAGAGTGACCGGGCGCGGCACGGCCTTTGGCGGCGCGCGCGGGCGCACGGATGTACCCAAGATCGTCGACTGGTACATGGACGGCAAGATCGAGATCGACCTGATGATCATGCACACGCTGAGCCTTGATGAGATCAACAAGGGGTTCGACCTGATGCACGCCGGTGAATCGATCCGCTTGGTCGTGGTGTTCTGATCCGGGCGGCGGGGTAAACCCCGCCCTACGGTAAGTGAAGGCGCCGGTTCCGCGAGGGGCCGGCGTTTGTTGTGGGACATACGGCGTCGGAGGGGCAGGAACCTCTGCGCCGATTGACATGGGTCAACGCGCATATGCGCGAGGGCGCATATCTACCCGCTCATGCAAGATGTCCTGACCGCCCTTTGTGATCCGACCCGCCGCGCAGCGCTTGCCGTCATCTGGGATGGCGGCGAACACTGTATCTGCGAGCTGTTGGAGAGCCTTGATGCCAGCCAAAGCCGAATGTCCCGCCACATGAAGGTACTGCGCAACGCCGGGCTGGTGACTAATCGGCGGGATGCGCAATGGGTGCGGTTTCGCCGCAACCCCGATCTGCCCCCTGAAATCGCGGCGATTGTCGCCGCCGTGCTGAACGCGGAACGCGTAAACGAATTGGCCTGAACATGAACACGGATACACATGACATCGCCCACCCGCGCGGCTCATCCGATTGGATGTGGTACGTGGGCCTTCCCGTTGCCGCCTTTGTCTGGTGGCTGGTCTATCAGCAGCTGATCCCCTTTTCGGAATGGGTGACCGCATTGGTTCCGGTCGCGCGGGACAGCCATACCGGCGAGGCCATCGCCTTTTTCGTCTATGACGTGCCCAAGGTCCTGTTGCTGCTGACCGGCATCGTCTTTGTCACGGGCGTACTGCGCAGTTGGTTCAGTCCGGAAAAGACCCGGGCCATTCTGGCCGGGAAACGGCAGATCTGGGGCTATCCGCTGGCGGCAGTCCTTGGCGTGCTGACGCCGTTCTGTTCCTGTTCTTCGGTGCCCTTGTTCATCGGATTCGTCTCGGCGGGCATTCCGCTGGGCGTCACCTTTTCCTTTCTGATCGCAGGTCCGATGGTGGGGCCTGTCGGGCTGGGGCTGTTGTACGGTCTTGTCGGCTGGGAAATCGCGACGGTCTACCTTGTCTTTGGGTTCACCATTGCCACGGTTGCGGGTTTCGTCATGGGCCGGATGGGTCTGGAACGTTATCTGCAGGACTGGGTGCGTGAACTGAACGCCGGCCCGCCGGTCGATGTGGGCGAAGAGGAACGGACCTTTGCCGACCGGCTGAAAATCGGGGTCGATCAGGTGCGTGAGATCGTCGGCAAGGTCTGGATCTGGGTTCTTGTCGGCATCGGGATCGGCGCGCTGATCCACGGCTATGTGCCCGAAGCAATGATGCTGAAAATCATGGGCGGCGAGGCATGGTGGTCGGTGCCATCCGCAGTGGTTGTCGGCGTGCCGATGTACACCAATGCCGCCGGTGTCATCCCGATTGTCGAGGCGCTGTTGGGAAAGGGAGCGGCGCTGGGCACCACGCTGGCCTTCATGATGTCGGTGATCGCGTTGTCGCTGCCTGAGATGATCATTCTCAAGCAGGTTCTGACCCTGCGGTTGATCGCGATCTTCATTGCCGTGGTGGCGGCGGGTATCCTCGCCACTGGCTATCTTTTCAACTTCCTCCTATGACCTGTGCGGTCACCGCTTTCTTGAAAGGACCCCACCCATGAAATCCGTCAAGGTCTATGGCCCCGGATGCAAGCGTTGTGACGCCACCGAGGCAATGATCAAAGAGGCCGCTGCCGACATCGGGGTTGCCGTCGAGGTCGAAAAAATCTCTGATGCGCGGTCCATCGCCATGGCTGGTGTCATATCGACGCCGGGCGTTTCGGTGGATGGAAAACTGGTGCACGCCGGTGGTTTGCCTGACGCCGCCAAGCTAAAAATCTGGCTGGCGGGCTGATTGTTCGGCCAAGCCCCAAAGGACCCGTGATGCGCAACAAGATCCGAGAGCTCTATGTCGGAGAGAGTGACCGGGCGCACAGGTTTCGCTATGCGCTGCTGACCTTCGATATCGTCACCATCCTCTTTGTCATCGCCACGTCCTTCTCCCACCACGGTCCGTTTGTAGAAACGGTGGATGCGGTGTTCGGCGTCATCATCCTGACCGAGTTCGGCGCGCGGATGTGGATTTCCACCAACCGGTTGCGCCTGCTGACCCGGGTAACCACCATCGCGGACCTGATCGCCATCGTGTCCTTTCTGGCGCCATTGGCCGGTGAGGGACTGGGGTTCCTGCGGGTGCTGCGGACGCTGCGCCTTTTGCACACCTACCACCTGTCCGAACAGCTGAAGCGGGATTTCCCCTATTTCCGGCGCAATGACGATGTGGTTCTGGCGGTGCTGAACCTCGCCGTCTTCATGTTCATCATGACGGGGCTGGTCTATGCCACGCAGTACATGGTGAACCCGCAGATCCAGAACTATGCCGATGCGCTGTATTTCACCGTCACGGCGCTGACGACCACCGGCTTTGGCGACATCACCCTGCAGGGGCCGTGGGGGCGGATGATTTCGGTCCTCGTGATGATTTTCGGGGTGACATTGTTCCTGCGGTTGGTGCAGGTGCTGATCCGGCCCAACAAGGTGCGCTATGAATGCGGGACCTGCGGGCTGGTCCTGCACGATGCGGATGCGGTGCACTGCAAGCACTGCGGCGCGGTCGTGCACATCAAGACGGAAGGGCAGGCATGATTATTCGTAAGGCAGGCGGGGCGGACCATGACGCGGTCTGGGCGATGCTGGAACCGGTGTTCCGGGCGGGCGACACCTATACGATCGACCCCGACATCCCGCGTGAGGCGGCGCTGGGCTATTGGTTGGGGCCGGAACGGCGGGTCTTTGTAGCCGAAGACGGCGGTGAGATCCTTGGCACCTATTACATCGTCCGCAATCAGAAGGGCGGCGGGTCACACGTCTGCAATTGCGGCTATGTCACGGCCCCGGCTGCGCGCGGGCGCGGCGTGGCGCGGGCCATGCTGGCGCATTCGCTGGAACAGGCGCCAAGGCTGGGCTTTCGCGCCATGCAGTACAATTTCGTGGTCAGCACCAACACCCGGGCGGTCGAGACTTGGAAACGCGCCGGGTTCGAGGTGGTCGGGCGCCTGCCCGGTGCCTTTTTGCACCCGGTTCAGGGCTACGTGGACGCGCTGGTGATGTATCGCCGGTTGGAGGATCCGGCGGCGGGCTGAGGCTCTCCGCTCAGGGTTCTGGCAGGCGTTCGGCGACAGGTCCGGGCGCCAACCACAGCTTGTATTCCAGCACCGCGCCCGCCTGCCGCGCCAGCGCCAGCTTGCGCCGCACAAGGTCCAGCGCGCGCGCCGGATCGCGGTGATCTTCCCAGTTCTCGCCTGCGGCGTCCGCGCCGATGATCTCCCACGACACATCCCGCACCGGCTCGCGGAACTGCGTCGCCACGGCCTCCATCGTCGAAACCCCTTCGCCGAATTGCAGGGCGTAGCACGCCAGCGCCTCGGCCTCAGCCGCGCGCAACCACGGAGAGCCCTCCGAGCCCCGCGCCATTGCCTGCCAATCGGCCAGCCGGGGGTCCTCTTTGGCCACTCGGTCGATCATCTTTCCATGCGTCCTGTCATTTGATGGGCGGTGTCGTCCCACATCATGCCATCCATGTCCTTTTGCCCCTAGCCAGAGCAGGACAGGCGCGCAATGTATAGGAAAAAACGGAGACCCGCATGGAGCTTGACGACGCCTACGCCAACGCCGCCCATATCCCGGGGGCAGAGGCCTATCCGGACCGCTGGGCGGACAGCGCCGCCGCCTATCGCCAAAGGATGTCAGTGGCGGGCCGCGCGCGGCTGGGGCTGATGTACGGCCACGGCTCAAGGCAGGCGATGGACCTGTTCCTGCCCGACAAATCGCCTGCGGGCCTCGTTGTCTTTGTGCACGGCGGCTATTGGCTGCGGTTCGATCGCTCGTACTGGTCCCATCTGGCCGAAGGCGCGCGGGCGCGCGGCTGGGCGGTTGCGATGCCCTCTTATGACCTCTGCCCAAGGGTGCGGATTTCCGACATCACCAGGCAGGTGGCGCAGGCCGTGTCCGTCGCCGCTGCCGAGGTTTCGGGGCCGATCCGCCTGACCGGCCATTCTGCGGGCGGGCACCTCGTGGCCCGTATGGGCAAGGTGCTGGAGGCCACGGTGGCAGAGCGGGTCGCGCATATCCTGCCGATTTCGCCGGTGTCGGACCTGCGCCCCCTGATGCAGACCTCGATGAACAAGGACCTGCGCATTGATGAGGCCGAGGCCCGCGTCGAAAGCCCGATCTTCGCGCCGCCGCCCGCCGCGCCGGTGACGGTCTGGGTGGGGGCTGACGAACGCCCCGCCTTCATCGATCAGGCGCGGAAACTGCAGGTGGTCTGGGACTGTGCGCTGGAAATCGAGGCGGGCAAACACCACTTCGACGTGATCGACGCGCTGGAAACCCCCGACAGTCCGATGGTGGCGCGCCTGCTGGACGGCTGATCGGGCGCCCTTTCTTCGGCTTTCCGCCAAGCGCCAGAGGCGATGCGCCCAAGCCGTCGAAAAAAATCTGGTAAGGTATCCAAGGATTGCGCGCTCCGGCGCGTCCAACTCATGTGATGCGCATGACAGTCAGTGACGAATCCCTCGCCCGCGCGGCGGCAGATGGTGACCGGCAGGCCTTTGGCGTGCTGGTCGAACGGGTCTATGACCGGGTCTATGCCTACGCGGTCAGGCTGACCGGCAGCCGGACAGAGGCAGAGGATCTGGCACAGGACATCTGCGCCGCATTGCCCGTGAAACTGCGCAGTTTCAGGGGAGAGGCCAGGCTGACAACATGGCTTTATCGCATCACGGTGAATGCCGCCCGGGACCGGTTCCGGCGCGCCTCGACCCATGCCCGCGCCGCCGATGGCTGGGGTGACTGGGAACTGGCGCGTCAGGCCGAAATGGCCGAGGCGGCAGAGCGGGTGGACTGGCTGTTGACCGCCATGCGGGATCTGTCGGTCGATCTGCGGGAAACACTGGCGCTGGTTCTGGACGGGGTAACCCATGCGGAGGCGGCGCAGATTCTGGAGATTTCCGAGGGCACCGTCAGTTGGCGGATCTCGGAGGCCAAGAAGAAACTGAAGGCGATGAAGGAGGCCGAGGTATGAGCGACGATCTGGACGATCTCAAGCGCGCGTTCGATACGGGCCTTCCCAAACCCGATCCGGCGCGCCGTGCCGACGCCATCGCGCTGGCGATGAAAAATTTCGACCGCGCCCAAGAAACAGAGACGCAGGCGCGTCAGACCTCTGAGCCCACCCGAAAGGGCGGCCTTTTCAGAGGAGCCAAGATTATGTTTGCCAATTTGTCCAACCGCGGACTCCTGACCGCAACCACCGCGCTGGCCGCCGTCGCCATGGTGGCCGTTATCCCCGTCCTGCAAGACAGCCAACCGCCGCAGGTCTCGCCGCTTCCGGTGAAAACCGAAGCCCAGCCCAAGCCGGACCCAACCCCGCTGCGCGAAGAGGCAGAGGTCGGCGCAGCCCTGGATTCGCTGGACGCGGATGCCGTGGTCAGCGACCCCAAGCCAAAGGTTGCCCTGCGCAAGGTCGCACCGGCCACACCGCCGGTCGTGACCGCACCCTTGGACGAGGTTTATGTCCCGCAGGCAGGCAGTGCGCCTCGTAACCCCGGCCTGTCCTTCGAAACCGGGGTGATGAACATGTCGCGCGGCGCGCCGGCCTCGCCGCCGATGCATGCACCCAGGCCGATGCCGGCACCCGATCCCATCGTCATCGCGCCCGAACCGAACACAGAGGCCTTCCCCGAGGCCGATGACAACCCGATCAAGGTCACTGCGGAAAGCCCGGTCTCGACCTTTTCGATCGACGTGGACACGGCTTCCTGGTCGCTGATCCGCAATTCGATCAGCCAGGGGATGCTGCCGCCCAAGGATGCCGTGCGGATCGAGGAGATGGTGAACTATTTCACCTATGACTACCCCGCGCCTACGGATGATGCGCCCTTTGCCACCCATGTGGGCGTCAGTGACAGCCCCTGGGTCGAAGGCACGCAGATCGTGCACATCGGCCTGCAGGGCATGATGCCGGATGAACGCCCGCCGATGAACCTGGTCTTTCTGATCGACACCTCCGGGTCGATGAATTACGCGACCAAGCTGCCGCTCCTGAAGCAAAGCTTTCGCCTGATGCTGGGCCAGTTGGACGCGGATGACACCATTGCCATCGTCACCTACGCGGGCAGCGCCGGTCTGGCGCTGGAACCGACCAAGGCCAGTGACCGTGACACAATCCTGAACGCGTTGGACAACCTCAGCGCCGGGGGCTCGACCGCCGGGCAGGCGGGCCTGCAACAGGCCTATGCCACCGCCGCCAAGATGGCCAAGGACGGCGAAGAGGATGCGGTAACGCGGGTGATCCTTGCCACCGACGGCGATTTCAACGTCGGCATCAGCGATCCCGACGACCTCAAGGATTTCATCGCCGACAAGCGGGATGAGGGCACCTACCTGTCTGTTCTGGGCTTTGGTCGCGGCAATCTGGATGACGCCACCATGCAGGCGCTGGCGCAGACCGGCAACGGGATCGCGTCCTACATCGACACGCTGGCAGAGGCGCAAAAGGTGCTGGTGGACCAGCTGACCGGCGCGCTGGTGCCCATCGCCAATGACGTCAAGATTCAGGTCGAATGGAACCCGGCCCTCGTCGCCGAATACCGCTTGATCGGCTATGAAACCCGCGCGCTGAAGCGTGAGGATTTCAACAACGACAAGGTGGACGCCGGTGAGATCGGCGCAGGCCACCAGGTGACGGCGATCTATGCGATCACGCCCGTCGGCTCACCTGCCCGCATGACCGATCCGCTGCGCTATGCGGCAGAAGAGGCGCAGCCGGCCGCCGATGACACCGGCGAACTGGGTTTCCTTCGCCTGCGCTACAAAACGCCGGGTGAGGACACCAGCAAGCTGATCGAAACCCCGATCATGGCTGACGCGGCCCCCCTGCCAGAGGCGGACTGGGCGCTGGCCATCGCCGGGTTCGGCCAGATCCTGCGCGGCTCCGACCAGATCGGCGAGTGGAGCATGGGCGACGCCATCGCGCTGGCGCAAAGCGCCAAGGGCGACGATCCCTTCGGCTACCGGCAAGAGGCGATCACCCTGATGCGCCTGACCGAGAGCCTGAAACAGTAAACCGGCGATCAAGATCCCAAAGGCCCCTGCGCAGTCCGCGGGGGCCTCACCTTTTAACCTTTCCGTCACCAAACCGTCACGCCCCTGTTACCTCTCCCGGTCACTCCCCCTCTACCAACCATTGGGGGACTTCCATGCATTTCCGTACCCTCTGCCTGACGAGCACGCTGGCCCTTGCCGCCAGTGCCGCCGTGGCAGACATGAACTTCAACCGCATCGCCTCGTTCGGCACCTACCTGAACATGGCGGATGGCGAAGACACCGCACGCGAAACCTCGGCTGAGATCATTGCCGCCACCGCCGACGGCATGACGCTGGTCTACACCGACAGCCCGCTGGGTGCCGTGGGTCGCATCGACATCACCGACCCGCACAGCCCGCAACCCTTGGGCAATGTCGCGCTGAGCGGTGAGCCGACCGCCGTCGGCATTACCGGCAGCACCGCCTTCGTCGGCGTGAACACTTCCCCCAGCTACACCGCCCCTTCGGGCCACCTCGCCGTGGTCGACGTGCTGACCGGCGATATCACCGCCACCTGCGATCTGGGTGGCCAGCCGGATTCGGTCGCCGTCTCCAAGGACGGCACACGCATCTCCATCGCGATCGAGAATGAGCGGGACGAAGACCTCGGCGATGGCCGCGTCGGCCAGTTGCCCGCCGGGTTCCTTGTCATCGGCGAAATCAAGGACGGCGCGCTGGCCTGTGACGACCTGAAAACCGTCGACCTGACCGGCCTCGCTGACATCGCCCACGAAGACCCCGAACCCGAATTCGTCGACATCAACGCCCTTGGCGAAACCATCGTCACCCTGCAGGAAAACAACCACCTCGTGGTGGTTGCCGCCGACGGGTCGATCCTCAACCACTTCTCCGCCGGTGCCGTCGACCTCGACAGGATCGACACGCTTGATGAGCGTGGCGCGCTGAACTTCGACAAATCGCAACCCGCCCGCAAGCGCGAACCCGATGCCGTCAAGTGGATCGACGACACGCATTTCGCCATCGCCAATGAGGGCGACATGGACGGCGGCTCGCGCGGCTGGACCATCTTCAACAAGGACGGCACCGTCACCTACGAATCCGGTGCCTCCTTCGAACACGCGCTGATCCAGATCGGCCACTACCCGGACAAACGCTCCGACGCCAAGGGCGTCGAGCCCGAATCCATCGAAACTGCCGTGTTCGACGGCACCCCACTGGTCTTCGTCGGCTCCGAGCGCGGCTCTGCCGTGGGCGTCTACGACGTCACCTACCCGGCTGCCCCGGTCCTGAAGCAGATCCTGCCCTCGGGCATCGGGCCAGAGGGCTACGTCGCCATTCCTGACCGCAACCTGCTGGTCTCTGCCAATGAGGTCGACCTGATCGAGGACGGCGGCGTGCGCGCCCATGTCATGATCTACGCCTATCAGGACGCCGACGCGATCTACCCGACGCTGACCTCCGAAGGCGCTGACCGCCTGATCGGCTGGGGTGCCATCTCTGGCATGGTGGCGGACAAGGACGGCACCGTCTGGGCCGTGAACGACAGCTTCTACGGCTTCCAGCCGACGATCTTCAAGATCGACACCACGCAGACCCCGGCCCGGATCGTGGACGCCATCGTGATCCACCGCGCCAACGGCGACCCGGCGCAAAAGCTGGACCTCGAAGGCATCACGCTGGACGGCAACGGCGGTTTCTGGGTCGCTTCCGAGGGCCGCACCGAACGCGGCATCCCGCACGCGATCTACCATGTCACCAAGGATGGTCTGATTCAGACCAACTCGGCCGAGATCATGATCCCCGCGGAACTGACCGCCGTCGAAATGCGGTTCGGGTTCGAAGGCATCACCAAGATCGGCGACACCCTCTGGATGGCGGTGCAGCGCGAATGGGCAGACGATCCCGAAAACCACGTCAAATTGGTCTCCTACAACACCGAAACGGGGGAATGGGGCGCCGTCCTTTACCCCAAGGCCAAACCGGCCAAGGGCTGGGTCGGCCTGTCGGAAATCGTGGCCCATGGCGATTACGTCTATGTGGTCGAACGTGACAACCAGATCGGCGCCGAGGCGGTGACCAAGAAAATCTACCGCATCCCCATGGCCGACATGACCCCGGCCGCGCTGGGCGGCGACCTGCCCACCGTCACCAAGGAAGAGGTGCGCGACCTGATCCCCGACCTGAAATCCTACGGCGGCTACGTAATGGACAAGGTCGAAGGACTGGCGATCTTCGCCGACGGCACCGCCTGGGTCTCTACCGACAATGACGGCGTCGACGACAGCTCGGGCGAAACCTTCTTCTGGACCATCGGCAAGATCGACTGATCCCGGCCCGGTCCAACCTTCAGCGCCCCGCGGAACCCCGCGGGGCGATTCGCATTTGGCGCGCGCTTTCAGCCTGCGCCGCGCCCATGTTTCTGTGGGCTAAAAATACCTCGGGGGAGTCGACCGCAGGGAGACGGGGGTCATGCTGCAAGCATGCCCTTGGCATGACGCCCCCTCTATTCGGGTTGGTGCAAAAGCCCCGGCAGAGTTTCGGCCAGCAGGTCCCAGACGATGCGCACCCGGGGGCTGGTCCGCAATTCCCGGTGCGCCACCAGCCAGACCGGATAGCGAAAGCTGATCCCGGGCAGCGCCCGCCGCATGTCGGGGGCGCCATCGCCCAGGCCGCAGGGCACGGTGCCCAGCCCGATCCCGGCGCGGGCTATCTCCCAATGAACCCAATGCGATGAGGCCAGCACCGGGAAATGCGCCGGTGTCACCGCGATTCCACGCTTCTGCAGCGCGCTCATGAAATCATCGTTATCCTTGAACCCGATGAATTCGGCCCGGGTCAGGTCCTCAGGCCCGGATATGGGGCCAATCCGGGACAGGTATTCGGAGGTGGCATAAAATGTGCCCTCGTCCTCACCCACCATCTTGCCGATCAGGTCGGCCTCTTCCGGGCGGGTGTTGCGGATGGCGATATCGGCCTCGCGTCGGCGCAAATCGCGGATCTCGTTCGAGGCCACCACCTCCAGCGTGATGCCCGGAGCCACCTCGCGCAGGCGGCGGGCGATCTGCGGCATCAGCCAGCTGGAATAGATCTCAGAGGCGGTCACGGCCACATGGCCCGAGGCCGCCTGCGCCTGTCCCGATGCGGCCAGCGATACGCCCGCCGCTGCCTCACCCATGGCGCGCACATGGCTCATCAGTTGCGCACCGGCCTGCGTCAGGACCAGCCCCCGCCCGACCCGTTCGAACAGGACAAGGCCCAGTTCGTCCTCCAGCGCGGTGACCTGACGGCCCAGCGTCGGCTGCGTCATGCCAAGCGCGCGTGCGGCCGCCGACAGCGACCCTTCCTCAGCGGTGACAAGGAAGGCCCGCGCGCGGTTCCAGTCAAAGGTGACAGAGCGCCAGTCCATGCAGGATTGCATGGACGACGGTCCGGGATTGTCAATACAAAACGAAAAAGGGCCCCCGGAAAGGGGCCCCTGCGATGGGACGATGGGACGACGCTCGTGTCCCTGCGGGCCACATCGCCCCGCCCACCGTCCCTTGACCGTCACCCGCGCGGGGACGCGGGCACGCTGTTGCGCTTTGGATGGCTGGGGTGTGGGCGGTGACCTTTCCTGTCGGAAAGGCACCATTGCCCACGCGGTGCCCGCGATGGGACGCGGGCACCGTACTCAGTTCACGGTTTCGGCGTCGACCACGTCTTTTTCGATGGCCACGGCATCGGGCTTCGCAATCGCGATCCGGCGCGGTTTCAGGGCCTCGGGGATTTCCCGCTGCAGGTCGATGTGCAGCATGCCGTTCTCATGCAGCGCGCCCACGACGCGGACGTGATCGGCCAGATGGAACCGGCGCTCGAACGCGCGGGTGGCGATGCCGCGATGCAGATAGGTCTTGTCGGCCTTTTCATCCGCCTTGCGGGCAGAGACCACAAGCGCCTGCTCCTTCACCTCGACCGACAGATCCTCATCGGCGAAACCGGCCACGGCAATCGAGATGCGATAGCTGTCATCGGCCGTCTTCTCGATGTTGTACGGGGGGTAGCCCGGCTGCGCGGTGTCGCTGGCAAGCACGCGGTCCATCATGTCGGCGATCTGGTCGAAACCGACAGTGGCACGGTAGAGCGGGGCAAAATCGTAATGTCGCATGGAATCCTCCGTTGAGCGATACCTGTGTGTGCGGCGCCTTCCCGTCCGGGACAGGCGTCTGATCAGTCCGGAACCCTGTCACAGGCGTCCCGGTGTCAGAAATTTGGGGAGCGTTTTGCGGGGTTTCAAGACCCCCTACCACGGCTCAGGGCCGGACGAAGCGCGCGCCGGTGCCGGTCCGTTCGCCGACGCGGACCCGCTTGGCCCCTTCGCCCACCTTCACCCGCCGCGCGCCCTGCGCCACCACCGGCGATGATCCTTCGCGCCGCAGCGCCTTGCGCAGCCCGGCCACCTGCGCGGGCAGCACCATGCCATAGGCCCGGTGCGCCCCGTCCGCATCTTCGCCCACCGCCGAGATCACCGACATGATCCGCAGCCGCCCGTCCACATGCGCAAAGACCGGCGACCCCGAAGAGCCGAAGGTCACGTCGCAGTCAAAGGCCAGCACTCCGCCCGCATAGCGTTCGGTCACAGCACAGCGCCTTTCGCGCGACAGCACCTCGGACCGGCCTTCGCCATAGGACACCACGCTGACCTCGGACCCCTTGACCGGGCGGTCGTGCACCGAAAACGGGTCCGCCTCTGTCCCGTGAATGTCGCGGTCCAATTGCAACAGCGCCACGTCGGTGGCGATCATCTTGCCATCCAGCTGCCGCCCCGCCGTGGCGACATAGCCCGGCGACACCACCCAGCGGCGCACGCCGCGCGCCGCGATCTCCGTCCCCCGGTGATAGCCCGCGCGGAACCGCAGCCGCTGCGCCGGGATCTCCCGCCCGGCCTCGTCATAGACGCAATGCGCCGCCGTCAGCACAAGGTCCCGCGCAATCAACGTGCCGGTGCAATACCCTGTCCCGGTGTCGATCCGCCCCACGGCCGACCAGCCCAGCAATTCCCCGCGCCGGTCCATCACGTCGAAATGCGCCTGCGCAAAGACCGGCCCGCCCAGCAGCAGGAAAAGGGCAACCAGCCGCTTCATGGCCGCACGAACTTGGCGCCGGTGTCGCGGCGGCTGCCCGCGCTCAACCGTTCCAGCCCGGCACCGGGGTTCTGCTTGGCGTTCAGCAGCGTCAGCAACAGCGGCAGCGGCTCATCCAGATCGGCGGCCAGCGCCACGGGCGTCCCGTTGGCCTCTGCCTTGGATGACACGACTGAGACGATGCGCGGCGCCCCCCCCGCGTCAAAGGTAAAGACCGGCGACCCCGATGCCCCGAAATCCACCGCGCAGGACAGGACCATCATGCCCTGCTGCCGTGACATGACCTGGCACAGTTCCTGCAAGGAGGGCGCCTCGGACCGGTTGTGCGCATAGGACACCACGCCCACCTCGGCACCGGAATCCGGGCCGCGTTCCGTGGCAAAGGGTTCGATAGAGGTGTTGCGGATGGGGTGCTGCAATTCGATCACCGCAAGGTCGTTCTGCACCCGCCGTGAATTGCCCGGATCGCCATAGATGAAATCGGGGTGCGGCACGGCGCGGCGCACCAGCCGATAGGCCGCCGCCCGCCCGTTGCGCCAACCGGCAAGGAACTGCATTTCCTCGACCTCAACCCGCTCACCGCTGGCCGGGTCATACAGGCAATGGGCGGCTGTCAGGACGATCCGCGGCGCGATCAGCGCGCCGGTGCAAAAGGCCTCTCCCCGGATTTCGAGCCGCCCCACCGCCTCCCAGCGGCGACCGTCCTCGGCAGAGTCGAGCGAAAACAGACCCTGCGCAAAGGCCGGGGCAGCAAAGACGATGAAAAAGCTGATAAAAATTGAAAAACCGTTCCGCACAATCCATTCCCGCGCTATTTCCCGCAAAATCTCAGCCAATTAAGGCGAAAATGCGGCAGCAGCGCGGGACAGAGTGTTCGCGTCAGGTCAACGATCGCGGCTTCGGACCGCCTGTCGCCCAGTCCAGCAATTCGACCGTATGCACCACCGGCACATCGGTGCCGCCGCCGATCTGCATCATGCAGCCGATGTTCCCGGCGGCGATCACATCGGGTGTCTTGGCCTCCAGCGTGCGCACCTTGCGCGCCTTCAACTGCTGGGAAATCTCCGGTTGCATCAGGTTGTAGGTGCCCGCGCTGCCACAGCACAGGTGACTGTCGGCGGGTTCGACCACCTCGAACCCGGCCTTTTTCAGCAGGTCCTTGGGCGCGGATTTGACCTTTTGCCCGTGCTGCAGCGAACAGGCGGCGTGATAGGCCACGCGCATCCCCTTGGCCGCGCCTTCGGGAATTTCCAGCTTGGACAGCAGCTCGCTGATGTCCATGGCGATGCCCGCCACCCGCGCTGCGTCGTCCGCAAGGTCATGCTGCGCGAACATGTGGCCGTAATCCTTGACCGTGGTGCCGCAGCCGCTGGTGTTGATCACGATGGCATCCAGCCCCGCACCGTCCATCTCTGCGGTCCAGGCGCGCACGTTCTTGGCCGCCGTGGCGTGGCTTTCGCCGGTCTTGCCCATGTGATGGGTCAGCGCCCCGCAACAGCCCGCGCCCTTGGCCACCACCACCTCACATCCCAGACGCGTCAGCAGGCGAATCGTGGCGTCGTTGATATCGGTGTTCAGCGCCTTCTGCGCGCAGCCCGTCATCAGCGCCACGCGCATCCGCTTCTCCGCCTTGGGCGCAAAGCTTTGCGGATCGTCGTTGCGGCTGACCGGCGGGATGGTCTTGGGCGCCATCTCCAGCATGGCGCGCAGCCGGGGATCGGGCATCCACTTGGCAAAGGGCTTGCCGATCTTCGCGCCCAGCAGCGCCACCCGGAACCGCCCGGGATAGGGCAGGATCTTGGCCAGCATCCAGCGCAGCGCCCGGTCGTGCCACGGGCGGTCATAGTGTTTCTCGATGTATTCGCGCGCATGGTCGACAAGGTGCATGTAATGCACGCCCGACGGGCAGGTGGTCATGCAGGCAAGACAAGACAGGCAGCGGTCGATGTGCTTGACCGTCTTCTCATCCGGCACCCGCTCATTCTCCAGCATGTCCTTGATCAGGTAGATGCGGCCGCGCGGGCTGTCCAATTCATCGCCCAGCACCTGGTAGGTCGGGCAGGTCGCCGTGCAGAACCCGCAATGCACGCAGGTGCGCAGGATCTGGTTCGCCCGCGCGGTGCCGGGGTCTTTCAATTGCTCTTCGGTAAAACTCGTCTGCATCTCACACCATCATCTGAGCGGTGGCAAAGCCGAACCACGGCAGGGTCGACGCCATCAGCGCCACGATCAACGTCCAGCGCCGCACCTTCGGCCCCGGCATCCTGCGGCGCACGGCCTGCGCCACCATTGCAACGGCCAGAACCCAGCCCAGCCAGAAGGCCACCAGCGATTCCAGCGGCGCGCGCTCCTGCAACCAGACCGCCGCCCCCGCCGCCCCGATCACCGTGGCGGACAGGATGACCAGCGTGCCGATCCGCGCCGGCAGCCGCAGCACCAGCATGACCAGCAGCGGCCCCACCAGAAAGGTCACCAGAAACGCGATGAGTTCCGGTCGCAGCATCAGGCCATGATCCCGGGGTTCAGCAACCCCTTGGGATCGAACCGTGCGCGAATGCCCTGCGTCAGCGTCGCGATGGCGGGCACCTCCGGCTGGAACACCGGCAGCGCGGTCCGCACCGCCTCGGAGGCGCGGATCAGGGTCGCGTGGCCCTCCAGCGCCTTGGGCCGCAGATCGGTGCCGGGCGCCACCTCGACCCAGATCAGCCCGCCACCCCAGTCATACAGCACCCGCTCCACCGGATGCGCCCGGCGCAGCTGCGCCACCAGCGCGGGCGCGGCACTGGGCCGGACCGAGAACCGCCAGACATCGCCCCCGGTGCCCTGCATCATCTCCACATCGCGGATCCAGCGCCACAGCGCCGCCACCCGCCCGGCATCCGTCTCGACCCGCAAATCCTGCGCCGCGAACATCTCCTGCAACCGCCCGGTGCGATAGGCGACCGACCCGGCAAAGCCTTCCAGCCGCAACAGCGTCAGCGGGCGCTCATTGCCGCTGCCGGGCGCATGCGCCGCCCCCGTCACCTCGAAGGGAGAGGTCAGCGCCGCGCTCATCACCTCTTGCGCCTCATCCTCGGACAGCCCGTCAATCATCACGCAGGCGCTGGTCTCCGGCGTCGGCAGCACCTTCAGGCTGACCTCGCTCAACACGCCCAGCGTGCCCCAGGACCCGGTCATCAGCTTCACAAGGTCATAGCCGGTGACGTTCTTCATCACCCGCCCGCCATTCTTGACCACCTGCCCGGTGCCATCGACAAACCGCACCCCCAGCATGAAATCACGGGCTGCCCCGGCCTGCACCCGGCGCGGCCCGCTCACGTTGCCCGCCACCACGCCGCCAATGGTCGGCGTGCCCTGCGTGCCCAACAGCCCGCGATGATCCATCGGCTCAAAGGCCAGCCGCTGCCCCTCCGCCGCTAGCGCCGCCTCGATCTCGGCCAGCGGCGTCCCCGCCCGCGCCACCAGCGTCAAGGCGCCCGGCTCATAGAGCGTGATCCCCGACAGCCCGCCGGTTTCCAGCACCTGCGCCGCCGTCGTCATGCCAACGGCCCTCGTGCCGCCGCCGCGGATGTGCATCGGTTCCGCCGCCCCGGCAATGATCCCGGCCAGTTCGGCCTCGCTCTCAGGTCTCATGTCCCGCGCCTCGTGTTTCTTCTCTTGTCAAATACCGCCGGGGGTGTGGGGGCTGGCCCCCACTCACTCCGCCGCCACCTTCAGCGCCCGCCGCCCTTCGGAGGAGGCCAGCGGGAACACCTTGGCCGGGTTCAACAGCCAGCCCGGATCGAACACATCCTTCACCGCCATCTGCACCTCCAGATCGACGGGATCGTATTGGTCCACCATCAGGTCGCGCTTTTCGATGCCCACGCCGTGCTCGCCGGTCAGGCAGCCGCCGACCTCGACACACAGCTTCAGGATCTCAGCCCCGAACTGCTCGCACAGTTCCAGATCGCCGGGCTTGTTGGCGTCGAACAGGATCAGCGGGTGCATGTTGCCGTCGCCCGCGTGAAAGACGTTGGCCACGTCCAGACCGAACTCCTTCGACATCTCGCCGATGCGTTTCAGCACAAACGGCAGTTCGTTCACCGGGATCGTCCCGTCCAGACACATGTAATCGTTGATATTGCCCATCGCGCCAAAGGCCGATTTGCGGCCCAGCCAGATCCGCCCCGCCTCATCCGCGTCCTTGGCCTCGCGCAGTTCCACCGGGTTGTGCCGCCGCGCGATCTGCAGGATCAGGCCCAGCTGTTCGTCGATCTCGGCCTCCGATCCCTCGACCTCGACGATCAGCAGCGCCTCGCAATCCGGGTATCCGGCCTGCGCGAATTCCTCGGTCGCGCGGATGCAGGGGCGATCCATGAACTCGATCGCCACCGGCAGCACACCCGCCTTGATGATGTCGCTGACACAGGCCCCGGCCACCTCGTTGGAATCGAACCCCATCAAAACGGGACGCGCGCCCTCGGGCTTGCGCAGGATGCGCAGCGTCGCCTCTGTCACCACGCCCAACTGCCCTTCGGAGCCGCAGATCACCCCCAAGAGGTCCAGCCCCCCGGCATCCAGATGCGCGCCGCCGATCTCAACCACTGTGCCGTCCATCTGCACCAGCGTCACGCCCAGCAGGTTGTTCGTCGTCACGCCGTATTTCAGGCAATGCGCGCCGCCGGAATTCATCGCGATATTGCCCGCGATGGCGCAGGCCAGCTGTGACGACGGATCGGGCGCGTAAAAGAAATCCTCTTCCTCCACCGCGCCGGTCACGCTCAGGTTGGTGCGCCCGGTCTGCACCCGGATGAACCGGTCGTCGTAATCGACCTCCAGCACCGCGTTCATGCGCGCCACGCCAAGGATCACGGAATCCGCCGTCGGCAGCGCCCCCCCGGCCAGCGAGGTGCCCGCCCCGCGCGGCACCACGGGCACGCCTTCTTCAAAGCAGACCTTCAATACCGCAGAAACCTCTTCGGTGGACGACGGCAAAACTGCCGCCAGCGGCGGACAGCGATAGGCGGTCAGCGCGTCGCATTCATAGGCGCGCGTCTCTGCCTCATCGTCGATCACCGCGCCTTCGGGCAAGACGCTGCGCAGCCGCGACACGATACGCGCCTTGCGGGCCAGAATGGTGGGGTTCGGCTCTGGCATCTGCATGTTCACAACTCCTGTCACGACGCGAGTCAGCGCGGCTATCGGGTGAATTGGTAAAGTTATATAACCAAAATCGGCGCAGAGGCCAATCCTAATCTCTTCCCTCGGTGCGGCATCTTGCGCTTGCCCGCCTTGCCGGGGCAGGTTCCCCAAAAGCGGCAGGAGCACGCATGGCCTGGGTCAAGATCATACACATACTTTGCGTCATGGGGTGGATGACCTCCATCTTCGCCGTTCCGCGCGCGATCATCTACTGGAAACGCGAACATGCGCGGCTGGGCGAAAACGGCCCGCTGGGCGATCTGACCTTTCGGCTCTACCGGTTTTCCTTCGGCCTTGGGATCATCGCCATCGTGACCGGCCTCTGGCTGGCATGGGACTGGGGCTTTCCGGTCTGGACCCATGTGAAACTGACGCTGGTGGCGCTCTTGGGCGCGCATTACCTCTGGACCGGGCGGCTGGTGCGCCGGGCGCAAAAGGGGCAGTTCGACGAAAGCGATATGTACCTGCGCATCTTCAACGAAATCAGCGTTATCGGCGCCATCGCGATCCTCTGGGTCGTGGTGGTCAAACCGTTCTGATGGGTTTCGAGTGATGGACTGGGAAACCATCCGCGACGGCTTCACCTATTGGGATGCCGCTGGATTGGTGCTCTTGCTGCTGGCATGGGCGGGCACCACCCGTCTTGTGGAACATCCGCCGAAAAACCGGCCCTCCACCTCTGTCCTGATGGCCGAATACCGGCGCGAATGGATGAAGGTCTTTGTCACCCGCAACCCGCGCATCTTCGATTCGCAGATCGTGGCCAGCCTGCGACAGGGCACGGCGTTCTTCGCCTCGGCCAGCATGATCGCCATCGGCGGCGGCTTTGCCCTGATCGGCAATGCCGACCGTCTGCGCGGCGTGGCGCAGGATCTGGGCACCACGGTCGATCCCGTTGTGGTGTTCGAGATCAAGCTGCTCTTGATGATGCTCTTCGCCGCCAATGCCTTTCTGAAATTCGTCTGGTCGCACCGGCTGTTCGGCTATGCCTCGGTGCTGATGGCGGCGGTGCCGAATGAACCTGATGATCCGGCGGCCTTCCCCCGCGCAAACAAGGCGGCTGAAATCAACATCGCGGGCGCGCGCAGCTACAATCGCGGGCTGCGCTCGGTCTATTTCGGGATTGGCGCGGCGGCATGGTTGCTGGGGCCTGTGGCGCTGATGGTGGCAACCGTGGTGACGATGGGGGTGATCCTGCGGCGCGAATTCGCCTCCCACTCACGCGCGGTGCTGATGCAGGCGGGCGACACGATCAGGTGATCCGCTCCGCCCTTCGTGATCCCATCCGGCGTCTGCGGGTGCTAGGGTCGCGTCATGCGATACCTTGCCCTTCTCCCGTTCCTTGCCGCGCCGGCCCTGGCCGATCCGCCGGTTGTCGAAAACGTCACCGCACAGGCCGCCGGGGACACGTGGCGGTTTTCCGTCACCCTCAGCCACCCGGACACCGGCTGGGACCACTACGCCGACGGCTGGCGGGTGGAACTGCCCGACGGCAGCGTTCTGGGCACGCGGGTTCTGTTGCACCCGCATGAGACCGAACAGCCCTTCACCCGCTCCCAATCCGGCATCCGCATCCCGGCGGGCACGGGGCAGGTGATGATCCGGGCCAAGTGTTCGGTGGATGGCTGGGCCGCGGAGTCCACGGTTTTCGAGCTGCCGTAGGGCGGGGTTCACCCCGCCGCGTCGCCCCCCTTCAAACGGGCAAAATCCTAACAGACGGTAAAACCGTCCCTGTAACCCATTGATCCTGCATTCCCCCTAAGCTGTCCACGCGTGGACAGCTCAGCTCCGCCCCTCGCGCAGCCATGCCCCCACGATCAGCCCGGAGGCGATCAAAAGCACCAGCCATTCGGGCGCCAGCGGGGTCTGCCGCACGTCCAGCGTCTCATAGGCCTCGCGCGGGGTCAGCCCGATCCAGCCGCGCCCGGCCGCAGGCCGCCCGGCCCGCACGTCCCGGATCGAGGGCAGCCCCTCTTCGATCCGCATCACCCCGCCGCGCAACTGATCGATGGCCGGGGTCAGCGCCGCCGCGCTGGCGATGGTCTGCTCGAATTCGCGGGGCGACGACGGCCCAAGGCCGACCACCGAATTCAGGGCGTTTTCCTCCAGCCGGTACAGCCCGATGTCCGGCCCGTCATAAATCGCTTCATACCGGCCCGGGCTCACCTCTACCAAAGGCACCTCTACCTCTTCGCCCTCTGGCGTGGTCACGGTGACGGAGCCCACGAATTCATTCAACGTGCGCCGGATGATCCGCATGGACTGGCCCGCAGGCTCGGCCCAGAGCGCCTCTTCCTCAAGCTCGGGCTCTTTCATCATCCAGTGGGCCAGGCGCCGGAGCAGTTCCAACTGCGGTCCGCCGCCTTCATAGCCCCGGCTCCACAGCCATGCATGGTCCGAGGCCAAGAGCGCGACGCGTCCCTCTCCGACCCGGTCCAAGACCAGCAGGGGGCGTTCGTCCACGCCGGACATGACCACATCGCCCTGAATCGGATCGACCTCGATCTGGCGCAGCCAGCGGCCCCATGTGTCCGCCCCCTGCAGGCCGCTTGTCACCGGATGGCGCTGGCCCAGATCCGTCACCGCCGGGCGGAATTCCTGATCCACCACGCGCGCGGTCGGCTCTGCGGGCATGATGTCTGCGAGGGGAGAGCGATAGATCGAATCCGCCGAGGCAAAATCCGGCCCCGCCGCCACCAGAACCGCGCCGCCCTGTTCAACATAGTTGCGCACGTTATCAAGATAGATCGCTGGCAGGATGCCACGCCGTTTGTAGCGGTCAAAGATGATCAAGTCGAAATCGTTGATCTTGTCGAGGAACAACTCCCGCGTCGGGAAGGCGATCAGCGAGAGTTCGTTGACCGGCACGCCATCCTGCTTTTCCGGCGGGCGCAGGATGGTGAAATGCACCAGATCGACGCTGGAGTCCGATTTCAGCAGGTTGCGCCATGTGCGTCCACCCGCGTGCGGCTCACCCGAGACCAGCAGCACGCGCAGCCGGTCCCGCACGCCGTTGATCTGGATCAGGGCCTTGTTGTTGCGGTCGGTCAGCTCTCTGTCCGCCTCGGGCACGGTGAATTCGATCACGTTCAGCCCGCCGTGCGGCAAGGTGATGGGCAGGCTCAGGTCCACGCCGATTTCCACCTGATAGCGCAGGGGTTCTGCCCCGTCGACGGAGATCAGAAGATCGGTCAGCGCCTCGCCTGGGGCGGCGCCGTCGTCCTGAATGCGCAGGGTCAGTTCCACCTCTTCGCCAAGGATCGCAAAGGCGGGTGCGTTGCGAACGATCAGGCGGCGGTCCCAGTCGGTCTCCTTGCCGGTCAGCATCAGGTGCATCGGCGCGGGGAGATCGGGCAGGCGTTCGAGGTCATGCAGCCGCCCGTCAGACAACAGCAGCACACCCGCGATACGTCCGCGGGGTTCCTCGGCCAATGCATTGGCCAGGGCGGTCATCATCAGGGTGCCTGCATCACCCTCGCCATCGGGCACGGGAACGCGGCGCACTTCGGTGTTCGGGCGGGCCAGCAGGCGCGCCTGCAGCGTGTCGGCGGCCTCTTCGGTTGTGTCTGCCCGGTCCGCCAGTTTCTGCGAGGCGGTTTCATCCACCAGCATCAGCACGATATCGGCCAGCGGCGCGCGGTCTTCGACCTGCCACGACGGCTGCGCTAGTGCACCCACCAACACCACACCGGCCAGGAACCGCAGGGCCCAGCCCGACAGCCCGCGCCACAGCGCAAGGCCCGCTCCGGCAAGGGCAAGCGCCGCCAGCACCGCGATCACGGGCCATGGCAGCAGCGGGTCGAATACAATCTGTCCGTTCATATCTGCTCTCGCTTATTGGCCCAGACGGTCCAGCAACGCCGGAACGTGGACCTGGTCGGACTTGTAGTTGCCGGTCAGCACATGCATCACGAGGTTGACCCCGAACCGGTAAGAAATCTCGCGCTGGCGTTCGCCGGTAAAGCCGCTGCCAATGGGCACCAGCGGGTTGCCCCGGTCATCCATCGCCCAGGCAGCGGCCCAGTCGTTGCCGCCGATCACCACCGGCGTCACGTTGTCGTTGAGGTCGCGAAAGGGCATGCCCTCGATCAGTTCGGCATCGGGCGGCGCGGCCTCGACCCAGATTTCACGCCCGGCAAAGCGGCCCGGGAAATCCTGCAACAGGTAGAAGGTGCGGGTCAGGACATGGTCCTGCGGCACCGGCTCCAGCGGCGGAATGTCAAGCGGGGCGGCGAGTTGCTGCAATTTGCGCCCTTCGGGCGTGGCGGCCCCGAACCCGGCGATGTCGGCATCGCGGGTGTCGAACACGATCATGCCGCCGGTGCGCAGGTAGGTGTTCAGCTTGGCATAGGCCTCTTGCGAGGGGATCGGCTGATCGGTGGTCACGGGCCAATAGAGCATCGGGTAAAAGGCCAGTTCATCGGCCTCCAGATCCACGCCTTTGGGCTGTGAGGGTTCGACCGAGGTGCGGAAATACAGCGTTTCCGACAGGCCGCGCAGACCGGCATGGGCAAGGTCGTCGACGGTCTTGTTGCCGGTCAGGACGTGGGCAAGAACGACCTCGGTATCGGGGAGGATTTCGGCGCTCGCGCTGCCGCCAAAGGGATTGTCGTTGGACTGCGCCAGACCGTCCTGAGGGAACAACGTCAGCGCCACCAGTACGACAGAGGCCGAAACAGCGCCGCGCAGACGCCCGGACAGCGCCAGAGAGGCGATCACATCCGCCAGAAGCAAGCCGATCGCCAGCGCCAGCAGCCATCCGGCAAGCGGTTTTTCCTTCGGCAGGGTGATCCCCTCGACCGTGATCCGTTCGGGCCATTCCATCGGGGCAAGAACCGTGTCGGCGGTGACGACGTTGCGTGCAAGGCTGCGGTCCTCGCCCTGATACAGGCCGGGGCGCAGGTTGGTGCTGAGCGGGGCCTCGATCAGGTCGGGGCCGTCGACACCGGGCAGGGTGCCCGCCTCACGCGGACGACCAAAGGCATCCAGAACGCGGACCGGTTGCCAGACGGTGCCTTCCATGTCCTCGATTTCTGGCTGTGTCGTGGCCGAAGATACCGCCAGCCGCTCCAGCATCTGCACAAACAGACCCGACAGCGGCAGGGTCGACCATTCGGCATTGGCGGTGACGTGAAACAGCACAACCTGCCCCTGGCCCACGGATTTGCGCGTGACCAGCGGCGTGCCGTCCGACAATTGCGCGATCACACGGTTGGCCAGCGTCGGGTCGGGCTGGGCCATGACCTGGCTGTTGACGGTCACGTCAGAGGGCACCGCCAGCCCGAAGAACGGGCTTTCGTTGGCAAAGGGGGCCAGCGCCTTGGGTTCACCCCAGCTCATCGCGCCGCCCACGGTGCGGCCCCCGGCGCGCAGGCGCACCGGCATCAGGGGATCCTCCGCATCGCGGCTGATGTCAGAGGCGGCCAGTCGAGGCCCGGCAAAGCGCAGCAGCATCCCGCCCTTGTCCAGCCATTCCAGAACCGCCTCTTCCTCGGCCGCCGACAGGGTCGCTACATCCGCAAGGATGATGACGTCGGGATTGGCAGGCAGGATGTCCAGCAAGGCACCATCCAGCAGATCGGCGGTGGGGATCAGGGCCTTTTGCAGGTAATGAAGGGGGGAAAGTAGCTCCAGCCCCTCGCGATCCGTGCTGCCGGCGATCAGGGCGACCTCACGCCGGCGCAGACTGTCGTCGGGCAGGGTGACGGCCCCGGCGCTGCGCGTACCCTCAATCTCGAACCGTTCGATGCGGGCGCGCAATTCGGCGGGCAGGGCGATTTCAGTGGTCGCCTCCAGCGCGCCCGCCTCGAAGGTGATAGGGCTGCGGATCAGCACGGCGGGATTGCCTGCCGGGTCGCGGCCATGTCCGGCCAGCGTGACCTCTGTTTCCGGGCCTGCGCGCAGACGGTGGGCCGTCATAAGCAAGTTGCCCTCGGCCACCTGCGCCGGTTTCAACGCGTAGAGGGTCCGGGGCGCTTCGAACACCGTCACCTGACCACGGGATTCCAGCGCGGTCAGCAGGTCGGCGCGCGTCACGCGGGCCAGAGCATCGGACATCCAGTAGGTATCGAACTCACCTTCGGGCAGCAATTCGAGCGCGCGGGTCATGTTTTCCTCGCCCGGCTGCCACGGTTCGGGCAGGACACCGGACAGACGCGTGCGCAGCACGTCGGCGCTGAGGAACTGCACCTGCTGCGGATCGGTCAGGCGTTGGATCGCCACCGGGCGGCCATCACGCCCGGCCTCGGCCAGCAATCCGTCCAGCGCATTCATGCGCCCGCGCCAGTCGGCGGCAGAGGCCCAGCTGGCGTCCATCATCACCAAGAGCGGACCGTTGCCTGCCGCGTCGCTGTCGTCTTCCGGGTTCAGCACCGGCCCGGCCAGCCCGATGATCACCGCTGCCACGGCCAGCATCCGGATCAGCAACAGCCACCACGGCGTGCGGTCCGTGACCTGTTCCTCATCCTTGAGGCCCAAGAGCAACACCACCCCCGGAAACATCCGCCGGATCGGCGCGGGCGGCACCGCCCGCAGGATGATCCAGAGGATCGGCAGGGCAAGCAGCCCCAGCAAGAGCCAGGGCGTCGTGAAACCGAGCAGGCCGAAAAGGGTCATCCGTGGCTCCCGTCCAGCGCGCGATAGACCCAGAGAAGGGCCGATTGCGCGGTCTGGTCCGTGTGATGTGTGAAATGCTGCCAGCCGGTCAGGCGGCAGATCGCGTCCAGCCGCGCCTTGCGCTCTGCCAGCCGCTGCAAATAGGTCTCGCGCAGATCGCCCGCTTTGAGCGTCTCATGCCGCATCGTCTTGTTCACGCTTTCGAAAATCGTGCGCCCGTCAAAGGGAAACGCCTCTTCGGTCGGGTCCAGCACCTGCAAGAGTACCCCGCGAACGCCGCGATCTGCCGCCTTGGTCAGCGCGGCCTCGACCGGTTCGATATCGCCAAGGAAATCGGACACGAACAGTGCCTTGGCATTGGGCAACATGCCGCGCGCCTCCGGTTCGGCGTAATCATCCTCGCCATCCTCGGCAAACATCTCGGCCAGACGCAGCGATTGCAGGTCGCCCCGGCGCGGCGGCAGGCGCCAGCCGGTCAGGCCCACTCGCTCGCCGCCCCGGATCAGCAGGATCGAGGCGGACAGCGCTACTAGCCGCGCGCGATCCGCCTTGGTCGGCAGGTTCTTGTGGCTGGCAAAGCGCATGGAGGCTCCGGGATCGACCCAGACCTGTACGCTTTGGGCGATCTGCCATTCCCGTTCGCGGACGAACTGTTCATCGCCGCGGGCCGACCGCCGCCAGTCGATCTGACGATAGCTGTCCCCGGCCTGCAGGGGCCGGTATTGCCAGAAGTTGTCGCCCAGACCGGATCGCCGCCGCCCGTGTTCGCCCAACAGGACCGTGCCTGCCAGATGTTCGGCGCGGGCGAGCAGCGCGGGAAAGCGGCTCGCCTCTTCCTGAGCGCGCGTGCGCAGATGGGCGACGGTGGCCGTCACGCTGCGGCCTCTGTCCGGCGCAGGCCCTCGGCAACCTCGTCGATCAGCGCGCCCATGTCCTCACCCCGCGCGCGGGCCGAGAAGGTCAGCGCCATGCGGTGCACGAGAACTGGCTTGGCCATGTCCAGCACGTCCTCGGGCGAGGGGGCCAGACGCCCCTGCAGCAGCGCGCGGGCGCGCACGGTCATCATCAGGGCCTGCGCGGCACGCGGGCCGGGGCCCCATGCGACAATGTCCTTCACCCGCTCGGGCGAGGAGGGATCGGCGGGGCGGAAGGCGCGGACAAGATCGAGGATCATCTCGACCACCGCATCGCCCACCGGCATCCGGCGCAGCAGATGCTGTGCGGCGATCAGTTCCGGCCCGGTAAAGACACCGTGCGACTCGGCCTCTTCGGTGCCGGTGGTCGCCAGAAGGATGTCTTTTTCGGTGTTCCGGTTAGGATAGGGGACGTCGATCTGCACAAGGAACCGGTCAAGCTGCGCCTCGGGCAGGGGGTAGGTGCCTTCCTGCTCGATCGGGTTCTGGGTGGCAAGGACGTGGAACGGCGCCTCCAGCGAGCGGGTCTGGCCGGCCACGGTCACCTGTTTTTCCTGCATCGCCTGCAACAGCGCCGATTGCGTCCGGGGCGAGGCTCGGTTGATCTCATCCGCCATCAAGAGCTGGCAGAAGATCGGGCCGGAGATGAACTTGAACGTCCGGGTGCCATCCGCCCCGGTTTCAAGCACTTCGGAGCCAAGGATATCGGCGGGCATCAGGTCCGGGGTGAACTGCACCCGGTTGCCGTTCAGGCCCATGACCGTCGACAGGGTTTCCACCAGCCGGGTCTTGCCAAGGCCGGGCAGGCCGATCAGCAGGGCATGACCGCCGCACAGAAGGGCCGAAAGGGTCAGGTCGACGACGCGCTCCTGCCCGATGAACCGGGCAGTGATAGACCGCTTGGCCTCGGCCAGCTTGTCTTCCAGCGCCTCGATCTCGGCGACCAGATCCTCGGTCGCTGCCGCTTGATCGGACATGTCATGACTCCATTATGTGCTATGTCTTTGTGTAATTATGTATCTACTGCGAAGCGAATGGCAAAAACTATGAGCGGACAAATTCCCGTGACCCCGTCGGCAGACGGCATCGCGGCCTCTGCAAAAGCGGCGAAAAAGGGCAGGGGCCTGCCCCCGGTGCACAAGTGGAATCCGCCGTTTTGTGGCGATCTGGACATGCGGATCGCCCGTGACGGCACCTGGTTCTACCTTGGAACGCCGATTGGGCGGTTTGAATTGGTGCGGCTTTTTTCCTCGATTCTGCGCAAGGACATGGATGATTATTTTCTGGTCACTCCGGTCGAAAAGGTCGGCATCACGGTCGAAGACGCGCCATTTGTGGCCGTGGGCTTTGCCGTGCAGGGGCAAGGTGAGTCGCAGGTTCTGACCTTTGAGACCCATGTGGGCGATGTTGCCGAGGCGGGGCCAGAGCATCCTATCCGTGTGGAACGGGACCCGGAAACCGGTGAGCCGTCACCCTATGTCCTGATCCGTGCCAACCTTGAGGCGCTGATCGACCGCAAGAGTTTCTACCGGCTGGTCGATCTGGGAACCCATCATGACGGATGGTTCGGCGTCTGGTCCGGCGGGCAGTTCTTTCCGATCATTCCCTCCGGGGAATTGCCCGGCTGAACGGCGCCGGGCGGTGGGAACCGGCGATCCGTCAGTCCCCCAGCTTGGCGTGGACCTCGTCCAGATCAATTTCACCGATGGGCATCTTGTTGCCCGGGTTGTCGAAGTCGTATTTGAACAGGTCGAAATCGCGGCCGTAGATTTCCTTGACCAGATGCATCGACAGATCGTCGAAGTAATCCTCGACCGGGTGCAGGCGTTTCGGTCCGTGGCCCTCGGATTCGTTGAAACGGGGGATGGCGGACAGGTCGACGGGATGCGGCGTTGTGATGCTGTTCAGCACCTGCTGCATGCCTTCGTTGAATTTTTCGGTCCAGAAGATGCCGTCATAGCGCCCGCCGTTCACGATGAAGGTGCTGATATGCCCCGACATGCCAGACCAGTGAATGTCCGGCTCCATCGGGCGGCGCCAGCGGATGGTGTCCCGCGCGAACAGCAGAAAGCGGCGGAAACTGCGGACCTGATCGAACTCGAATCCGCTCTCGGGCTCGCCCACCTCGATCCCGTATTTCTGCATCAGGAGCGGGACAAGGTTGCCGCGATAGCGTTTTCCGTTACGCTGGATGCCGCAGATCTTGTCGAAGAAACTGGACAACACGCGTGAATACGGGTTGCGCACCATGGAAAAGGCATAGGCCGAATGGGTTTTGACGTTGGCGCGGATCGCAGCCTGGCTGTCCTCCTGCGCCCATTTGTGCAGGCCTTGCTTTGAATCGTGGATGTCCCCGTCAAAGAACTGTCCGTGATCCGAGTAGTAGAGAATCTGCCCGATCGTCGAACAGGCGCATTTCGGCACCACGCGGTAGACCACGCTTTCGCTCTCGGTCATCCAGGTTCCCGGAAATCCCATGTTCAGTGCCTCTTTCTGGTCTGGCCTGCATTGCGTCGTGCACGGGAAAAAATTCCCACCGCTGCAGGTTTATTCAACCGAAATTCATGACTATCAACATAAACAATCGGGCGAAAATGGGGCGATTGGTTACCTGAATGGCAAAAATTGCCTTCATCCTTCTGTGTCACAAGGATCCTGACGCCATCATCAAGCAGGCGCAGAGCCTGACCGCCGTGGGCGATTACATCGCGATCCACTTTGACAAACGGTCGGGTGTGGCGGCGTTCGAAAAGATCAGGAAGGCGCTGAAGGACAATCCCCACGTGGTCTTTGCGCGGCGGATCAAGTGCGGCTGGGGCGAATGGAGCCTTGTGCGCGCCACCCTGAACGCTGTCGAGGCGGCGGTAGACGCCTTTCCGCGCGCCACCCATTTCTACATGGTGTCGGGCGACTGCATGGCGATCAAATCGGCGCAGTTCGCCCATTCCTTTCTGGACCAGCGCGACTGCGACTACATCGAAAGTTTTGACTACTTCCAGTCCGACTGGATCAAGACCGGCTGGAAGGCAGAGCGGCTGATCTATCGTCACTGGTTCAACGAACGCACGCAGAAAAGCTTGTTCTACTGGATGTTCGCGGCGCAAAAGCGGCTGGGCCTGACACGCAAGATCCCCGGCGACATGGAGGTGATGATCGGCAGCCAATGGTGGTGTCTGCGTCGGCGCACCATCGAATGGATCCTGGATTTCACCCGCAGGCGGCGTGACGTGGTGCGGTTCTTTTCGACCACATGGATCCCGGACGAGACCTATTTCCAGACCCTTGTGCGCCACATCGTGCCGGCGCATGAGATCGAATGCCGCACGCTGACCTTCCTGATGTTCACCGACTACGGAATGCCGGTGACGTTCTATAACGACCACTACGAAATGCTGCTGTCGCAGGACTATCTCTTTGCGCGCAAGATCAGCCCCGAGGCCGGTGACCTACGTCGCAGGCTGGGCGTGCTGTACGCCGCCGAGGGCGCGAAATTCCGGATTTCGAACGAGGGCCGCTCGCTGTTTCAGTTCCTGACAGAGCGGGGACGGACCGGACGCCGCTTTTCACCCCGCTTCTGGGAAACCGAAAGCTCGCTGGGGCGGGAACGCGAGTTGCTGATCGTGATCTGCAAGAAATGGCACGTGGCCAAGCGGCTGGTCGAACGGATCGGTCAGATGACCAACATTCCGGTGATCGAATACCTGTTCAACGAGGAAAGCTGCCCCTTGCCGGACCTTGGCGGGATCCAGTCGACCATGGGCAAACGCCACCGGCACCGACGCTCCCTGATGCGGATGCTGTATGACTACTACGGCAGCGACCGGCTGGTGATTTGCCTTGACCCCGGCAGTCTTGACCTGCTGGAGGATTTTGCGCGCGACCGGGCGATGACCCGGATGCTGGAGCTGGAGTGTCATTTTTCCGACGAGTACCTGATCGGGCACGCCGTGCGGTCGGGTCTTGCGGGGGACAGCACCCCGCGCGACACGCTATACCGGCTGTTGCCGACGGTCAGAAACGATCTGCTGCACGAAAGCGACCGGATCCGGGACGCGAAGTTCGACAATCATGGCAACATGCGTGAGATCGATCCGCGCGAGGCGCATGTGCATGCGTTGGCGGAATTCCTGTCCGTGCCCGAGGCGCAGGCGCGCGAAATCGTGGCGATCGATCACCTCTTTGCGGATTGATCCATTGTTTTGCGGATAGATGCCCCGTGCACGGTGTCTTTTTCACAAAGAGCAGGTAAGGCGGGGCAGGACCGGCGGGCGTACCGCCGGAGCGAACAGCGCAAGCAAGAGGGGCGTCATGGCCTATACCTACAATCCCGAGAACATCTTTGCGAAGATCCTCACCGGTGTGATCCCGAATAAAACGGTGCTGGAGACCGAGCATACGCTGGCTTTTCATGACATCTATCCGCAGGCTCCGCTGCATATCCTCGTGATCCCCAAGGGCGCCTACGTGAACTATGACCATTTTGCGCAAGAGGCATCAGACGCCGAGATCCTCGATTTCACGCGCGTCGTGGGCGAGGTGTGCAAGATGGAAGGGCTGGAGGCGGACGGGTTTCGCCTGATCTCTAACGCCGGGGAGGCCGGGGTTCAGGAAGTGCCGCACATGCACGTCCATATCCTTGCGGGGCGTGTTCTGGGCCGGATGCTGGCCAAGGCGTAATCCGGAGGCGCGCCTGCGGCGCACAGGTCCTCTCACCCCACAGCCTTTGGCTGCGGGTTTCGCGTTTGCGGGTATGTGACGCCATGACCGGGCCGGGGTTTGTCCCGTCGGGCTGCGTATTTCACAAAGAGAAGAAGTCAGGAGCGGCTTTTTTCCTCGTTGACGCTTGCATCGGGTGGAGAGGCCCGTGACAGCGAAAGGGGCGTTACGCTGACTTGCTGCTGGTCAGGGCGAGGAAGACATCTTCGAGGTCTGGCTGCTCTGTGCGCAATTCGCGGATGCGGATGCCAGCGGATTGCACTGCGGCAAGTACGTCTTCGGCGCGGGTTTCGTGAGCGCGGTAGGTGAGGGCGAGGCTGCCGTCGCTGCGGGTGTCGGTTTCGATCCCCGGGGCCTGCGGCGGTGTCACGACCGGTTCTTCGGGCATGATGACCATGGTGCGGGCATCCAGACGGCCAAGCAGATTGGCCGTGCTGTCCTGTGTCACCACGGTGCCGTGGTTGATGATGGCGATCTGGTCGCACATCTCCTCGGCCTCTTGGAGGTAGTGGGTGGTCAGTATGATGGTCATGCCACGTTCGCGGTTCAGCCTGCGCACGTTTTGCCAGAGCATCTGCCGCAACTCGATGTCGACGCCTGCGGTGGGTTCGTCCAGAACCAGAACCTGCGGGTGATGGACCAGCGCCTTGGCCAGCAGCAGGCGGCGCTGCATGCCGCCGGACAGGGTCCGGGCGTAGGCTTCTGCCTTGTCGGTCAGGCCGACCATTTCCAGGATTTCGTCGGTGCGGCGCTGTGACTTTGGCACGCCGTACAGGCCCGCTTGCACCTCGAGCGCGCCACGCGGGGTAAAGAATGGGTCGAGGTTCAGTTCCTGAGGCATGACGCCGATAGAGGCGCGGCTTTGTCGCGGATTGCGGTCCTGATCCCAGCCCCAGATATCGACCGAGCCGGCGGATTTGATGACCAGCCCGGCAAGGATGTTGATCAGCGTGGATTTGCCCGCGCCATTCGGGCCCAAGAGGCCGAACACGGATCCGGCAGGGACATCGAGATCGACGCCCTTCAGCGCCTGTTTGCCCCCTGCATAAGTCTTGGTCAGACCCTTGATGCGGATTGCCTGCGCTGTTGCGCCCCTGTCCAATGTCTTGCCCCCCTGCGCGGCTTTGGTCATAAGGCAGATAGGCCAGTGCATCGCGAAAGGGAACCAGATGACGACCCAGGCGCCCGAGACAAAGATTGTCGAGAGCTACCGCATTTCCTGTGACGGCGGCGAGGGAGCCCTTGGCCATCCGCGCGTCTGGCTGCAGATCCCGGCGGACACGGGCTATGTCGAATGCCCCTATTGCGACGCGAAATACATCCACAAGGATTTCGAAGGGAAGGCCTGAGCGGGCTGATCCTGACGATTGTGTGACCGCCCGCACCATGTCTGTGCGGCGGCGCGTCTTTGGTTGTGCGCTGCGCGGCCTTATCTTGTGGCAAACCTGAACAGGAGTTTGCCATGACGTTTCGACCTGTCCGCGCGCAGTCCCATGCGCAGCCCACGATGGAAGGGGCCGGGGTGCATCTGCACCGGGTCTTTGGCTTCGGTGATCCGGGCGAGACCGATCCCTTTCTGATGATGGATGATTTTCGCAATGATGACCCCGCGAAATACGCGCAGGGGTTTCCATGGCATCCGCATCGGGGGATCGAGACCATCACCTATGTCCTTGAGGGGGAGGTGACGCATGGCGACAGCCTTGGCAACGAGGGTGTGCTGGGTGCGGGTTCGGTACAGTGGATGACGGCCGGGTCGGGCATCCTGCACCAGGAGATGCCGCGCGGGAATGCCGCCGGGCAGATGCATGGTTTTCAGCTCTGGGCCAACCTGCCATCTTCGTTGAAGATGACGGCGCCGCGGTATCAGGACATTCAGGGCGCCGATATTCCGGTCATCACCGATGATGACGGCACGCGGGTGAAGATCATCACCGGAAATTTCTGGGGAAAGCGCCGTCCGGTGGACGGGATCGCCGCCGATCCTTTGTATCTGGACGTGTCGGTGCCGCCGGGGGTGACCAAGGTGCTGCCGGTGGATACGCGGACCAATGCCTTTGCCTATGTCTTTGCCGGGGCCGGGCGGTTTGCCGAGGCGTCGGACCCGATGGGCGTCCGCGTCGAGAAGGAGTTTGCCGGGCAGGAGGTGAATATCCGCGATATGTCGGGCAATCGGACGCTGGTGAAATTCGGCAACGGGGATGAGGTCAAGGTGACCGCCGGGCCGAAGGGGGTGCGGTTCCTGCTGGTGGCGGGCAAGCCGATTCAGGAGCCTGTGGCCTGGCACGGGCCGATCGTGATGAACACCCAATCAGAGCTGATGCAGGCCATGCGGGAGCTGCGCAACGGGACCTTTATCAAGCCCGCGCATTGAAGGGTGTCCACGCGTGGACAGCTTAGGGGGAATGCAGAATCAAGGGGTTACAGGGGCGAATTTACCGTTAGGTAACGCTTGAGCCCCTGAGATGAGGCCAATGCACGGTTGGTCACGACTTGCTTACCCTTCCGTGGCAGGCTGTTGAAATGACAGCCTGCTGCTATACCCTGCTGGCATGAGCGACCTTGGTCCCAAACCGCCAGCCCAGATTCCGGCGCCCGTCGCGGAACCGCGCGAATACAGCCGTGCGGAGCTGGCCAGCGACATGATCGTGCATCTGACAGCACTTGTGATGGCGCTGGCGGCGGTGCCGGTGCTGATCACGCTGACGGCGGTCTGGCGCGGCACGGCGGCAGAGATCGCCGCCGTTTCGATCTATGGCGGGACGCTGATCCTGATGCTGACGGCCTCCTTGCTGTATAACCACGTTGGCCGCCCGCATCTGACGCATATTCTGCGCCGGATCGACATGTCGGCCATCCACCTGAAAATCGCGGGCACCTATACGCCCTTTGCCATGCTGTCGGGCACCGGATGGGGCCTGTTGACGGCGGTCTGGGGCGCGGCGGCGGGGGCGGCGGCGATCACGCTGCTGAAACGCCGCCTGCCGGCCGGGCTGGCCGTGGTCATGTGCCTGTGCACCGGCTGGGCCGTGGTGGTGGGCGGGCAGGACATGCTGGCGGCGCTACCGCTGTCGGTCACGGTGCTGATGATCGTGGGCGGCGTGCTTTATTCGGTGGGGACGCCTTTCCTGTTGGCCTCGCGCCTGCGGTTTCACAACACCATTTGGCACACGCTGGTGGTGATCGCCTCCATCGTGTTTTTCGTGGCGGTCTTTCTGGTCGCGGCCAGCGTGCCTAGTGATGTGCTTGCCGTGCCGTGACCGGGGCGGGTGACCGCTCTGCCCGTGAGCGCCGGTCAAGACGTCGTGAGGATTTGCACAGGGCCCCCCGATAGTCGTGTTTTTGCTGTTCACCCTTTGACGGTTGGCGTCATGTAGGGGGTATGGACAGCGAAGCGTCACAACATTCCGGTCAGACCCGGCGCGGGCTGCTGAAACTGGGCTTTCTGGCCGCACTGGTGGCGGGCAGCGCCGGGGTTTCCGCGCTGCTGCGGCGGCGGAGCGGCGGCGATCTGGACCGGTTCGAGCCGGTGCCGGGGGTGCCGGGATTTCGCCGCCCGGTGTCTGGGCAGGCGTTGAGTGGCAACCCGATGTTGCTGGGGCTTGATGGCGATGGTGATGGCGGGGTGCGGCGGATGCCGCTGGACCTGTGCAGGGCGCTGTTCCCGGCCGACCGCCGCGCGGATCAGATCCCGGTTGCCTATTTCACCGATGCGCGTTGCGTGGTCTGCCGGGGGATGGAGCCGCTGATGACCGGGCTGCACGCCCGACCGGAGATCGCCATGCGCTGGCATGAATTGCCGCTGCTGGGACCGGTCTCCGTTCAGGCGGCGCGCGCCGCGCTGGCCGCCGGGTTGCAGGAGGCGTACCTGACGTTCCATGAGCGGCTGATGGGATCGCCCGTTCTGGCGACGCCGGATTACCTGCGCGAGCTTGCGGCGGAGGCGGGGATTGACGCGGGCCAGTTGCTGGAGGACATGCAGAGCCCCGCCGTGGATCGCCAGTTGCGGGAAACGGCAGAGCTTGCGCGGCGCTTTGGCTTTGTCGGGACGCCGGGTCTGGTGATCGGGTCAGTTGCGGTGCTTGGCCGTGTGGACAGGAACGGGATCGAACGGCTGATCGATCTTGCGCGTTCTGACCCCGGGTCATGCTGATGCAAAGGCTGGTCTTCGCGCGGGTCCTGCGGCATTGTCCGCCCGTCGCAGATAAGGGAAAGACGCCATGAGTTTCGGCAAGGGATGCCACCTGCACCTGATCGACGGATCAGCCTATATCTTTCGCGCTTTCCATGCGCTGCCGCCGCTGTCGCGCAAGTCTGACGGGCTGCCCATCGGGGCGGTCAGCGGGTTCTGCAACATGCTGCACCGCTATGTGGAGGGGAACACCGGCCCCGATGCGCCGACCCATGTGGCGGTGGTGTTTGACAAGGGTAGCCACACCTTTCGCAACGACATGTATGATCAGTACAAGGCCAACCGGGAGGCGATGCCGGAGGACCTGCGCCCGCAGATCCCGCTGACCCGTCGCGCGACAGAGGCGTTCAATATCGCCTGCAAGGAGATCGAGGGATTCGAGGCCGACGACATCATGGCGACGCTGGCCTGTCAGGCGCGCGAGGCCGGGGGGCGCGTCACGATCCTGTCGTCGGACAAGGACCTGATGCAGCTGGTCGGGGACGGCGTCGAGATGCTGGACCCGATGAAGAACAAGCGCATCGACCGCGACGGGGTGGTCGAGAAATTCGGCGTCGGCCCGGAGCGGGTGGTGGATGTGCAGGCTTTGGCGGGGGATTCGGTCGATAACGTGCCGGGCGCGCCGGGCATCGGGATCAAGACCGCCGCCCTGCTGATCAACGAGTTCGGGTCGCTTGAGGACCTGCTGGACCGCGCCGAAGAGATCAAGCAGCCCAAGCGCCGCCAGACCCTGATCGAAAAGCGCGACCAGATCGAACTGTCGAAACGGCTGGTCCAGCTGGATTGCGACATGGAGTTGCCCTTTACCCTGGACGATCTGGAGGTGAAGGAGCCGGAGCCCGAGGTTCTGCTGGGCTTTCTGACGGAAATGGAATTCCGCACCCTGACCAAGCGCATCGCCGATGGATTCGGGGTGGAGCCGCCGGCGATTCCGGACACCACGCCCGAGGGGGCCAATCCCCGGGACGAGGACCCGGACTGGCCCGCCATCGATCCCGACCGCTATGAAACCGTGGCGGATATGGCGGCGCTGGAGCGGTGGATCGCGCGGGCCAATGAGCGCGGGACCGTGGCCTTTGACACCGAAACCACCGGGTTGAACGAAATGACCTGCGATCTTGTCGGCATCTCGCTCTGCGTCGATCCGGGCACGGCCTGCTACATCCCGCTGATCCATCGCAAGGAAGCCGACGGTGAGGGGCTGTTCGGGTCGGATGAGCTGGCCGAGGGGCAGATCCCGCTGGAGCAGGCGCTGGCCGCGCTGAAGCCGCTGCTGGAGGATCCGGCGGTGATGAAGATCGGCCAGAACATGAAATACGACGCCAAGGTGATGGCGCGTTACGGGGTCCGGATCGCGCCGATCGACGACACCATGCTGATGTCCTACGCGATGAATTCGGGCCTGCACAATCACGGCATGGACGCGTTGTCGGAACGCTATCTGAGCCACAACCCGATCCCCATCAAGGAGATCATCGGCAGCGGCAAGAGCCAGATCACCTTTGACCGGGTGCCCATCGACAAGGCGACGCGCTATGCGGCGGAGGATGCGGATATCACCCTGCGGCTGGCGCGGGTGTTCAAGCCGCAACTGCATCAGGCGCGGGTGACGCGGGTTTACGAGGGGCTGGAACGGCCGCTGGTGCCGGTGCTGGCAGAGATGGAGATGACGGGCATCAAGGTGGACCGCGACGTGCTGAACAGCATGTCCAACGCCTTTGCCCAGAAGATGGTGCAGCTGGAGGAAGAGATTCACGAGCTGGCGGGGGAAAAGTTCAACGTCGGCTCGCCCGCGCAACTGGGCGAAATCCTGTTCGACAAGATGAGCCTTGAGGGCGGCAAGCGCGGCAAGAACGGCAAGTATTCCACCGGCGCGGATATCCTTGAGGATCTGGCGACGGAGCATGAACTGCCGCGCCGGGTGCTGGACTGGCGGCAGCTGTCCAAGCTGAAATCGACCTACACGGATGCTTTGCAGGAGCACATCAACCCCGACACCGGGCGGGTGCATACGTCTTATGTCCAGACCGGTGCGAACACCGGGCGTCTGGCGTCGACCGATCCGAACCTGCAGAACATTCCGGTGCGGTCAGAGGAAGGGCGGCGCATCCGGACGGCGTTTATCGCGCCCGAGGGGCATGTGCTGGTGTCGCTGGACTATAGCCAGATCGAGTTGCGGATTTTGGCGCAGATGGCCGATATCGACGCGCTGAAGCAGGCCTTCCGCGAGGGGCAGGACATTCACGCGATGACAGCAAGCGAGATGTTTAACGTGCCGCTGGACGAGATGACGCCGGATATCCGGCGGCAGGCCAAGGCGATCAACTTTGGTGTGATTTACGGGATTTCAGGCTTTGGTCTGGCGCGGAACCTGCGCATCCCGCGGGCCGAGGCGCAGGGGTTCATTGATCGGTACTTTGAACGCTTCCCCGGTATCCGCGCCTATATGGATGCCACTGTGGAATTCGCCAAGGAACACAAGCGGGTGGAGACGCTGTTCGGGCGGCAGATCCACACGCCCGAGATTGCCGCCAAGGGGCCGCGCGCGGGATTTGCCAAACGCGCCGCAATCAACGCGCCGATTCAGGGCACGGCGGCGGATATCATCCGGCGCGCGATGATCCGGATGCCGGAGGCCATCAAGGGGCTACCCGCCAAGATGCTGTTGCAGGTCCACGACGAACTGCTGTTCGAGGTGGAGGAAGGCGCGGTGGACGATCTGATCGGTGTCGCGCGCGGAATCATGGAAAACGCCTGCGATCCGGTGCTGCAACTGGACGTGCCGCTGGTCGTGGACGCCGGGAAAGGTGCCAACTGGGCCGAAGCGCACTGAAATGTCGGCCCGGCTCACCGGGCCGATAGGAACCGTTCAGAACATGCTAGCCGAGGGGGCCTGCACCAATCCGTGCCCCCGGTCGAGCGGATCCGTTCCCGGATCCAGCGGGGCGGTTGCTGCAGTGGCGCGCAGCCGCGCCTTGACCCCATCCGAGGTGGCGGGCAGGGGGGCGGCAGACAGCGCCTCCCACCAGAGCGCGGCCACACCGGCCACATGCGGACAGGCCATCGAGGTGCCATTGAGCGCCCGCAACCCGCCGCCGGACCGGGCAGACACGATGTTGACGCCCGGCGCGGCAAGCACCGGATTGGTGTTCGAGAAATTCGCCACCGTCAGCCCGCCTGCCCCCTCGGCCAGGGCCCCGACGGAAAACACGTCGAAGGCGGCCGCCGGGATGGAGGCGCTGACCTCGAAGTTCGGGTCAATCTGGCGACGGCTTTCATTGCCCGAGGCGGCGCAGACCACCGTCCCGCCGTCAAAGGCCGCCTGCGCGCGGAACATATCCATCAGGGCGTCGAACATGCGCAGGTTCATGCGGTAGGCCTCTAGCGCGATGGAGGTGGCCAGCAGCGGCGGGAAACCGTTCTGTTGCAGGCGTTCGCCCAACCCGGGGAAGTCGAAGCCAAGCGACATCGAGATCACCTTGGCATTTTCATCCGCGCACCAGCGCAGCGCCTGAAACAGCATTTCCGAACTGCCGGACCCATCGTTGCCCAGCACCTTGCCAATCAGCGCATCGGTGACGCCGCGCGCCACGCCGATCCGGGTGCCGTCCACGTCGCGGCCAAAGATGGTGCCCGCGCAATGGGTGCCGTGGCCGTTGCCGTCATGGATGCCATCGCCGGAAAAGTCATTGGTGTGCAGCGTGACCCCGGCGAAGGCCGGGTGCGCCTCATCGATGCCGGTGTCCAGAACGGCGACGCGCACGCCGCTGCCGGTGGCATTGGTATTCTCTGCGCCCACCGCCGTTATGCCCCATGTGGGGGTGGCGTCGGCTGCCCCGGCCTCTGGTTCGATCAGTTTGGTCGGCATGCTGCGCGCGATGACCCGGATCGATGGATCGCGGGCGGCATCGCGCAGGTCGCGGGGGTTCATCTCTTCGGTATCCAGTTGCGGAGCCGGCGGGACGACAGAGTGCGGTGTTTCCAGCGAAAAGGTGGTCGGGCCCCGAGTGGCGGCCCCGGCCATCGGGCCAGTGCGGAAAACATCGTTTCGGTCGCGCAGGATTATGAATTTGGACATTGCAATACTCCTGAAAAATGCGGTGCGGAAAGGCACCACAGATCAATTTATACACTTTTTGCGTGATTCTTGATAGGTTCGCGCAATTCACGGGGTTGGAGCCTCCTCCCCTTCGCCGGAGGTCTTTCGCGCGTCTCCGGCGAACCGGGCGGCGCAGCGGAACCCCCTGTGCCGGGCCGAAAAGCCGTCAGTCCAATTTGCCTTTGGGGGCCTGCACCACGCCGCGCCCGCAGTCGATGAAAGAGGCCTGCGGTGACAGCGGTTCGCGGGTTGCCTTGCCGATCAGCTTGGCCGCCAGCGCCTGCGGCGTGATGCGCGTGCGGTCCTTTCGCATCTTTTCGACCCAAAGCGCCGCGATCCCCGCCACATGGGCCAGCGCCATCGACGATCCGTTCAGCGTGCGCAAACCGCCGCCCAGCCCGGCCGAGATGATCCCCGCGCCGGGGGCGACCAATGCCGGGCCGGCGTTGGAAAAGGGCGCGGCCGCCAGCCCATCGTCCAGCGGCGTGCAGGCCCCCACCGCCAGAACTCCGCAGGCGCAGGCCGGGGCGACCGGGCCGGTTTCGTATTCGGGGGCGATGGTGCGCAGGGCGTCGTTGCCCACCGCGCCAAGGATCAGCGGCACCCGGTTGCAGCCGATCATCCGCAGGAGCATTTCGCAGATACGCAGGTTTCCGCGATAGGCATGGACCGCCGCCGAGGTGGCCAAGGCCTGTGGATAGCCCTCATTCACCAGCGCCTCGACCTGTGCGGGGGTGTCGAAACAGAGCGCAAAGCCAAGGATGTCGGCCTTGTTCTGGAGCGCCCAGAGCACGGCGTGCAGAAAGTCCTCTGACCGGCCACTGCCGTCATCGGCCAGTGCCTTGCCGATCAGCAGGTCCGTGACACCGCGCGCCACACCGATCCGGGTGCCGCCAAGGTCCCGGCCCAGCAGGGTGCCCGCCACATGGGTGCCGTGGCCGTTGGCATCGGCCACGCCGGTCCCGGCAAAATCCTTGGCCGTGATCTTGACGCCGTCAAAGGCCGGATGGGTCGCGTCGATCCCGGTGTCCAGCAGCGCCACGCGCACCCCCGCCCCGGAATACGGCGTCCAGTCTGCCCCGGTGGCATGCAGGCCCCAGCCCGGCACCGCATCGGAGGCGCGCAATTCGTCCATCGGCTGCGGGGTCAGCAGCCGGGTCGGCATGGCGGGCTGGATGGTCAGGAGGGTGCGGTCAGCCGAGGCGTCGCGCAGCTCGGCGGGCGACAGGTCTGCCACGTCGATCCGTGGGATGGCCCCGGCTTTCGGATCCTGCGGGGCGATCATGTCATTCAGGGGCACGGCAGGGCGACGCCAGTTTTCCGCCTTGTCGCGCAGGAGGATGTATCGGGTCATGTCGCGCTCCGGGGGCCCCTGCCCCTAGTCCAAAGGCTAGCGGGGCAGGGGGTGGAGCGGGAAGCGCGGCTTCGTGAAAACCGCGTGAAAACATCATGAACCGGCCGCCAGGCGGCCCCGCGGGGCCGGTGTTCCGGTCAGATCAGGCCCTGCTCGCGGAAAAGATCCGGCAGGCTTGCCTCTGGGCGCGGGCCCATGTGGCTGATGACCTCGCGTGCGGCACAGCTGCCCATGCGGGCGGCCAGTTCCATGTCCGCGCCGGTGGCCAGACCATAAAGGAACCCGGCGGCGAACTGGTCACCTGCGCCGGTGGCATCGACGGGCACGATCTTTTCCACGGCGACGTCGATGCGGGTGCCTTTGTGCAGGACGGACACGCCGTCGCCCGAGCGGGTGCAGACCACCAGCGGGCAAATCTCGCCCACGGCGCGCAGATCAGCCTCAAGGTCGTCGTTCTGGTAGAGCGAGCGGATCTCGGCCTCGTTGCCGATGACGAAATCCATCTCGTTCTCGATCAGGGTGAGGAAGTCGGCGCGGTGGCGTTCGACGCAGAACGGGTCGGAGATGGCGATGCCGGGCTTGCCGCCCGCCGCCTTGCAGGCGCGCGCGGCCTTGAGGAAGGCCTCTTTGCCCTTGTCCTTGTCGAAGAGATAGCCTTCGAGGAAGAGGATCTCGGCCTCGCCCGCCACGTCCTCGGACACGTCGTCGGTGCCCAGTTCGGCGGAGATGCCGAGGTAGGTGTTCATCGAACGCTCGCCGTCGGGCGAGACGAAGATCATGCTGCGCGAGGTGGGCAGCTCGCCGCCCGCGACAGGCGGGTTGACGAAATCGGTGCCGTCCTGCGCCATCGCATCGGCGTAAAAGCGGCCAAGCGCGTCGTCATGCACCCGGCCGATGAAGGCCGTGCGCAGACCAAGGTTGCCGATCCCGGCAAGGGTGTTGGCGACCGATCCGCCCGGCGCCTCGATCCGGCCTTCCATCGCGCCGTAGAGGGTTTCCGCGCGGTCGCGTTCGATCAGCTGCATGATGCCTTTCTGGATGCCCATGTGATCAAGGAAGGTATCCTCGGAGCGGGTCAGAACGTCGACGATGGCGTTGCCGATGCCGACAACCTGGTACTTCTTCATGTTGCCTTTTCCTCGTATGGGCAGAGATCGTTAATGATGCAGGCCTTGCACTTGGGTTTGCGCGCCACGCAGATATAGCGGCCGTGCAGGATCAGCCAGTGATGGGCGTGCTGCTGGAAATCGACGGGGATGTTGTCCTCGATCGCGCGTTCGACGGCGACGACATCCTTGCCCGGGCAGATGCCGGTGCGGTTGCCGATGCGAAAGATATGGGTGTCCACGGCCTGCGCCGGATAGTGCCACCACATGTTCAGCACCACATTGGCGGTCTTGCGTCCGACACCCGGCAGGCTTTCCAGCGCGGCGCGGGAATTCGGCACCTCGCCGCCATAGTCGTCCACAAGGATGCGCGCCATCTTGATGACGTTCTTGGCCTTGTTGCGGAACAGGCCGATGGTCTTGATGTGCTCGATCACGCCGTCTTCGCCAAGGGCGAGCATCTTTTCCGGCGTGTCGGCGATCTGGAACAGCTTTTCGGTGGCCTTGTTGACGCCCGCATCGGTCGCCTGCGCCGACAGCGCCACGGCAACGACCAGCGTGTAGGCGTTGGTGTGGTTCAACTCGCCCTTCGGTTCCGGCTCGGACTCCTGAAAGCGGGTGAAGATCTGCCGGATCGTATGATAATCAAGCTGCTTGGCCATGCGCCCCCCTATGCCCGCAACGCCCCCGTGCTGCAAGCCGGATGGGCGACGGTGCCAACCAGACCGCCGATCAGGTGGCCGAGGTTGTGCTGGGCGTCATCGGCGCCGACACGCCGCCGATCCGCATCCGCACCTCTGACTGGGCAGAGGATCTGACCCGCTTCAAGACCGGCACCGATCCCGACGGGCTGAAACAGCAGGAGATGGCGGTCAACCGCTTCCTTGGCGATCTGCACCCGCAGTAAACCGCAAGAATCGGGCTGCGCGTGGGTGTCTGCCTTGGGTATTGTAAGGCCAAAGGAGACACCGCCATGCCCAAGGACGACGAGCAGAGCTATCACTATCAGGTCATGGGCCGCGCCATCGAGGCCGTGGACCGCCTTGGCCCGCAGGCCACGCTGGAACAGATCGCAGCAGAGATGGGCATGAGTGCGGCGCATTTTCAGCGCCTGTTCAGCCAATGGGCCGGGGTCTCTCCCAAGCGGTATCAGCAATACCTTACGCTGGGCCATGCCAAGACGCTGCTGGCGAACCGGTTCACCACGCTGGAAACGGCCCATGCCACGGGCCTGTCCGGCGGCGGGCGGCTGCACGACCTGTTCCTGCGGTGGGAGGCGATGAGCCCCGGCGATTTCGCCAAGGGCGGGGCAGGCCTGACCATCTACTGGGGTTGGTTCGAAAGCCCCTTTGGCCCGGCGCTGGTCATGGGCACGGACAAGGGCATCTGCGGCATCGGTTTTTCGGCGGAATCCACCGAAGAGGCGGCGATGGAGGACCTTGTCAGCCGCTGGCCCAAGGCTGATTTCGTCGAGGACCCGATGCGTTTGCGCCCCTGGGTGCAGGCGGCTTTTGGGGTCAAGGCAGAGGGGCCGGTGCCGCTGTTCCTGATCGGCGCACCGTTTCAGATCAAGGTCTGGGAGGCGCTTCTGCAGATCCCTTCGGGCCATGTCACCACCTATTCCGAGATCGCCGAGTGCATCGACCACCCCAAGGCGGTGCGCGCGGTGGGCACCGCGGTGGGCCGCAACCCGATCAGCTACCTGATCCCCTGCCACCGCGCGCTGCGCAAATCGGGGGGACTGGGCGGATATCACTGGGGCATCCCGGTCAAACGCGCCATCCTGGCATGGGAGGCGGCCCGGCTGGAGGCCTGAGGCCGCAGAGCCTGCCTTGAAAGGCCAAGCCCCTGACAATACGTGCGGTTTCCCGCGCCACCCCCGACGCGCGCCGCGCGATCAGCGGAGCATCGCCGATTTTCACAGTGACACCACTGGGACTTGGCGCCATGTTATTGCATATCGACAGTGAAAGCCCCCAGGAAACGGGGGCAAACTTGAAAATGAGGCACATCATGATCCGGGCGAAATCCCCGATTCTTCTTGGCGCAGCGCTGGCCACCGGCCTTGCTGGCTGCACCACCGGTCCGCTTGTCAACGACACCGACCCCAACCGTCAGGCCAAGACCGGCGCCGTTGTCGGCGCGGTCGGCGGCGCGGTCGCCGGTCGTCTTCTGGGCGGCAACGACAAGGGTGAGCGCAACCGCGCCACCGTGGCGGGCGCGCTGGTCGGTGCGGGCCTTGGCGCGGCCATCGGCAACCAGCTGGACAAGCAGGAAGCGGAACTGCGTCAGCAGCTGGGCGACAGCGCGACGATCCGCAACACAGGTGACCGTCTGATCGTCACCATGCCGCAGGACATCCTGTTCGCCACCGACAGCTCTGAACTGCGTCCGACGCTGGTCTCTGACCTGCGCGACGTGGGCCAATCCCTGCTGGCCTACCCGAACACAACCGCACAGGTGATCGGCCACACCGACAGCGACGGCGACGCGGCCTACAACCTGAACCTCTCGCAGCGTCGGGCACAGGCCGTGGCCAATATCCTCTACTCCGAGGGTGTAAACCGCAGCCGCATCGCCGTGATCGGCCGTGGTGAGGATCAGCCCATCGCTTCCAACCTGACGCCCGAGGGCAAGGCCCAGAACCGCCGGGTCGAGATCGTGATCCTGCCCAACGCCTGACGGCAAGGGGCGCGCACATCGCCTGTGCGCCGGACAGATGCAAAACACCAAGCGCCGCGCCTTGTCGCGGCGCTTTTGCGTTGTAGGTCAGGGGTAAGGAAACAGGAGACGACGATGACCGATCTGACCCTCGTGGGGCTCTGCGGGTCGCTGCGGGCCGAGGCCAGCAACCGCAAGCTGCTGACCGAAGCCGCCCGGCTCTTTGCGCCCACGGATTACACCGAACTGAACCTGCGCTTTCCGCTGTTCGACGCCGATCTGAAACAGGCCGACGGCATTCCGGCGGTCGTGCAACAGGCCGCAGACCGCATCGCCACGGCGGATGCGGTGATCGTGACCACGCCGGAATACAACAAGGGCATCTCCGGGGTGCTGAAAAACGCGCTGGACTGGATCAGCCAGACCGAGGGCAACCCGTGGCGTGACAAACCCGTGGCGATCATGTCCGCAGCCGCGGGCCGGTCCGGGGGAGAGCGGGGGCAGAACATGCTGCGGCTCTGCATGAACCCGTTCCGCGCGCGCGTGCTGCCCGGGCCAGAGGTCATGCTGGCGCAAAGTCGCAAGGCCTTTGATGAAAACGGCCGTCTGCTGGACGAACGCGGCACCGGCTTGCTGCAGGAACTGATGGATGAGCTGCGTGCCGAGGCGTTGCGCGGGGGCAAGTGACCCCCCTGCGGCTTCTTCTCTTTTCAAATACCGCCGGGGGAGACGCGCGGTACGCGCGGCGGGGGCAGCGCCCCCTACGCCCGGTTGGAAATCTCGATCAGGTTGCCGTCCGGGTCGCGCAGATAGAGCGAGAGGATCGGTCCGCTTGCGCCAGTGCGCGGCACCGGCCCCTCCTCAATCGCAACGCCCTGCGCGTCCAGATGCGCCTGCCAGCGCGGCAGCGGCGTTTCGCTGAGAAAGCACAGATCAGCGGAGCCGGGGGTGGGGGTATGCGCCTTGGGTTCGAACTCGCGCCCCGCCTGATGCAGGTTGATCTTTTGTGCCCCGAATTTCAGCGCCCAGCGGGCAGGGCCGCTGGTGGGGGTAAATTGTTCGGCGGTCATGCCCAGCACCTCCGCGTAAAAAGCGCAGGTGCGGGCGATGTCCCTGATCGTCAGGACAAGGTGATCGAGCGACTGGACGGAGGGCGTCATGGCTGAAATAACTCCGCAAAAGACTGTCAGGGAGGGTGACATGACACAGGATGCAGGGCGCGCCATGCGTCGTCAAACCGATGTGCTGGACCCTGACCGGGCAACGGCGCTGAACGCGGCACTGGGTCGCCCCGGCAGTTTTGATCCCGGCGATGCGCTGCCGCCCTTTTTCCATCAGATCTATTTCTGGGAGGCGCAGCCGCCGCACGTTCTGGGCCGCGACGGCCATCCGCGCGTCGGCATCGGGCTGATCCCCGATCTGGGTCTGCCGCGCCGCATGTGGGCGGGCGGCGCGTTGCAGTTCCATGCACCCCTGCGCGCCGGGTATATGGCGGAAAAGGTGTCGCGCGTGGCCGATGTCACGCAAAAGACCGGGCGCAGCGGGCCCCTGGGGTTCGTGACGCTGGCGCATGAGATCTGGCAAGGCGGGCAGCTTTGCGTGACCGAACGGCAGGATCTGGTCTATCGAGAGGACCCGGACCCGCAAGCCCCGCGCCCGACCCCGCCGCAGGCCCGAACCGATGAAACGCTGTGCCGGGCATGGTCCTTCGATGCGACGCTGCTGTTCCGCTACTCGGCGCTGACCTTCAACGGTCACCGCATCCATTACGATCTGGACTATGCGAAATCGGTCGAAGGCTATGCCGGGTTGGTGGTGCATGGGCCGCTGCTGGCGCAGGGGCTGATGCTGATGGCGGCGGAAGAAGCGCCGGTCCGGGCCTTCCGGTTCCGCGCGACTGCCCCCGTGATGCACGATGAAACGGCAGAGCTGTGTCGCAGCGGGGCAGAGATGTGGGTGCGCGGTCCGGATGGCCGCCAATGCATGAGCGCAACCGTCGAGATATGAAAAAAGACCCCGGCGCTAACCGGGGTCTTGGTCACAATCACTGGTTAAAATCAGTGCAAATGGTGCGTCAGCAGCCTGTACCGCGGAGAACCACACGCACGGTCTTGAGCAAAACACGCAGGTCGTTGAGAAATGACAGTTGCTTCAGATAGGCAGTGTCGAAACCGGCGCGCTGGGCAAAGCTGCTCTCGTTGCGCACGGAGACCTGCCAGTAACCGGTGATTCCGGGGCGCAGCGCGTAATAGGCGGTGCCGGGATAGAGATCCTGTTGGCAGGGCATCATCGGACGCGGACCAACCAGCGCCATGTCCCCCCGCAGAACGTTCCAGAGCTGCGGCAGTTCGTCGATCGAGGTCTTGCGGATGACCCGGCCAACGGCGGTGATGCGCGGGTCATGGCGCAGTTTCTGACGGCGGTCCCATTCGGCGCGCGCCGCCGGGTTCCTGTCCAGATAGGCCTGCAGTTTCTTGTCGGCGTCCGGCACCATGCTGCGCAGTTTCCAGATGTAGAAACTGCGTCCGTTGCGGCCGATCCGCTTTTGGAAATAGAACGGCGAGTGGCCGTCGCGGGCAATGATCAAAGCAAAGACACTGACCAGCAGCAAAACCGGCAGGGCAGTCAGCAAAACAAGCAGGACATCAAGGCTCCGCTTGAAAACGTCGCGGTACAATGTGGGGCCACCATCGATGACGAGGCTATCGTCCACCAGGTTTTCCATTCGTGCCGACGGCAGAGGCCGGCGCAGGTGCATAGTCAAGATGATCTCCTACGGTCCATCGTTGACGAGAACATGCGGGAACGTCATCCACACCCAAGCCCGGCCACAATCATACCGTCCACGCAACTGCGTGTCCGTTTTTCACCGGGTCCCGGAGGACCCTGATCATGTATCCGAAGCTGGTTTCGTGCAGGCGGTGGCAGACGAACCGAATACTCCCAATTTAAAACACCAAGCCCCCTAGGTGCATAGCCGGGCTGAAATTAGGCAAAAAAATGACAAATCCAACCGACACCAGAGTTATGACTTCGCCGCGGCGGCCCGTCAACGTCCTGTTCGGGATACAATCTTTGGTGGAATCGGATTTGTTTTTTGTTCGCTCTAATACCGCATTTCCGGGCGTATTTCCTGGCAGGGATGGATCCCCCTTGGAACGGTTTATCCCAGGTTTCGATAGGGGGAGTCTGTTTCAATTGCTCCCCGCGAAAGGGGGTTGGCTCTTATAACGTGTTGGAAACAGTTAACCCTACGTCGCTCAAAGACTGTTTCCCGAGATTGCACAATTTGCGCCCTTTTGGCGGACCGAAACCCGAATTCCGGGCTTTCTCCCGTTCGAAAACGCCTCTCGGGAGCGGAAACCCGTCAGCGTGCGAAACAATTCCTGAGGACGGGTAGGGGCGGTCTGGCGGAATTTCGGACGCAGGTGTCGTTTGGCGTGGCCCGACGTGGGTGGCTTCGCGGGATCATTTTCTGAATGGTTGATGCAACAATTTAAGGGGGAATGGATGCGCTCACGAAATGTTTCAAGATTTAGCAAAACGCGAGGGGAATTCCTTTCTTACACCCGAATCGCAGCTAAATTGCGGCATCGATTCGCCGGTTTTGCCCGAAGTCTGCCTTGATTGGGCCCAGATTTGGCCTGGTGTGGCCTGAATGTGGCGGCCCGTCCGGGCTGCATGCAGTTGAAAGCGGACCCCCGCACGGATATGTCCATCCGGACGCTGCCACAGACAGGATCCACCCGTGACCAACCATCTCTACAAGGGCGATCTGCCCGACGATCTGGATTTGGGCCCGATTGTGGCCATAGATTGCGAGACCATGGGCCTGAACCCGCACCGCGACCGGCTGTGTGTGGTGCAACTGTCCGGTGGCGACGGAAATGCGCATCTGGTGCAGGTGGCCAAGGGCCAGACCAAGGCGCCGAACCTTGCGCGCCTGCTGACCGATCCGACGGTGCTGAAACTGTTCCACTTTGGCCGTTTCGACATCGCCGCCATGTATAATGCCTTTGGCGCGCTGACCGCACCGGTCTATTGCACCAAGATCGCCAGCCGCCTTGTCCGCACTTATACGGATCGCCACGGGCTGAAGGCGCTGACACAGGAATTGCTGGGTGTCGATATCTCGAAACAGCAGCAGTCCAGCGACTGGGGCGCGGAAACGCTCAGCCCTGCGCAATTGGAATATGCGGCCTCTGACGTTCTGTACCTGCACCAGATGCGGGACGTCCTGAACGGGATGCTGGAGCGCGAAGGCCGGACACAGATCGCGCAGAACTGTTTCGATTTCCTGCCGACGCGCGCGGTGCTGGACCTGCAGGGGTGGCCGGAAACGGACATCTTTGCCCATAGCTAAGCCGGGGGCGGCCATGCGGCGCGGAGACGGGCTTTATTCTCGGGTGATCGCCTGGCTGAAGATCCTTCTGCCATTGGCGGCGCTGACGATGCTGTCGACCCTCTTTCTGCTGTCGCGCTCTACCGAACCGTTGCAGAGCATGCCCTTTGTCGAAGCCCTGCAAAAAAGCGCAACCGGCCAACAGGTCTCTGCGCCGTATTTCGCGGGCACCACGAACAGCGGCGATGTATTGACGATGACCGCCCGCACCGCCCGCCCGGATCTGGAAGGCGGGATCAGCGCGGATGACCTTGCGGCGCGGATGCGTCTGACCGATGGCAGCGAGATCACGCTGGACGCCGCATTGGCAAAACTGCGGGATGGCCAGCAGACCGCGCATCTGTCAGGTGGCGTGCGGATCGAAAGCTCGCAGGGGTATATCATGACCACGGACGAGATGATTTCGCACTTCGACGCGGTGTCCGCCGAAAGCCTTGGACCGGTGCAGGGGCAGGGTCCGCTAGGCACCTTCGAAGCGGGGCGAATGCACATCACATCGACCGAGGCGGGGGATGACGTGCAAATGGTGTTTTCCGGCGGGGTGAAGTTGGTATATCAACCGCCAAAAGACGAAAGTGCTGCCGAATGATACGTTCACTGATTGCCGCCCTGACGCTGTTGATCCTGCCCGCGGCGCTGATGGCGCAACAGGGGGCGCAGGTCGCCTTTGGCGGGTTGCAGCAGGACACCCGCGCCCCGGTCGAGGTGACGGCCGATGCGCTGCAGGTGAACCAGACGGATGGCACCGCGCTTTATACTGGCAATGTGATTATCGCGCAGGGAGAGATGCGGCTGGCCGCGCCGCGCGTGCTGGTCGTCTATTCGGAAACCTCGCGCCGCATCAAGCGGCTGGAGGCGCGCGGCGGCGTCACGCTGGTCAGCGGCACAGAAGCGGCCGAAGCCAACAGCGCGGATTACGATATCGAGGCGGGCCAGGTGATCATGTCGGGCAATGTCCTGCTGACCCAGGGGCCCAGCGCGCTGACCTCGGAGCAGATGACCGTCAACCTGCGCGATGGCACGGCGCAGATGTCGGGTCGGGTGCGCACGGTGCTGCAGCCCTCCGAGGACAATCAATGAACGACGGTCCGCAGCTGACCGTGACCGACGGCAACAGCGGCCTTGAGGTCAACCACCTGCGCAAGAGCTATCGCAAGCGGGTGGTGATCCGGGACGTGTCGATGCGTCTGGACCGGGGCGAGGTCGTCGGCCTGCTGGGGCCGAACGGCTCTGGCAAGACCACATCCTTTTACGCCATCGCCGGTCTGGTGAACCCCGAAGGCGGCGAGGTGCTGATCGACGGGCGCGACGCCACCTATCTGCCGATGTACCGGCGCGCGCGCATGGGCATCGGCTATCTGCCGCAGGAAATGTCGATCTTTCGCGGCCTCAGCGTCGAGGACAACATCGGCGCGGTGCTCGATATCTCGGTGCGCAACGCGCACCACCGCCGCGAGCGTCTCGAAGAGTTGCTGGGTGAATTCAGCATCGAACACCTTCGCCGCGCCCCCGCGCTGGCCCTGTCAGGGGGAGAGCGGCGCCGGGTGGAAATCGCCCGCTGCCTTGCCGCCGATCCCAAGTACCTGCTGCTGGACGAACCCTTTGCCGGGGTCGATCCGATCAGCGTGGGCGACATCCGCCATCTGGTCGCGGATCTGAAAAACCGCGGCATCGGCGTGCTGATCACCGACCACAACGTGCGCGAGACGCTGGAGATCGTGGACCGCTGTTATATCCTGCACGACGGCAAGGTTCTGATGTCGGGCACCCCCGAAGAGGTGGTGCAGAACGAAAATGTGCGCCGCGTCTACCTTGGCGACAACTTCCGCTTTGGTTGATTGCACTCAAGAGGCTGCCTATCTCTGCCTGGGAACAGTTTGTCGCCATCTAACGCAGCGGAGGCTTCCGGTTTCGATTGACAGAGCACCGACTTTGACCGTCAAATAAATGTATGGTGCTTAACCTCGCAGCATGGCCGTCTTTCTGGTTCCTCGGTTCAGAGGCAGATCGCGCGCTTGCGGCGAACGGGTGCCTCTCCTGAACCTGTGACGTTTATGCGTGGGGGCTTCCCCTGCGTGTCGGCGTTCGGGTGCACAAGAAAAGGACTTATCATGCGCTATCAGATCACGGGGAAACACATCGACATCGGCGATGCGCTGCAAGCCCACGTCAAGTCGGAGTTGGGCGAAGTGCTGGAAAAGTATGGCCAGCGCCCCACCGATGCCACGGTGATTTTCTCGAAGGCGGCCCATGAATATATCTGCGAAACCATCGTCCACCTGTCCAGCGGGCTGAACGCGGCGGCCAAGGGGCATGCCACCGAAATCTACGCATCTTTCGAGGAATGCGTTGAAAAGATGGATAAACAGCTGCGGCGATACAAGCGTAGGTTGAAAGATCACCACAAGGACAGGACCGGTCCTGTTGAACATTTCGAGGGAGCCTCGTATATCCTCGCGAATGAAGCGGATTCGGGTGGTGAAGAACCCGAGTCGCTGCAGCCGATCATCGTGGCGGAAATGGAAGCGCGTATTCCATCGCTGTCGGTCGGCGAAGCCGTGATGCAGATGGAACTGGCCGGAGCGCCGGTTCTGGTGTTTCGCAACGAAAAAAAGGATGGCGTGAACGTCGTGTACCGTCGCGAAGACGGCAACATCGGCTGGATCGATCCGTAACGAACCGGACGCCACGACCGTCCTGAACCAGATCTGCGCGAGAGCGGCGCGCAAAGAAAGCAGGCAAGACGTATGAAGTTTGTCGATCTCATTACGCCCGATGCTGTGAAAGTCATCTCCTCTACCTCCAGCAAAAAGCGTCTGATGCACGACATCTCCGACCTGGCCGAAAGCGCCTATGGCCTGATGGGGCCGACGATCCTCGAAGCGCTGATGGAGCGCGAAACGCTGGGGCCGACGGGTGTCGGCCACGGCGTGGCGCTGCCGCATGCGCGGGTTGGCGGTCTGGATCGGGTGGTTGGCAGTTTCATCCTGCTGGAAAAGCCCATCGATTTCGACGCGGTGGACCGTCAGCCGGTCGACATCGTCTTTGGGCTGTTCGCGCCCGAAGAGGCCGGTGTGGAACATCTCAAGGCCTTGGCACTGGTCTCGCGCAGCCTGCGCAGCGCCCGCCTCTGCGCCAAGCTGCGCGCCAACCCGGTGCCGTCCACGCTCTATACCATCCTGACAGAGACCGAGGCCGAAAAGGCCGCCTGAGGTTTTCGCGCCACGGCGCGGAAGAGGTCAGGAAAACCCCCGTTGGCGCCACGGCGCCTGCGGGGTACACCACAGCCATATCGCAACCCCGACAGCAGAGGAGGGCAAGACATGATGACATTTGCACATACCGCTTCCCCCTCGGATCATTCGGGCCGCTGAAAGCTGCGCGCCGCTGGCGCTTGTCTTCGCCAAAATGAGTGATCCGTTCCCGCGGCCTGACTGACAGGCCGCCTCTCATTCTTGAGAAAGACGGAACCATGGGCAATTCCCCCATCGAGGCGCGCGCACGCGTGTCTGAATTCTATTCTGACGGCGCATGGATCGAAGGCCGCGCTGTCGATCAACTGAACGAGGTCGCAGGCTGGCCCGGCATGACAGCCGTGGCCGGGTTTCCCGATCTGCATCCGGGGCGGTACGGCCCGGTGGGCGGGGCCTTTCTGGCCGACCGCATTTATCCGCAACTGATCGGGCCGGACATCGGCTGCGGCATGGCGCTGTTCCGGCTGGACCTGCCGCGCCGCAAGCTGAAGCTGGACAAGGCCGCGCGGCGGCTGGAGGCGCTGGAAGACGGTGCACCGCCGGAGGAGGCCGCCGCCGCCCTGCGCGACACGGTGGCTGCGGCATTGGGCGGTCACGGGCTGGGCACGCTGGGCGGTGGCAACCACTTCTGCGAGGTGCAGATGGTGGAGGAGGTGGCGGACAAGACAGCGGCGCAGGCGCTGGGCCTGCAGGAGGGTGACCTGTGTCTGCTGGTGCACACCGGCTCACGCGGGCACGGGGCCGGGGTCTTTACCAGCATCGGGGCCACCTGGAAAACCGGGTTTCTCCCCGACAGCGCTGCCGCCCGGGACTATATCGCCCTGCACGACGCGGCGCTGGTCTGGGCGCGCGCCAACCGTCAGGTGCTGGCTGCCCGCGCCGCAGAGGCGCTGCGCAGCGATCTGGCCCTGATCTGCGATGCGCCACACAATCACCTTGAGGCGCGCGGGGATGGCTGGCTGCACCGCAAGGGGGCGGCGGCCCCGGACCGGGGGCTGGCGCCGCTGGCGGGATCGCGTGAGAGCCACAGCTACCTGATGGCGGTGCCCGACGGCCCGGCAGAGGCGCTGGGCTCTGTCTCACACGGGGCAGGGCGGCGCTATGACCGCGCGGCCATGCACGGGCGGATTCGTCGCGTGAAATCGGAGCTGGAGGCGATGCGCCAGACCCGCTTTGGCGGGCGCGTGATCTGCGCCGACCGGGACCTGCTGATCGAGGAGGCGGGCAGCGCCTACAAGGATGCGGGTGCGGTGCTGGCCGATCTGGACCGTTTCGGTCTGGCGCGTTCCGTGGTGTCGCTGGCACCGCTGATCACCTTCAAGACCTGCGGCAAGGAGGGCCGGTGATGATCACCCTGCTGATTTCAAGCGGCAACGGCCCGGGCGAATGCCGACAGGCCGTGGCGCATGTGATGGCGCGGATGTCCCAAGAGGCGGCAGAAGCCGGTGTCACGCTGGACGTGGCTGAACGTCCGGGTAAACACGGGCCGGTCTCCGCCGTGGCGGTGCTGTCCGGCACCCGGGCCGGGGATCTGGCCGCGAACTGGCAGGGCGTGTTGCTCTGGCGCTGCGCCAGCGCCCTGCGCCCCCGCCACAAGCGCAAGAACTGGTTCGTTCAGGTTTTTCGCCTGCCCGAACCGGTGCGGGCGGAGGAGATCGACGCCAAAGAGGTCGACATGACCGCCATCCGCGCCGGCGGCCCGGGCGGTCAGCACCAGAACAAGACCTCCAGCGCGATCCGGGCCACATGGCGCGAATACGCGGTTGTGGTGCGCGATCAGCGCTCGCAGCATCAGAACCGGCGGCTCGCCCTGCAACGCCTGCAGGCATTGGCCGATGCGGACACGACAGAGGCGCAGGCCGCGCGTCAGGGGCAGGCGCACTGGCTGCACCACCAGTTGCAGCGCGGCGATCCGGCGCGGGTCTTCGAAGGACCGCTTTTCGAGGAAAGATGACCGGTGCCGTCACGCGGGGCCTTCACTTCAAAGGACGCCCGGTTCCCGGCTTCTTTGGGTTCGAAAATACCTCGGGGGTGAATTGGCCGTCAGGCCAAGAGGGGGCAGCGCCCCGCGCTACGCCCAGTCGTCGAAACCGAACATGATGTAGTCGCGCTGATAGGCTTCGCGGCCCAGTCGCTCGATCTCGTCGTCGTAGATCTCGGCCAGCGAAAACGGCGCCGAATTCGGCACCGCCGCTGGATCAGGCGGATTCTGATGCCCGACCTGCAGCGCCAGCGCGGGCAGATAGGCCGCCATCTCATCCTCGCGCACGATCATGTCGGGCAGGGTGAACTCGGCCATGCCCTGCAGGCATTGCGCCTGCGTGGCCCAATGGCCGTCAACGCGCAGCGCGGTCTGACCGGAGAGATTGGCGCGCACCCAGTCCAACCACGCGGAAAAGGCCGCGCGGTGGGCCGCAACACCGTAGTCCGGTCCCGGTTCGCCCTCGGGGATCGGCATGTTGTGGGCGCGGCGCAGCACCTTGCGGATGCCCTGAAAACTGCCTTTGCCGGTGGTCAGGATCTTGCTGCAAAAGGCATCATGGGCACGGGCCAGCGGGTGGCGGATCACGGTAAAGCTGCGGTGGCCGGGTCGTTCGCGTTTCCAGGCCCGTAGCGACCCCTGGTTGAACTTGTCCTCCAGCTTGCCCATCCCGACGCCGTCCAGCGCGGCCAGCCAATCCTTCACCGCGCGTTCCGGGCCGGACCGGATCGGCATGTAAAGCAGCGGCGTCTTGTGCGCGGCGATATAGGTTGGCACCACCGGGCCGCGGCGCGGCTCGAAATTCGGCGTGCGGGCAAGGTTGAACCGGTCCAGCCGCGCCAGCGCCTGCTGCATCTCGTCGAAATTCTCGACCTTGTCGGCGGGCGGCTGCGGGTTCTGCCGTTTGAGCGCGGTGTTCAGGCTTTCCAGCCGCGCCTCGACCCCCAGCCACGCGGCCAGACCGTTCATCACGGCGACGTCCTGCAGATCCTCGTAGGCGACGTAAAACGCCGTCTGCCCCGAGGTCTGCAACGCGTTCTGAAGTTTGATCTGAAAATCCTGAAGCTCGGCCAGATGGGCCTCGAACTCCCTTGCATCGTACCGCGCGGCGCCGTCTTTGCGTTTCTTGACGTTGGTCAGCTTCCACTGGCCGGTGGCCTTCGCGATTTTCCAGCTGATGTAGCTGTCCACCGGGTTCCGGGTCAGCACGATCTTGGCCACCTTGGGGTCTGTCAGCAGAGGGTCCAGCACGCGCGGATCGTGGTCGTGGAAATAGCGGAACCCGCCAATGCCGTCAGAGGCCATGCGGATCCGGTCCAGCAGGGACATGGGATCGCGGTCCCGTTCGGCCTGTGTCACGTCAAGGATCGGTTCGGCGTTGGGGTAGCCGATGAAATGCGGGTTGAACGCCTCTCCATGGCAGGTCAGCCCGTCAAAGGCGTTCAGGTTCGCCTCAAGGAAATTCGATCCGGTCCGCATCTCGGCGAAGATCACGAAACAGTCGAAGTTCTGGGGCATCAGGCGGGCCTATTTTCTGACGAGATAGGGTTTGAGCGTCTTGCCCGGGCGATTGGCCGGGGCCGGGTCGACCGGGAAATCGCCCATCAGATAGGGGTGCATCCCCTGGTTCTTGAGGTTCTGCAGGAACTGGCCAAAGCCTGCCAGATCCGCAAGGCGCGGCGCCTCGGCAAGGCGGCGGGTGCCTTTTTGGCCGATCTCGTCAATCAGGGTTTGCAAGGGCTCCATCGGGGCCTCGATGAAATCTGCCATGGTCCAGATGCGGATGCGCGCCTTGCATTCGGGGTGGCGCAGGATGTCCAGCATCTTGGCCTCGGCCTTTTGCAGCAGCGCCGCCTCTGCCCGGATATCGGCGAAATTGGCATTGGACTGAAACAGCGGGACGGCCCAGCCGCCCGAAATCACGCTGATCTGGGCATTCGGATCGCGGGACATGGGGATCAGCGCCTTGGCGTTGTCGCGAGGGCCGAACTGAAAACACTGCCGCTCACCGCGGGTGTTCCACAGCAGGTTGGTCAGAAAGGCCTTGGGATTGACGTCCCGCAATTTGGCATTGTCCGAAAGCGCGCCCGCGACGATGCGCTGCCCGCCGGCGAATTCGGCGCGTTCCGGCGCAAAGAGATGGCCGTGCACCTGCGCGCCCGTGGTGCGCGCCAGCCATTTCTCGAAATCGAGGAAGAGATCGGAAAACCCCTGAAAGACCGAGTATTTTCCGGCCGTCACGCCGTTTTCCCAACCGGCGTGCGGAAAGCGGCTTTGCATGTAGAGGCCGGGGCGGCCACGGGTCCGGCGGTCCACCGCCTTGGCAAAGATGCGGTCGATCTTGCCGGGGTTGGGTTCCTGCCGTTGATGCGCGGCGTTGGGATCGCCCAGAAAAAGCTCATACAGGCGGTCCGCTTGTGACCAGATCTTGCGCGCCACAAAGCAGTCCGACCGAAGCAGCAGTTGCAGGTGATCGTCGTAAAAGATGTGCGGCTTGCCCTGAAAGTCGAACTTCGACAGCGTCAGCGAGCGGCTTTCGATCTGCGTGGAATAGAGCCGCGCCAGCGTCTGGAAATAGCTTTCATCCGGGATCCAGACATGGCGGAAATAGCGGTCGTGCCGGGCGCGGTTCGGATCCTGCAGGATTGCGGTCAGGGTCTGGCGGGTCAGGCACCACCACTGGCTGCCCATGTGCGGCGTCAGCGCGGGCGGTATCCTGCGCTCATATCCCAGCGAGCGTTGCAGGTCGACGAATTTGTCGAACAGATACCGCTGCTTGCGCCATGAAAACGGGAACCACATCGTAAAGCGTTCATGATCCAGCCCGCCGACGGTCCAGGGCACATCCGCGGTTGTTGCGCTTTCGATGAAATCCGTGCGCGGGCGTTCGGCAAGGTAGCTCTGCAATTCAGAGACCGGCCGCAGCGGCAGACAGGAGCCAGAGGACAGGTAGACGTGCCGGACATCGGCAAACCGGTCCAGCATCAGTTCCGCCGCGTCCTGGCTGGCGGCGACCAGCCCCCAGGTGCCCCATTCACAGCGGTGACGCTTGGAAAACAGGATGTCGGGCTGATCCGACAGCGCGTTCCGGAACTTGCGGAACACCTCTGACGGCACCTTGGCATCCACATGGATCACCACCGGGCAACCGGCGCGCCGCCAGTGCCGGGCCACCTGTTCGGCGCGGTGAAACGCGGTGTGGACCAGCATGACGACACCGACGCTCATGCCCAGTTCCCCTTGGACATGAGACCGAGGATCTCAAGCTGGCGCCAGTTGATGTATTTTTCGGACCACTTGCACCACAGATCCGGGTTCCCCTGCACGCCCTCGGCATAGGCGATGTATTCGCGGCTGGCCCCGTAGTGCTGCCCGCGTTCCAACTCCTCTTCGGCCTTCTGGTTGAAGGTGGACAGAAATTTGGTGTGCATCAGGATGCCGCTGGCCTTTTCCCCGCCCCATTCGTCATAGACCTGGTTCAACCCGCGCGGCAGCAGGTTGTGGGTGGAGGAGACATAGGCGTATTTGCGGTCCCATTTCACCAGCGGGATCTTGTTCAGCGCGGGGGCCAGTTCCGGCTTGTCGGCAAAGAACATGCGCGCGCGCGGCCCGCCCTGGATCCAGAGATTGCCGAAGACCGGATTTTTCTTGATCGAGTAGTTCCCGGCGTCGAACCAGTTGGCGATATCCAGCGGATCCTGCCCGGGCTGGTAAGGATGACGGTCGATCCGGCCCTTGGGGTACATGTCCAGCAGCATGGCCGAAAAGGTCTTGATCGACGATGCGTCCAGCCAGTCGGTCAGCGCACGCAGCGGGCGCGTGTCACAGAACGGGTAGAGAAACAGCTCATCCGGGTCGACGGTCAGCGCCCAATGGCCGTGGGCGTGTTTCAGCAGCAGCCAGTTCATCCAGTCCATGCCGAAACGCGCGCGTTTATAGCTGGCGCGCGTGGTCCAGACCGACACATCGGGCTGCTGCGCAAGATAATCGAGCGAGCCATCGGTGCTGTCGTTGTCGACAAAGAAGAAGTGGTTGACCCCCATTTCCCGGTAGTAGCGCAGGAAATAGGGCAGGCGGACGCCCTCGTTGCGCTGGGTGGAGAACAGCAGGATGTCAGAGGGGGTGATCCGGTCGGTGCGGTTGGCAACCGGGCGCAGGTCACGTCGCTTGCGAAAGGCACGGATGCGCCAGCGCTTTCGCTGTACTCTCAGCTTGTATGCCTGCCACGCGCCCAAACATTCGCCCCGTCTTCGCACCCTGGACCGGCGCGGTTTTTCGGATTGCAGTATCAGGTCAGGGTTAACACAATCTTGAAATGATCCTCCCAGGTTGGCGGATCAAAGCGCGGTGCCGATTTCGCGCTGGTGTCTTGCGTGCCTGCCCGGTGATGCTCTGCCATCCGGATTATTTCCTTGCGCCAAAAGTAACCTTTACCGGCATCCAGGTAAACGGGAATGTCGCCAAGCACTTCCCGGTAGATTGGCAGATCATTCAGCACAACCGGAACGCCCAGTGCGGCCGCCTCGACCGGGGGCAGTCCATAGCCTTCGGCGAGGGAGGGAAAGAGCAGCCCTGCAGACCCTTTGAGCAGCGCTGCGATCTGGCCATCGTCCAGACCGGGCAGTTCGTGAACGCGGGGCGGGTGGGCATCCAGCGCGGCAAAGACGGCGTGGTTTTCCCAGCCACGACTGCCACAGATCAGCAGATGGGCGTCCGGGATATCGGACCAGATGTCCAGCAAGAGCGCGTGGTTCTTGCGCGGTTCAATAGTGCCGAGGGTGACGAAATACGGATCCTGCCACGGGCCGGTGGGGGCCTTGGTCGGGGTGGTCAGATCCACGCCCAGGGGCGCGACAACCGTGCGTGGAATGCGCAGCCCCTTGCGGTGGCGGGTAATGTCCCGTTCCGTCTGGGCGGAGTTGCAGACGATCAGCTCTGCCCGGTCACAGGTCCGGTTCAGGAAATGGCGAAAGACCTGCACCGTGCCGGGGCGCTGAAACTGCGGTTCGTCCAGCGGAATGGTGTCATGCACGAAGACGGTCACCCGCGCCTCGATCCCCGTCAGTGCAGATAGAACGCGATCCGTCAGGTTGCTGTGGCCGGTGTTGAAATAGGTCACGCCGCGCGGCAGGTGGCGGCGCAGCATGGCCGACAGGCGTAGGGGCAGGCAGCGGGCGCGGCAGAGGCGGCGCAGGTCGGCCTCAGCCCGGGCGCGCATCGGGTCCAGTTTGCGCTTGATCCGCGACAGGCGGTCCGGTGGCCCCCAATCCTGCGCGGCGATTTTGGCGTGCAGGGCGGCAGTGCCCTCCGGGTCCAGCAGCACATAGCCCAGCGATGTACGGACCAAGGCCCAGAGGGAGCCAGCGCGCAGCAGATGGGTCAGATAGGCAAATTCGACACGATCGACGCCGGTCATGGGGCGCCCCGCCCGGCTGATCAGCCGGGTCAGGTCCAGCAGGCGGTCAGGCCTCGGCGTGCCCGGGGCGGTCACCGCTCATAGTGCCCGTTCTTGTGCCAGCGCCAGGCATCCGCGATCATCTGCGGCATGGTCGAACGGTGCGGGGTCCAGCCCAGTTCCTCACCCGCGCGGGTAGAGCCGGACACAAGCTTGGTCGCGTCACCGCCGCGGCGCGGCCCTTCGGTGCAGGGCACGGATTTATTGGTCACATGTCCTGCGGAATCGATCACCTCGCGCACGGAAAACCCGTGCCCGGTGCCAAGGTTGAAAACGCGGCTGCCCTTGTCGTTCTGCAGCCATTTCAGGCCCAACACATGGGCATCCACTAGGTCGCAGACATGCACATAGTCGCGGATGCAGGTGCCATCGGGGGTGTCGTAATCGGTGCCGTGGATGGTCAGGCCGTCGCGCTGACCGTCGACCGCCTCCAGCATAACGGGGATCAGGTGGGTTTCTGGCCGGTGGTGTTCGCCGACCTCTCCCTCCGGGTCGGCGCCGGCGACGTTGAAATAACGAAAGACGACGGAGCGCAGGCCATAGGCGGCCCCGAAATCACGCAGGATGCCCTCGACCGCGAGTTTTGACGCGCCGTAGGCGTTCAGCGGATCCTGCGGTGTGTTTTCGTCCAGCACGACGTTGTCGTGATCGCCATAGGTGGCGCAGGTCGACGAAAAGACGAAGTCCATGACACCGGCCGCAACTGCCGCCTCGATCAGGGTCAGCGACCCTTCGACGTTGTTGCGCCAGTACAGGCCGGGCTTGGCCATCGCCTCGCCCACCTGGCTGAGGGCGGCGAAATGCATCACCGCCACCGGCTGCCAGCGGGCAAAGACCTCATCCAGCCGCGTCCGGTCGGATAGGTCGCCCTGTTCGAAGGGGCCGAATTTCACCGCATCCTGCCAGCCGGTCGACAGGTTGTCATAGGTCACGGGCGTATAACCCGCTGCCTTGAGCGCCTTGCAGGCGTGGCTGCCGATATAGCCAGCCCCGCCTGTCACCAACACATTGGACAAAGGTTACTCCGCCGCTTTGCGCGAATGGTGCAGCTCGTCCAGATAGGCCGCCAGATCGTCTTTCAGCTCTTCGCGGGCCAGACCGAAGGCAACGGTGGCCTGCAGGAAACCGGCCTTCGATCCGCAATCGAAACGCTGACCGTTGAAGCGGTAGCCATAGACGCCGCTGCCATTGATCTCACGGTCGATGGCGTCGGTCAGCTGGATCTCTCCGCCCGCGCCTGTTTCCGGGTTCTCAAGATGCTTGAACACCTCGGGAGTCAGGATGTAGCGGCCAATCACGGCAAGGTTCGATGGCGCCTGATCGGCCGGCGGCTTTTCCACCATACCCTTGACCTTGACCATCTGGCCCATGTCCTCTTCCACGTCCAGAACGCCGTAGGCGCTGACCCGTTCGCGCGGCACTTCCATCGCGGCGACCATGCAGCCACCGGTCTGTTCATAGGCCTCGACCATCTGTTGCAGGCAGGGCTTTTCGGCGGCGATCACGTCGTCGGGCAGCATGACGGCAAAGGGTTCATCCCCCACCAGACGGCGCGCGCACCAGATGGCGTGGCCAAGGCCCAGTGCCTTGTGCTGGCGGATGTAGGCGATTTCACCGCTGTCCATGTTGGTGGACAGCAAAGTCTCCAGAAGCTTGTCCTTGCCCTTTTGGCGCAGTTCAGCCTCCAACTGCGGAGCGTGGTCGAAATAATCCTCAAGCGCGCCTTTGCCGCGCGAGGTGACAAAGATGAACTCTTCGATCCCGGCTGCACGCGCCTCGTCGATGGCGTATTGCACAAGCGGGCGGTCCACCAGCGTCATGATTTCCTTGGGTACGGATTTCGTCGCCGGCAGAAAACGGGTACCCAGACCCGCAACCGGAAAGATCGCTTTGGTGACCTTTTTCGTCATAACAGTCTCCATCTGTCTTCGCCTCATGGTAGTACGGGCTGCTCTTTCGCAGTAGTCCTACCGCAGCCTCTGGCAAAAACCTTGGTAAAGTTGTGTTCCCAATGTGTCTGTTGGGCCTTCTGGCCCATCTAAGCACGTTATCCACGCACTTTCTGCACGCGCATAATTTCCGATTTCAGCCGAGATGAAAAGAGCCGCAGGCGGAGGAGTGGACCACCCCGACGGCTGCGTCCGAACAGCCCCCCGGCCTGTTCCCATATCCCTTCGGGTAGGTATGTTACCCGGTGAAAGCGGGCCGTCGGCGAAAACAGGAAAAGGCTGACGATCGCACCCGCGCGCGCTTGCTGGATGGCCTTGCGCCGCAGGCGTTTCGCTTGCCACGGGCGGCCTGATATATGGATGCGAGGCGCGCCGGGACGGCCCGGATGGGTCAGGAAAGGCGCCTGTGACGGCCCAATGGGCGGGGTCTGGCCAAAGGGCCTGTCCCGGCCTTCGGCGCCGCCACGGTCCAACCCGCGCAACAGGCGGCGGACATCCGTCGGGTCCAGCGGCCCACGCTGCATGAACCGCAGCAGGCGCTTTCGCTGGGCTGCGACAAAACCGTCCCAAGCCTGCGTGCGCATGTCTTTTGCACAATGTTTGTGCAGAAACACCATTTGCGACGCCCCGATCTGTGTCAGATCGCGCGGGCTGCGGTCGCGGGCGCGGCGCGGGCTTTCGGCAAAGCCGTGATGAACCTGCGCAAGGGGCACGATGGCGGTCCGGTATCCGGCCTCCGCAAGGCGCAGGTTCAGGTCGGTTTCATCAAGGTAGAACCGGAACGCGGGGTCAAATCCGCCAAGATCCGTCAGAACGGTGCGCCGAACCGCCATGTTGGTGCCTTCGGTCTTGGTCACCAAGCCCTTGGGCGGTTGCGGAACGGTGGGGGACATATCCGGCAGCGGCAGATCATGCGCCGTTCCGGTGGCATCGACGCTGCGTGCCTGCCATTGAAAGCTGATGCCATTGCGCCCGATCACAAATCCCCCGGCGCAGGCAATTTCCGGGTCATCGAAAGGCCCGGTCAGGTGTTGCAGCCACAGGGGCTCTGGCACCGCATCATCGTCGATGAAGGCAATGACCTCACCGGCTGCATGGGCGATCCCAAGATTGCGCCCGGCAGAGAGGTTGGCCTCATCGAATTGCAGTAGTTTGATCCGGTCTGCATCGGGGCGGGCCGTCACTGCGGCGCAACCTGCGGGGCAGGCGACGACGACAACCTCGAACGGCGCATAGTCCAGTTGCGCCACTCCGGTCAGGCATCGCATCAGCGCATCCGGGCGGCCCCGGCTGGTGATCACGATGCTGACCGGCAGGGTCACGCGGGGTCAGCCCTCTTTCAGGTCGACGCCCGGCGCGTAGGCGATGAAGAACGGGTTGGCGAAGCCTTCCTTGCCATAGGCCAGCGCAGAGTGATCGTCGAAACGCACCACGCGGCCGCCAGCGCCGTTCAGCACCGCGTGACCGGCGGCGGTGTCCCATTCCATCGTCCGGCCAAGGCGCGGATAGAGATCGGCCTCTCCCGTCGCCACGAGACAGAATTTCAGCGAGGATCCGGCCGAGGTCATGTCCTTGGTGTTGTACTTGGCGATATAGGCATCAGTCGCCTCATCCCGGTGGGATTTGGAGGCAACCACCATCAGCGCGTCATTGTCGGGCTTGGACACCTTGATCGGCTTGGTCTCACCGGGGGTGTTCAGCTCGAACGGGCCTTCTTCCTCGACTGAATTGCCAACGGAATTGGTGTAGAACATGCGTCCGCGCGCCGGGGCATAGACAACCCCGCGCGTCGGCACGCCATCCTCGACCAGAGCGATGTTCACGGTGAAATCGCCGCGTCGCTTGATGAACTCTTTGGTGCCGTCCAGCGGATCGACGATCAGGAAGGTCATGGCTGACACGTCATGACTGTCGGCCTGCTCCTCTGTCACCAGCGCCACATCGGGAAACGCCTCGCGCAGGCCTTCGGAAATCAGCGCATCGGCGGCCTGATCGGCGGCGGTCACGGGGCTGTCGTCCGATTTGGTCATGACATCGAAATCGTCGGAGTTGTAAATCTCCATGATCTTCTCGCCAGCCTGCAGGGCAAGGCGGCGCAGCACCGGCGTCAGCTCGGAATAATTCATGGTCTGGCTCCCGTCCGCGCGGAAAGCGCGGATTTATTGATTTGAAACACCGTTCGCCTTATGCTGCCCTTAATCAAAAACGGCAAGTGTACGGCCCACGCGGCACGGGCACGGAGAGCAGGCACAATGTTTCAGGTGACAAGACCCCGGTCGCGGCTGGAATCCGTCGTCTATATCCTAGAGTTGATCTATCACAATTCGGTCCGCTCCGTCCGAAAGGCGCATGGCAACGCCTTCATGGCGATTTTCATGAACATGCTGCAGACGATCATCTTCGTCCTGGCCTTCTACTTCATGTTCCAGATCCTCGGGATGCGCAGCACCGCGCTGCGCGGGGATTTCATGATCTACATCATGACCGGCGTGTTCCTTTACATGACGCACACAAAGACGTTGGGCGCCGTCGCCGGATCAGAGGGGCCGGCCAGCCCGATGATGCAGCACGCGCCGATGAACACCGCCATCGCCATCGCCTCGGCCATGATCTCGACGCTTTACATCCAGATCCTGTCGCTGGTGGCGATCCTGTTCGTCTATGACGTGGCCTTCAATCCCTTTGTCATGCAGGAAATCCACGACCCCATCGGCTGTCTGGCCATGGTCATCCTGTCGTGGTTCTCCGGGGCGGCGATCGGGCTTGTGTTTCTGGCCATCAAACCGTGGTTCCCAACCCCTGTCAGCATCATTTCGACGATCTATCAGCGGGCCAACATGATCGCCTCGGGCAAGATGTTCGTGGCCAACACGCTGCCCAGTTACATGCTGGTCATGTTTGACTGGAATCCCCTGTTCCACACCATCGATCAGTCCCGTGGATACGCTTTCGTGGATTACAACCCCCGGAATTCTGACTGGGAATATGCCTTGTATCTGAGTATCGTGCTCGTGATGATTGGCCTCATGGGTGAGTTTTACACCCGCAAACACGCCTCGGCTTCCTGGAGCGCGCGCCGCTGAGATGCCCGCGTCCTTCCGGCCGCCCCGGCGCGGACAGGAAGGACGTAGAGATGAAGACATTTGCAACAGTAATTCTGATGTGCCTCGCCGGGGCGGTTTCGGCGCAGGATTTTCCGGCGCTGTACAATGTAACCGGGGTGGATGATGGCGATGTTCTGAACATGCGGACCCGTCCGACCGAAAACGGCACAGTGATCGGCGCGCTGGCCTTTGATTCAAAGCTGGTCGAGGTGGTCGAGGAAGATGATGGCTGGGGCCGGGTCAACCACGAGGGTCTGTCTGGCTGGGTCTCGCTTGAGGCGATGGAACGGCTGGATGGCACCGAATTGCCCGCGGGCTATCAGTTCAAATGCTTCGGCACCGAACCTTTCTGGAGCGCGACTGTCATTCAGGGCGACAAGCTGGTCTTCACCCGCCCCGATGACGACGAAAAGGTCTTTTCGGTCGAGCAGTTGGCCACATCCGTCAGCCGCGACAGCCCCCATGCCCTGCTGGGCTCCAAACTGGGTGAGAATGTCACGCTGGTCATGACCCATGAGATCTGCACCGACGGGATGTCGGACTACCGCTTCGGCTTTTCCGGGGCGGTCGTGATCGGCGGCTATGACACGCAGGTCTACGGCGGCTGCTGCTCGCTGGACATGAAATGAGGAGGGGGGCGATGATGCTGCGCCTGATCTGTGCGCTTCTGCTGATCGGCAGCGGCGCCTTCGCCCAGACCGAATTCCCGCGCCTGCACGATGTTGTGGGCGTGGCCTCGGATGATGTTCTGAACGTCCGCGTCGGACCGGGGGCCGACCACCCAATCGTCGGCGAACTGGCCTTTGACGCGCGCGGGGTCGAGGTGATCCGCGCCGAGGGTGGCTGGGGCTTCGTGAACGTGACCGAAGGCACCGGCTGGGCGTCTCTGCGGTTTCTGGCGCCCCGGGCAGACGGTGACCTGTCCAACAATCCGCGTCTGGTCTGCGGCGGCACAGAGCCGTTCTGGGACATCGACGTGCTGCAGGGCCAGATGGCGACGGTCAAGACACCGATGACCTATGAAACCGGCGAGACCTTTGACGTGGGCCTATTTCAGCGCGCCTACAACCCGCTGGAAAAATGGGTACTGCAGGGAACCGACGGCGCGCGCGGCCTGTCGATGGTCGTGGCAAAGACCTATTGCGACAATGGCATGTCGGACAATGAATACGGGTTCGACGCGACGCTGATCGTCAGCGGGCCGGAAGGCTACGTTCTGTCGGGGTGCTGCGAACTGGCGGATTGAGCGGCTGGCGCCGGTATGTCGGCGACCTTGGAGGTCTGCCTGAAATGTCTCTGGTTTGACGCAACCGGCGGAGCATTGCCCACTTTCGGGAATACTTCTTGATGAGGGGAGGGCGGACTGCCATCCTTTTCGAAAAAAGAATCCCCCGAGGCAGAGCAAATGAACACCATCAAGTATGAGCTTTACGGCTTTTCGATTCTGGTCGGCATGATCGTCATCCTGCTGGCCCTTCCCAGCGGTCAGGACGAACGCCGCTCCATCGCCGAGAAGGGGCGATCCGCCTTTTCGCAGGATGTTTTCCGGACAAAGTAAACCGAACGACGCATTGCGTGGTTCGGCCATGCGGGCCGGACCACGCCGCCGCGGGTCACGTCACGACCCGCAGCGTCAGGTTGATCCGTCCCCCCTTGGGCAACAGGGTGGACGAACCGAAACGGATTCGGTCCACGCCGTGATGTGACAGCCGCGCCGCGCCGCCCATCACCACCACGTCCCCGGATTTCAGCCAGATGGATTGGGTCCGCCCGCCGCGTTCGGGATTGCCCATGCGGAACAGCCCCTCATCCCCCAAAGAGACCGACACCACGGGGAAGGCGAAATTCGCTTCGTCCTCATCCCGGTGCAGGCCCATACGCGCGCCTTCCCCGTACCAGTTGATCAGACAGCACTCCGGCATCCGCTCACAGCCCGATACGGCTGACCAGATCGCCAGGACCTCGTCCGGGATTGGTGGCCATGCCATGCCGTCAGGATGGCGCTCTTCATAGCGATAGCCGCGCCGGTCGCTGATCCAGCCAAAGCGCCCCGCCGCGCTCATTCGCACGGTCATCGGGCCGCGCCGCGTCATGGGGGTAAACAGCGGCGCTACGGCCAGCACTTCGCGCAGACGCGCCACCAGCGCCTCCTGCGCGGGACGGTCCAGAAAGCCGGGATGGATGACAAAGCCTTTTTGCTCGATCACGTCGTTCATAAGGGTGTTGTCAGGGAATGCACTGTAGTTGCCAAGCCATGACAGCACGAAACCCTCTAAATGCAGCGATCACGGTGCTTGCAGGCCTCCAAACCCCTCCTTATATACCCTCCGAACGTCGGGCACCGCCTCTCGGTGCCGGGCTCAATCCATACGGGGCAGGATGCCAAAACGGGTCCGACGCCTCGTGACATCGCCTTGAATAATGAAAGGGATCGAATCATGGGTAAAGTGATCGGTATCGACCTTGGGACCACCAACTCCTGTGTCGCCATCATGGACGGCTCGCAGGCGCGCGTTATTGAAAACGCAGAAGGTGCCCGCACCACTCCCTCCATCGTCGCCTTTACCGACGATGAACGCCTCGTTGGCCAGCCGGCCAAGCGTCAGGCTGTTACCAACCCCGAAAACACCGTCTTCGCCGTCAAGCGTCTGATCGGCCGCCGCGTCGGTGACCCCGAGGTCACCAAGGACAAGGACATTGTCCCCTACAAGATCGTCGATGGCGGCAACGGTGACGCGTGGGTCGAAATCCGCGGTGAGAAATTCTCGCCGTCGCAGGTTTCTGCCTTCACGCTGCAGAAGATGAAGGAAACCGCCGAGAGCTATCTTGGCGAGGAAGTGACCCAGGCGGTCATCACCGTCCCGGCCTACTTCAACGACGCCCAGCGTCAGGCCACCAAGGACGCCGGTAAGATTGCCGGTCTTGAGGTGCTGCGCATCATCAACGAGCCGACCGCCGCCGCTCTGGCCTATGGTCTCGACAAGAAAGACGCCAAGACCATCGCGGTCTATGACCTTGGCGGCGGTACCTTCGACGTGACCATCCTCGAAATCGACGATGGCCTGTTCGAAGTGAAGTCGACCAACGGCGACACCTTCCTGGGTGGTGAAGATTTTGACATGCGGATCGTCAACTACCTGGCGGACCAGTTCAAGAAAGAGCACCAGGTCGACCTGACCAAGGACAAGATGGCCCTGCAGCGTCTGAAAGAAGCTGCCGAGAAGGCCAAGATCGAACTGTCCTCGGCCACCCAGACCGAGATCAACCAGCCGTTCATCTCGATGGGCGCCAACGGCCAGCCGCTGCACATGGTTATGAAGCTGACCCGCGCCAAGCTGGAAAGCCTTGTCGGTGACCTGATCAAGGCCTCGATCAAGCCGTGCCAGGCTGCGCTCAAGGATGCCGGACTGACCACCTCGGACATCGATGAGGTCGTTCTGGTCGGCGGTCAGACCCGGATGCCGAAGGTCATGGAAGAAGTGACCAAGTTCTTCGGCAAGGAGCCGCACAAGGGTGTGAACCCGGACGAAGTGGTTGCCATGGGCGCCGCCATTCAGGCCGGTGTTCTGCAGGGTGACGTCAAGGACGTCGTGCTGCTGGACGTGACCCCGCTGTCGCTTGGCATCGAAACGCTGGGTGGTGTCTTTACCCGCCTGATCGACCGCAACACCACGATCCCGACCAAGAAGTCGCAGATCTTCTCCACTGCCGAGGACAACCAGTCGGCCGTGACGATCCGCGTCTTCCAGGGCGAGCGTGAGATGGCGGCCGACAACAAGATGCTTGGCCAGTTCAACCTTGAGGACATCCCGCCCGCACCGCGCGGTATGCCGCAGATCGAAGTGACCTTTGACATCGACGCCAACGGCATCGTGTCGGTCGGCGCCAAGGACAAGGCGACCGGCAAGGAACAGCAGATCACGATCCAGGCGTCCGGCGGTCTGTCGGATGACGATATCGAGCGCATGGTCAAGGAAGCCGAGGAAAACGCCGACGCGGACAAGGCCCGCAAGGAACTTGTCGAAGCCAAGAACCAGGCCGAAAGCCTCATTCACTCGACCGAAAAGTCGGTTGAAGAGCATGGCGACAAGGTCGATCCGTCGACCGTCGAGGCAATCGAACTGGCCCTTGCCGCGCTGCGCGACGACCTTGAAAAGGACGACGTCACCGCTGACAAGCTCAAAGGTGGCATCCAGAACGTGACCGAGGCGGCCATGCGTTTGGGTGAAGCGATCTACAAGGCGCAGGCCGAAGAAGGGGGCGACGATATCCCCGAAGCGGACGCCGGTGCCGGTGCCGCAGCGGATGAGGACATCGTCGACGCCGACTTTGAGGACCTGGACGACAACAAGCGGGCCTGAGGCCATCGCCCTCGGAACCAATCTGGGGCCGGTCCGGACACCGGGCCGGCCCTTGACGTTCCGAACAGAGGAGGACACGCATGTCCAAACGTGACTACTACGAAGTGCTCGGCCTCTCGCGCGGTGCCTCTCCGGAGGAAATCAAGAAAGCCTACCGCTCGAAGGCCAAAGAGCTTCATCCCGACCGCAACGCCGACAAGCCCGAGGCCGAAGCCCAGTTCAAGGAAGTGAACGAGGCTTACGACGCGCTGAAGGATCCCGAGAAGAAAGCGGCCTATGACCGCTTTGGCCATGCGGCGTTCGAAGGCGGCATGGGCGGTGGTCCGCGTCCCGGCGGCGGAGGCATGGGCGGAAATGCCGATTTCGCGTCGGCCTTTTCGGATGTCTTTGACGATCTCTTCGGCGATTTCATGGGCGGCCGTCAGGGCGGGCGCCAGCGCGCGGCCCGTGGGGCAGACCTGCGCTACAACCTGCGTGTAACGCTGGAAGAGGCGTATAGCGGGCTGCAAAAGACCATCAAGGTGTCGACCTCGATCCAATGCGACGAATGCAGCGGATCGGGTGCCGAAGGCGGGTCCGAGCCGACCACCTGCCCGACCTGTTCCGGCATGGGCAAGGTGCGCGCCACCCAAGGCTTCTTTACCGTCGAACGGACCTGCCCGACCTGCTCCGGCCTTGGCCAGATCATCAAGAACCCGTGCAATTCCTGCGGTGGCTCTGGCCGTCAGCAGAAAGAGCGGGCGCTCTCGGTCAACATCCCTGCCGGTGTGGAAACGGGCACGCGGATCCGTCTGGCCGGCGAAGGCGAGGCGGGGATGCGCGGTGGCCCTCCGGGTGACCTCTACATCTTCATTGAGGTCGAACCGCATCCGATCTTCGAACGCGACGGGGCCGAACTGCATTGCCGGGTGCCGGTGTCGATGACCGCAGCGGCGCTGGGCGGTGACATCGAGGTGCCGACGATCGACGGCGGGCGCAGCCGGGTCAAGATCCCCGCCGGCAGCCAGTCCGGCCGCCAGATGCGCCTGCGCGGTAAGGGCATGCGCGCCCTTCGCGGCGGAGCGACGGGCGACATGTTCATCGAACTGGCCGTGGAAACCCCGGTCAACCTGACCTCTCGGCAAAAGGAACTGCTGCGCGAGTTCGAGTCGCTGGCCGAGGACAACAACCCGGAATCGCATAGCTTTTTCACCTCGGTGAAAAACTTCTGGGACTCCATGAAAGGATGAATTTGGCCCTTCGGGGCCAAATTCCCACTCCCGCACAGCCCACCGGGCCGCGTTAACCGCCGGTTTACCCTCTCGCGGCACCATGTCCGGCATGACCCGTGGCCCGCATTTCTCCGATTCCCAGGCGGCTCTGTTCGAGCCGGATGAGGCGCCCCCGCGCCCGGGACCCGGTGCGGAAAAACTGCCCTCCTACATCCGCGATCACCGCGCCCGCCTGCGGGAACGCTTTCTCGTCGGCGGTGCCGATGCCCTGCCGGATTACGAACTTCTGGAACTGGTCCTGTTCCGCGCCATTCCCCGCCGCGATGTCAAACCGCTGGCGCGTCTGCTCTTGGAAACCTTCGGCGATTTCAACGGGGTCCTTTCCGCCCCGCCGCACCGGCTGCAAGAGGTCAAGGGCGTCGGCGATGCCGTCATTGGCGAACTCAAGATCGTAGAGGCGGCGGCGCATCGTCTCGCCCGCTCCCGCGTCCTGCAAAAACACGTCGTCAGCAGCTGGGACGCGCTGCTGGACTACTGCCAGACCGCCATGGCGCACCGCGACACCGAACAGTTCCGTGTCCTCTTCCTCGACCGCAAGAATGTGCTGATCGCGGACGAACCGCAGGCACGCGGCACCGTCGATCATGTCCCCGTCTACCCGCGGGAGGTGGTCAAACGCGCGCTGGAGCTGAACGCCTCCGCCATCATCCTTGTCCACAACCACCCGTCGGGCGATCCCACGCCCAGTCAGGCGGACATCGACATGACCGCCCAGATTCAGGTCGCCGCGGACACGCTGGGCATCACATTGCACGATCATCTGGTGATCGGAAAATCACGCGAACTCAGCTTCCGCAGCGAAGGCCTGCTCTGACCCACCTTTCTCTGGCTTGGAAAACACCTTGGGCGCTCCAAAGGAGCGGGGCGGCGCCCCAGCACCCCGAACCCGCAAGGGCGAGAAGACCTGCGCGCGCGTCAGCGCGCCCCGCTGGATCACAGGGTAATCACCGCACCCAGACCTCGACCCGGCGGTTCACCTGCCGGCCCCACGCGCTGTCGTCGCAGGCCATGGGCATCGCCTCGCCAAAGGCTTCGACCCGGACATTGATCTGCGACCTGTCCAGCGTCTCCGCCGCGTCCAGAACCGCAGCCTGCACCGCCTCTGCCCGGCGGCGCGCAATGTCCAGATTGGCACCGGCCGGTCCAACCCCGTCGGAAAAGCCCACGAACACTAGTTCCCGCCCATCGTAGACCCCGGTTTCCAGCGCTCGCGCCAGTTGCAGCACGTTCGACCGGGATTGGGCGTCCAGCTTGCTCGACCCGGTCTCGAACCGGAAAGTCACCGTCAATCGGCGCAGCGCTGACAGCGCGCGCACCATCTCCTGCAAGGCCGCCAGTCCGCTCTCCTCTGACACAAGGATCGCATTGGCCAGCCGGTCACCCTGCAGGTCGCGCGCCACCTCTTCTGCCGCCTGATCGACGAACCCGGCCCGCCGGATCACGATCTGCGCGGCCGGGCTGAGCGCATAGCTGACGAATTCGCGCGCCAGCTTGGGCAGGCGGCGGGCCGGTGTGTAGAGGAACATCGGCGCGGTCAGCGGGTAATCTTTGGTCTTGATGCTGCGCCGCGCGGCGCGCAGCTGAAATCCGCAACTGCCGCTCAGGACCAGTGTTTTGGTCGCGCCGGTTTCGGAATAGCTGGCAAGGCCCAGCCCAAAGGGGTCATTCGCCACGGCGCGGACAAGGTCCGCATTGGCGTCATGGCGCTCCGCCGTTTGCATCAGCTTGCGGCGCGCCGGGCGCAGCAGCCGGTCTTCCAGTCCCTGCATGATGCCGGACCCAGCATCCCGCAGATGCACGGTGATCGGCGCGTTCGGGCCTCCCAGCGCCTGCCAGTTGCTGATCTGCCCGGTCAGCACGTCGACGAGTTGGGCGATGGACAAGCGGTCCACCGGGTTGTCGCCGGACACGATGGGCACCAAGGCGTCCAGCGCCACAACGCGCGAGCGGTTGGCAAGCGTCAGGTCGCCCAGCCCGGCAGCGCGGGCTGCCTCGGCCTCGGCCGGGCGGATCTCACGCAGTGCCAGCACAACATCGGTCCTGTCGTCCAGAAGGGCGGCAAATCCCCGGTCGGTGTTGCTGACGTCAAAACTGAACCTGCCCAACAACTTGCCCGTCTCGCCGTCCCTCAGGTCATAGGAAAACGCGCCGTTGTCCGTCTCGGACCTGTCCGCCTGCAATCCGCTGCGCCGGGCAAAGCCTTCGACCAGTGCGGGCATCAGGCCGCTGACGGCGGAAGACCCGGCAAAACTCACTTCGGCGACGTAATCGGTCAGCGATGGGCAGCCGATCCCGCGACAGCTGACGCCCGTTCCGTCCACCGTCATTTCGCCAAAGCGGGTCTGCAGCCGGTATAGTTCACCGTCAAAGCCCAGCAGCGTGCCGCTGATCGATATGGATCCGTCGCGGGACTTCAGCGTTACGTCCTGCGCCGACAGAATGCCTGCCTGCCCCACAAAGAAAAGTGCGGCGAAGATCGCCGCACGCAGAATTGCCATGAAGTCCCCGTCAGATGAGTATCACCTTGCGGCGATAGTCATGTCTTCGACGACGTTTTTCAACACCAGAAAGTCACCGACGCTGTCGCAATGCGGTATCTCGACCGATAGGTCACGCACTCGCAGCGCGCTGCCATCGCGGATTTCCAGTGTCTGTGCCTCGACCTGGGTGCCGCAGTTTTTGCCGGTCACCTCGGCCTCGACCGTCAACAGCACCTCGCCACCGCGCTTGGCGGTGCCGGTGGGAAAGGAATAGATTTCGGCGACCAGCGCCTCGGGCGTGTCCATCTGGCCCAGACGCGTCAGGAACCCGCCCTGGCCGGTCGCGGCTTCGGTCAGGGTACCCGCTGCGGCGGCCCAGACATGGCCGTCCGAAAAGTAGGCGGCGCTGTATTCGCGCGCATGCAACTGCAGACCGGCTTCGCCTTTCCACTGCACCGCCACGCGATCGTAAAAGGGCAGGGAGGTCACTTCGGTGTTGGCCATCGCGCCGTCGCCGCTTGCGAAGGAGGCGATGAAACTCGCCTGTTCGGCCAGCGCAGGGATGGTGATGAACAGGGTGCCATCGGGCTGCATGACCTCGGTGAACATGAGGCCCTGATGATGGATCGTCACCCGTTCGCTTGCCCGGCAAGGGGCAGTCAGGTTCAGATGGACCAGCGCACCGGCCCCCGGTTCCGCCTGCATGGTCACGTCGCAATCAAAGCCCGTGGCCGCCGGATTTTCCGGCAGGTCCGCCTCAAGGGATTGGGTTTCCGCCGCGGCCTTCAGGAAAACCGGATCGTCCGGAAGCGTCGGTTCCACCTGCGCGTCCTTGGGCAACTGCGGCAGCAGAACCCCCGAAGAGGCCGGCGTGACCGATGAGATCTCAAGCGTCAGGTCCGCGGCTTGGGCGCTGTCCCGACCACCGCCGGGCAGTGTCAGCCCGTATTGCATCACGTAGCCGGTGCCCAGAGCGCAAAGCAGCGTCGCGCCGCCGATGAGGTAACATTTGAGCCGTGCCATGGTGGGACTCCTGTCCTGATCCGTCGAGGCCAATCTGGCCGCGAATCATGGCGCGCATGGGGCGCGCGAGCGGAGTCATTTTGGCATTTGTTAACGGTAGCGGGGGCCCATTGGGCCGCCCGCGACACATTCCGGGGTCAGCTCAGACGCCCGTGGCAGTGCTTGAACTTCTTGCCCGACCCGCAGGGGCAGGGGTCGTTCCGGCCCGGATTGCCCCAGGTCGCCGGATCATTTTCGTCGAAGTTTTCGGCCGCCACGGCCACGTCCGCGGCAGCCGCACTGGCGGCACCCGCGACAGGCGCGGCTCCGGCCCCGCCTGCTGCAGGCTCCGCACCCGCCCCGGCCGGGGCTGCGGCGGATTGCATCTGGCGCTGCATCTCTTCCTGCTGGCGACGCATCTCTTCGATCATCGCCTTCTGCTCGTCCTCGGACATCGGGCGCACGCGGCTCAGCTGTTCGATGACGGTGGCGCGCAGGCTGTCCAGCATGCTTTCGAACAGCTGGAAGGATTCGTTCTTGTATTCGTTCAGCGGATCCCGCTGCGCATAGCTGCGGAAGCCCACGACCGACCGCAGATGCTCCAGCGTCAGCAGGTGCTCACGCCACTTGCCGTCGATGGTCTGCAGCAGAACCTGCTTTTCGATCTGGCGCATGGTGTCGGGGCCGAAGGCCTCGGTTTTTTCCGCCATCATCTTGTCGCTGGCCTCGATCAGGCGCTCGCGGATCACGTCCTGATCGACGCCATCCTCTTCCGCCCAGCCGATGATCGGCAGATCAAGGCCCAGCTTTTCCAGCGCGGCGGCATAGAGTCCGTGCATGTCCCACTGATCGGCATAGGCCTTGGGCGGGGCGTAGATGTCGACCAGGTCGTCGATCACCTCGTGGCGCATGTCCATCGTGATCTCGGAAACGTCGTCCGCTTCCATGATCTCGCGGCGCTGGCTGAACACCACCTTCCGCTGGTCGTTCATCACATCGTCGAACTTCAGCAGCTGCTTGCGGATGTCAAAGTTGCGGCCCTCGACCTTGGCTTGCGCCCGCTCCAGTGACTTGTTGACCCAGGGGTGAACGATGGCCTCGCCGTCTTTCATGCCCAGACCCGACAGCACCTTTTCCAGACGCTCGGAGCCGAAGATGCGCATCAGGTCATCTTCGAGGCTGAGGTAGAAGGACGACCGCCCCGGATCCCCCTGACGGCCGGAACGGCCGCGCAGTTGGTTGTCGATCCGGCGCGATTCGTGGCGTTCGGTCGCCAGAACGAACAGACCGCCCGCATCCTTGACCGCCTGTTCGTCGGCCTCGTGCTGGGTCTCGATCTGGGTGCGGATCTCTTCGGGATCGGCGTCGGGATTGGCCGCAATGGCTTCCATGATCTTGAACTCGACGTTGCCGCCCAGTTTGATGTCGGTGCCGCGGCCCGCCATGTTGGTGGCGATGGTCACAGCGCCCAGCTTGCCCGCATCGGCGACGATCTGCGCCTCCTGCTCGTGCTGGCGCGCGTTCAGGACGTTGTGCTTGAGCCCGGCCTTGGTCAGCAACTGGCTCAGCATCTCGGACTTCTCGATCGAGGTGGTGCCCACCAGAACCGGCTGGCCCTTTTCATGCGCCTTGCGGATTTCCTCGACGATGGCGGCATATTTTTCGGCGGCGGTGCGGTACACGGCGTCGTCGTCGTCAATCCGGGCGATGGGTTTGTTCGTCGGCACCTCGACCACACCCAGACCATAGATCTGGCCGAACTCCTCGGCCTCGGTGACGGCGGTGCCGGTCATCCCGGCCAGCTTGTCGTAAAGGCGGAAGTAGTTCTGGAAGGTCACGCTGGCCAGCGTCACGTTCTCGGGCTGGATGTCCGCGCCTTCCTTGGCCTCGATGGCCTGATGCAGGCCGTCGGACAGACGGCGACCGGCCATCATGCGGCCGGTAAATTCGTCGATCAGCACAACCTCGCCGTCGCGGACGATGTAATCCTTGTCCTTGGTGAACAGCTTGTGCGCCCGGATCGCCTGGTTGACGTGGTGCACGATGGTGGTGCTTTCCGGATCGTAGAGGCTCTGCCCCTCTTCCAGCTGCCCGCGCTGCTGCAGGAGCTGTTCCAGAAATTCGTTGCCCTCGTCGGTGAAGGTCACGTTGCGGGTCTTTTCGTCGACGGTGTAGTGGCTGTCGTCCAGTTCCGGGATCAGCTTGTCGATGGCGACATACAGCTCTGACCGGTCCTGAGAGGGGCCGGAAATGATCAGCGGCGTCCGCGCCTCATCGATCAGGATCGAATCGACCTCGTCGACGATGGCGAAATAATGGTCCCGCTGATGCATCTGGTTCAGCTCGGACTTCATGTTGTCGCGCAGATAGTCGAAGCCAAGCTCGTTGTTGGTGGCGTAGGTGATGTCGCAGGCATAGGCCTGCTGCTTTTCGTCGTCGGGCTGGCGCGGATAGACGACACCGGTGGTCAGGCCCAGGGCGCCGTAGACATTGCTCATCCACTCGGCGTCGCGCTTGGCAAGGTAGTCGTTCACGGTGACGATGTGCACGCCCCGGCCCGTCAGCGCGTTCAGATAGGCGGGGAAGGTGGCGACAAGCGTCTTGCCCTCACCAGTCTTCATTTCCGCGATATTGCCCTGATGCAGGAAAATGCCGCCCATCAGCTGCACGTCAAAGGCGCGCAGTCCCAGTGCCCGCTTGGCGCCTTCGCGGCAGTTGGCAAAGGCCTCGGGCAGCAGGTCGTCAAGGCTCTCGCCCTTGGCGACACGCTCCCTGAACTCCTCTGTCTTGGCGATCAGCCCGGCATCGTCGAGTTTCTCGAACTCCGGCTCCAGCGCGTTGATCTTTTCCACAAGCGGACGTGTGGCCTTGATCTTACGGTCGTTCGGCGAGCCGAATACCTTGCGCGCGATTTTTCCAAGCATCGTCTGATCTACCCGTTTCCAGCGTCAAGTGCGGCATCTGCTTGCCCGCCTCGCACATGAGCCATATGACGGAACCAAAAGACCGGCCTCGCAGAGCCTTTCGGGCATGTAAGGGGGCGGCACAACAGTGTCAACGCCGCCCAGGGACGCGGCACCGATCATAGAGGAAGACCCGATGTCGAAAACGCTCATGAAACTCTCTGCCGCGGCGCTCGCGCTTTGCGTTGCGATGCCCGCATCCGCGCAGCAAGAGATCACGCCCGACACCGTCATCGCGACTGTCAATGGCACAGACATCACCTTTGGCCACATGCTGATGGCCCGCGCCTCGCTGCCGGAGCGCTTTCAGCAGGCACCGACGGATCAGCTCTGGGATGGGCTGATGGAACAACTGATCCAGCAAGAATCGCTGGCACAGTCCGCCAAGGCCGAAGAGACCAAGCGGGTCACCATCGCGCTGGACAACGAAAAGCGGTCGCTGCTGGCTGCCGAGGCAATCAATGCCGTGGCGGGTGCCGCCGTGACCGATGACGCCATCGCCGCCGCCTACAAGGCCAAGTACGAAGATGCCGATCTGGGCGTCGAATACAACGCCTCGCACATCCTCGTGGAAACAGAGGAAGAGGCCAAGGCCATCATCGAAGAGCTCAATGGCGGCGCGGATTTCGCCGAAACGGCCAAGGCCAAGTCGACCGGCCCCTCGGGCCCCAGCGGCGGTGTTCTGGGCTGGTTCGGCAAGGGCCGCATGGTGCCCCCCTTCGAGGCCGCGGTTGTCGAAATGGAACCCGACAGCATCTCCGCCCCGGTAGAGACCCAGTTCGGCTGGCACGTTATCAAGCTGAACGAAACCCGCGCCATCGCGGCGCCGGAACTGGAACAGGTGAAGGCCACGCTGGAACAGGAAATTCAGCGTGAGGCGGTCGAAAGCTTCATCGACGGGCTGGTCGATGGCGGCGAAGTGACCCGCATCGACCGGGCCGAGATCGATACCTCGGTCCTGAACAACCTCGGCCTTCTGGCGGACTGACCCGATGCCGCCGCGCTCGCCGCTTGCCCCCGCCACCTTCCCTGCGCTCCCGGTCATCGGGGGCGCGCGTTTCGCCATCGCCGAAGCCGGGGTCCGGTACAAGAACCGCCCCGACGTGATGCTGGCGCTGCTCGATCCGGGCAGCACGGTGGCGGGTGTCTTCACGCGCTCGGCGACGCGCTCGGCCAACGTGCTGGACTGCCAGCGCAAGATCTCCGGTGACAGCGGCCAGGGTGCCGCTTTCATCATCAACTCGGGCAATTCCAACGCCTTCACCGGCCGCGCCGGGGACGGCTCGGTCAAGGCCATCTGCGAAGAGGTGGCAAAGGTGACGGGCGTGCCGGAGGACCGCGTCTTCACCAGTTCGACCGGCGTGATCGGCGAACGGCTGCCACATGACCGCATCACGGCCAAGCTCTCCGAGCTGAACACCAACCTCAGCGACGCCGCGCTGCCGGATGCCGCCCGCGCGATCATGACCACCGACACCTTTCCCAAAGGCGCGGCGGCAGAGATCGACGTGGACGGCCAGACCGTGCGCATCGCGGGCATCGCCAAGGGCTCTGGCATGATCGCGCCCGACATGGCGACGATGCTGGTCTACATCTTCACCGATGCCAAAATCGGCCGCGCCGACCTGCAGAACATGCTGACGGAACTGACCGACAAGACCTTCAACAACATCACCGTCGACAGCGATACCTCCACCTCGGACACGCTGCTGATGGCCGCCACCGGGGCTTCCGGCGTGGATGTGACCTGGAACGCGGAATTCACGCAGGCGCTCTATGGCGTGATGCTGGACCTTGCGCATCAGGTGGTGCGCGACGGCGAAGGCGCGACGAAATTCGTCTCCGTGCATGTCACCGGCGCGGCCACGGACGCCGATGCCCGCACCCATGCCCTTGCCATCGCCAACTCGCCGCTGGTCAAGACCGCCATCGCGGGCGAAGACCCCAACTGGGGTCGCATCGTCATGGCCATCGGCAAATCCGGCGCGGCGGCGGACCGCGACCTGATCTCGATCCGCTTCGGGGAGATCCTCGTCGCGGAAAAGGGCTGGGTCGCCGACAGCTATCGCGAAGAGGCTGGCGCCGGCTATTTCAAAAGCCCGGAAATCGACATCAACGTCGATCTGGGACTGGGCGCCGGGCAGGCCACCGTCTGGACCTGTGACCTGACCCACGGCTACATCCAGATCAACGCCGACTACCGGTCATGACCCGTCAGGGGGGCACCACAGCCCCCCTTCTTTGGGCCGAAAATACCTCGGGGAGCGCGAGGGGCTGGCCCCTCGCTCCGTCCCTCAACAAGAGCGCACCGCAATGAAGATCATCCTCGTCTCCGCCGTCGCCCTCATCGACGCCGATGGCCGCGTCCTTCTGGCCCAGCGTCCCGAAGGCAAGAGCATGGCCGGTCTCTGGGAATTTCCCGGCGGCAAGGTCGAGCAGGGGGAAACGCCAGAGGCCGCGCTGATCCGTGAATTGCACGAGGAACTGGGGATCGAGACCTGGTCCAGCTGCCTTGCCCCGCTGACCTTCGCCTCGCACGCCTATGACGATTTCCACCTGCTGATGCCGCTGTTTGCCTGCCGCAAATGGGGCGGCATCCCGCAGTCGCAGGAAGGGCAGGCGCTGAAATGGGTCCGCAAGCAGGAGCTGCGCGATTACCCGATGCCGCCCGCGGATATCCCGCTGATCCCGATTCTCAGGGATTGGCTATAGGCAAGCCCCCAACCCCCCGGTTTCCGGGGTTTTTGCCCTGTTGCCAGTATTTTGAGCGCAAATGGGGGGATTTTGGGCGGTTGAGCGGCGATTTTAAGGCGGATCTGTCGCAAATCATTATGGAATTGTTTACCAAACTTACATATTCTCCCGTTGAGACTAAGATTGGGGGAATTCGGAATGCTTCGCACGATCATTCTGGGCAGCTGCGTGTCCGTACAGGGGTTCTTGGAAAAGACCTTTCCGGACGGCCGGATCTCGGTCCGCGTGGGCGATAACGTCTACGTCGGCAAACCTGCCTGAAGGTATCGCCAGACGCTTGCGTCAGGCTCCGTAATCAGTGTGTGGGGGTAGAGCGGTGCTCGGCCCCTTTTTTCTTGCCCATTTCAGTCACTTCGTTGGCCATGTCATCCGCAAGCGCCACCAGATCCTCCCGCGGCAGGCCGCGCTGGGCCTCGATCCGCAGCGCGGTGAGATTGGCCTGAAAACGCCGGGCCAAACGTGCGGTGTCCGCAGTGTCAGGCAACTCGCGCGCCTGTTTGGCCGCTTCAAAGATCTTTTGGAATTCACCGGTCATCTGGTCGAGGTACAAACGCGATTGTACTGCCAGCGCTGCTTCGGCGTCGGTGGCGTCCAGCATCGTCCGCACGACCATGCAGGCGCGCCTCTTGGGGTCGTCTGCCTCTTCCTGCGCGAATGATCTCAGAAACGCGGCCAGCGCCGCAAGAGGCGATGACCGCTCGGCCATCTGCGCCCGAATGCTCTGAACGTTGCGTTCGTAGTAGCGCTCCAGCGCCAGCAGGAACAGCGCCTCCTTGCTCTTGAAGGCGGCATAGATGCTGCCCGGCTTCATGTGCAGGGCGCTTTCCAGATCCTTCAATGAGGTCGCGTGATACCCCTTCTGCCAGAACAGGGTCAACGCCGCGTCCAGTGCGGCGTCACGGTCATAGGGGCGGGCGCGTGTCATTCGATTGATATAGGCCCTTCCGCCGCGCTTGTCCTCGCCTTGTTGCGCGGGCTCACGCTTGAGTGAATGCTCAAATATATCATTGAGTGGTTGCTCAAATTGACTATCTCTCGCACATCGACGGGCCAACCCGGCCCAGAGCAAGGAGAGACAGATGACCGAATTTACCTTTCATGACGAAACCACCGCCCCCGATGCCTCCAAGCCCCTGCTTGAAAAATCCAAGGCTGCCTTCGGTCGTCTGCCGGGCCTGCACCGTGTGATGGCTGAATCCCCGGCCCTGCTCGAAGGGTATCAGACGCTGCACTCGCTGTTTCAAAAGACCGCCTTCGACAAGGATGAGTTGACCGTGGTCTGGCAGACCATCAACGTCGCAAACGCATGCCATTACTGCGTGCCCGCCCACACCGGGATCGCCAAACAGATGGGCGTCGACGATGCCGTCACCAACGCCCTGCGCGACGAAACCCCGCTGCCCAACGCCAAGCTCGAAGCGCTGCGCACCTTCACTCTGAAACTGGTGCGTCAGAACGGCTTTGTGGCCGATGAGGACGTTCAGGCCTTTCTGGATGCGGGATATACCCATCAGAGCATCCTCGACGTGATCCTTGGCTACAGCCAGAAGATCATGTCGAACTACACCAACCACCTTGCCCGCACGCCGGTCGACAAGGTGTTTGAGAAATTCGCTTGGTCCAAGACCGACAAGGCCGCCTGAAGCCTCCCCTGAGGCGCCCCGGGCCACAGCCCCCAAACGAAAAAGGCCGGCGAATTTCGCCGGCCTTTCCTTGTTCGGATGAGCGCGTGATCAGTCGAGCTTGCGCACGATCTCTTCACGCTCAAAGATTTCGATGACGTCGCCTGCGCGAATGTCGTCGTAGTTTTCAAACGCCATGCCGCATTCCTGACCGGATTGCACCTCGGCAACCTCGTCCTTGAAACGCTTCAGCGTCTTCAGCGTGCCTTCGTGGATCACCACGTCGTCGCGCAGCAGGCGCACACCGGCCGAACGGCGGGCGACACCTTCGGTGACCAGACAGCCGGCGACCTTGCCGACGTTGGACACCTTGAAGACTTCCTTGATCGAGGCGTAGCCGATGAAGTTCTCGCGGATCTCGTTCGACAGCAGGCCCGAGGCCGCCGCTTTCACGTCGTCCACAAGATCGTAGATCACCGAGTAGTAACGGATCTCCACGCCCTTCTGGTTCGCACCCTGACGGGCAGAGGCATTGGCACGCACGTTGAAGCCGATGACCGGGCAGCCCGACGCTTCGGCAAGGCCCACGTCGGTTTCGGTGATCGCACCCACGCCATAGTGGATGACGCGCACGCGCACCTCGTCGTTGCCGATCTTTTCCATCGCCTGAACGATGGCTTCGGCAGAACCCTGCACGTCGGCCTTGACCACAATCGGCAGCTCGGAAACGTTCTCGTCGTCCTTGGCCTTTTGCAGCAGCTGGTCCAGCGTGGTCGCGGCACCGGCAGCGGCGCGCTTTTCCTTGGCCAGATTGGCGCGGTACTCGGCGATTTCGCGGGCCTGCGCCTCGGTCGCGACGACGTTCAGAACGTCGCCCGCCTCGGGCGTGCCGTTGAGGCCAAGAACCTCGACCGGAACCGAAGGACCGGCTTCCTGCACTCGCTCGCCCTTGTCGTTGATCAGCGCACGGACCTTGCCGTACTGCTCACCCACAACAAAGATATCGCCTTGTTTCAGCGTGCCGTTCTGCACCAGAACCGTCGCGACGGGGCCGCGGCCCACGTCCAGCTGTGCCTCGATCACCGCGCCTTCGGCAGAGCGATCGGGGTTGGCTTTCAGTTCCAGGATTTCGGCCTGCAGCGCGATGGCTTCCAGCAGTTCGTCCAGGCCCTGGCCGGTAATGGCCGAAACCTCGACATCCTGCACTTCGCCGGACATTTCCTCGACGATCACTTCATGCTGAAGCAGATCGGTGCGCACCTTGGTCGGGTTTGCAGAGGGTTTGTCGACCTTGTTGATCGCCACGATCATCGGCACACCCGCCGCCTTGGCGTGGTTAATGGCTTCGATCGTCTGCGGCATCACCGCGTCATCCGCGGCCACCACCAGAACGACGATATCCGTCACCTGTGCCCCGCGCGAACGCATCGAAGTAAAGGCCGCGTGGCCCGGCGTGTCGAGGAAGGACAGGACCGCACCATTGTCCGTCGTCACCTGGTAGGCGCCGATATGCTGAGTGATGCCACCGGCCTCGCCCGCGGTCACCTTGGCGTTGCGGATCGCATCCAGAAGCGAGGTCTTGCCGTGGTCGACGTGACCCATGATCGTGATCACGGGCGGACGCGACTTGAGGTCTTCGGGCTTGTCCTCGACCTCTTTGATCACATCCTCGACGTCGGCGTCGGAAACGCGCGTCACCTTGTGGCCGAATTCCTCGATGATGAGTTCGGCGGTGTCGGCGTCGATGGACTGGTTCTGGGTCGCCATGATGCCATTGTTCATCAGCGACTTGACCACGTCACCCACCCGTTCGGCCATCCGGTTGGCCAGTTCGGCCACCGTGATCACCTCGGGCAGTTTGACCTCGCGGACAACCTTTTCGCGCTGCTGAACGCCACCCATGGCCTTTTGCCGGGCACGTTCCTGCTTGCGCTTCATCGCGGCCATGGACTTCTGACGACCACCTTCGCCGCCAAGCGCCTGGTTCAGCGTCAGCTTGCCGGAGCGGCGGTTGCCATCGTCACGGCCACGACCGCGGCTGCGTTGATCGTCACCCTTGTCGCGTTCCGGGGCGCGGCGCGGAGCGTCGCCACCCTTGGGCTTGGCGCGGGCCGGTTCATCGGCCTTGGGCGCGGGCTGCGCGGCGGCGACAGCGGCCGCCTTGGCGGCTTCCTCTGCCTCGCGCTGCTTGCGCTCTTCTTCCTCTGCCTTGCGGCGCAGGGCCTCTTCGGCCTCGCGCTGTTCGCGCTCTTTCTGTTCCTTTTCGGCGCGCATACGATCGCGCTCTTCTGCGCGGGCCTTTTCTTCGGCCGCGCGCTTGGCGGTTTCCTCGGATTCGCGTGCCTTGGCTGCCTGCAGCGCCTTCAGGCGGCGCTCCATCTCCGCGTCGGAAATCCCGGCGGGCCGTTTGCCCCCGGATCCGCCGACCTGGCCACCTTTGCCGCCACCCGCAGCACCCGCCGCACCCGGCTTGGGCACCACGACGCGCTTGCGTTTGGTCTCCACCACGACGTTCTTGGTCCGCCCATGGCTGAAGCTCTGCTTCACGCTCCCCGAACGGGAACCGCCACCACGTACACCCAAGGTCTTTTTGCCGTCGTTATCGCTCATAAAGCTTCTTCATCCTTTCCGGTGGCCCCTGCCACCGCGATCCGCATCGGTATCCGCGATGCGTACACCCTTCAAGCGTTGGGCTTCCTCTACAATACGCGGAACGAGTCCGCCAGAGCCTAGCGCCGCGTGTATGACAGTTTGTCGGCCAAAAGCCGCGCCCAGTTCATCCGCCGTCAGCCAGCCGATATACCGCCCGCCATATGGCGTAGAAAGTTTCGACTTCCCCCGGCCAGAGCCGTCCTCAGCCTGGATCAGCACAGTGGCCTCTTCCGATTGCAGCCAGGACTTGACCTTCTCATAACCAGAGACGGCCTCCCCTGACTTGCGGGCCAAAGAGATCAGATCGACCACCCGCTTCACCAGCATTTGCTCGATCAGATCGGCCAGCCCGTCCGGTACTTTGACCGGCTGCTTCATTGCCCGCGAGAACAGTCCCTTGGCAGCTGCCTTCTCAATGGCTGCCCGGTTGGCGGACACATATAAGCCCCGTCCCGGCAATTTACCAGCCAGATCAGGCACAATCCGCTCATCCGGCCCAAGAACGAACCGGATCAAGCCGTCTTTCGGCTGCACTTCGCCTGTGGCGATGCACTTCCGCTCCGGCCCGTCCGGCTGTTCCTTGTCCTTTCCGCCGCGACTCATCGTGCTGTTACGCCTCGTCCTCATCGGCTGCGGCGTCACCGTCCAGCTCTTCGGCCTCTTCTTCGGCTTCCAGCTCGGTCGGGTCGACCCAGCCCAGCAGGACGCGCGCGGTCATCACCATGTTCTGCGCTTCCTCAAGGTCCACTTCGAACTTCTCCAGCAGGCCGTCATCCTTGACCCGCTGACCGTTCGCCGTGGTCCAGCCACCGGCCAGTTCCCAGTCGGCGCAGGTTGCAAAGTCTTCCAGGGTCTTGATTCCATCTTCCGCCAGCGCTTCCAGCATCTGCGGCGTCAGGCCTTCAAAGTTCACAAGGCTGTCGTCCACGCCCAGTTCGCGCGCCCGTTCCAGCGCCTTGCGCGCCTGCTCTTCCAGATTCTCGCGGGCCCGGGTCTGCAGTTCCTCGGCGGTGCCTTCGTCGACACCGTCAATCACCAGCAGTTCGTCCATCTCCACATAGGCAACCTCTTCGAGGTTGGTGAAGCCTTCGGAAACCAGAAGCTGGGCAAAGAATTCGTCGACGTCCAGCGTTTCCATGAACAGCTTGGTGCGTTCCTCGAACTCGGCCTGACGACGCTTCGATTCCTCTTCCTCGGTCATGATGTCGATGTCCAGACCGGTCAGCTGGCTGGCCAGACGCACGTTCTGACCGCGACGGCCGATGGCAAGGCTCAGCTGCTCATCCGGCACGACGACCTCGATGCGCTCTGCCTCTTCGTCCAGAACCACCTTGGACACCTCTGCCGGTTGCAGGGCGTTCACAAGGAAGGTCGGCATGTCCTCGTTCCACGGGATGATGTCGATCTTTTCACCCTGCAGTTCGTTCACCACGGCCTGCACGCGGCTGCCGCGCATACCGACACAGGCGCCGACCGGGTCGATGCCATTGTCGTAGGACACGACGCCGATCTTGGCGCGCGAACCGGGGTCACGGGCCACGGCCTTGATCTCGATGATGCCGTCGTAGATTTCCGGCACTTCCATCTTGAACAGTTCGGCCATGAACTGCGGATCGGTCCGCGACAGGAAGATCTGCGGGCCGCGCGCTTCGCGGCGCACATCCTTGATGTAGCAGCGGATGCGGTCGCCGGGGCGATACGATTCGCGGCCGATCTTTTCGTTGCGGCGCAGGATGGCTTCGCCACGGCCCACGTCGACGATGACGTTGCCGTATTCCTCGCGCTTGACCAGACCGTTGATGATGGTGCCTGCGCGATCCTTGAATTCTTCGTACTGGCGGTCACGCTCGGCTTCGCGGACCTTCTGCAGGATCACCTGCTTGGCGGATTGCGCCGCGATCCGGCCCAGCTCGACCGGCGGCACTTCCTCGACAAAGGTGTCACCGACCTTGGGCTCGGCCATGTACTGCTTGGCCTGCTCAACGGTGAATTCCGCCTGGTAGTTTTCCAGTTCCTCGTCTTCGACCACGGTGCGCACACGGGTAAAGGTGGCGCGGCCGGTCTTGCGGTCGATGCTGACGCGGATGTCCATTTCCGCGCCGTAGCGGGACTTCGCCGCGCGGGCGAGCGATTCTTCCATCGCTTCGACGACCAGACCGGGGTCGATCATCTTCTCGCGCGCCACCGCCTCGGCGGTCTGCAGAAGTTCCAGCTGGTTTGCAGAGGTGATTGCCATTCTTATTTCTCCTCCTCGCGAGACGCTTCGGTCTCGATCTCGTCGAACTTGGTTTCGTCAAGGACCGGCTCGTCCGTGTCCGTTGCGGCGGCTTTCTTGCGCGCCTTCAGCATCTCGCGGATCAGCTCGTCCGTCAGGATGAGCTTGGCATCCACCAGCCAATCGAATTTCAGGCCGATGGTGCCTTCTTCGAGGTTCACCAGAACCTCGTCTTCTTCGACGCCCGCCAGAACGCCGCGAAAGCGTTTGCGGCCTTCGATCATATCGGCGGTCTCCAGCTTGACCTCGTAACCCTCATAGGTCTCGAAGTCTTTCAGCCGTGTCAGCGGGCGGTCGATCCCGGGGCTGGACACTTCCAGCGTATAGGTGTCCAGAATCGGGTCCTCGACATCCAGAATGGCGGAGACGGCGGTCGAAATCTCTGCGCATTCGTCGACCTCGATCCCGCCCGCGGGACGCTCGGCCATGATCTGCAGGGTGGGCACCTGTCCCCCCATCAGACGAATACGCACCAGCTCGAACCCCATGTCTTCGATCACCGGCTGGACAATCTCGGCAAGCCGTTTGTCCATGCCTGTCTTGGCAATCATCTCGGTCATTGTCGGTCCTGCCTTTCAGGCACAAAAAAACGGGCCAGCGGCCCGTTTGCGAAAGCATCGAAGGGCACCGGGTTTGGACCCCAGCGCACCGCTGTTGAGCCGGATATAGGGGGGCTGTCCGCGAAAGGCAAGCGGATTCGCCGCACATGGGGGCCGGGCCTTGTGTCCGCGCCGGTTCAGACCCCGGATCGGCCACTTCGCACGGGGCCTCACTGGGCCAAACGGGGCGGGGTTTCAGGCAGGTTTCCCGGCCCCATGCGGGGGCCGGATCCTAACAACCGGTTAAACCGTCCCTGTAACCCCTTGATCCTGCATTCCCCCTAACCTGTCCACGCGTGGACAGGGCTCAGGTCATCACATCCGGCGCGTTGCGCCCGGTCCGCTCCGACAGGCCTGTCAGGGCGTCCACCGCCTCGACCAGATCCGCCAGCGCCGCCTGCGTCTCGATCCCCAGATTTCCATCCGCCGGCTCGAACCGCTCCAGATAGACGCGGATCGTCGCCCCCTCGGTGCCGGTCCCCGACAGCCGGATCACCGCGCGGCTGTCATCATCGAACAGGATGCGCAGGCCCTGATTGCGGCTGACCGAACCATCAACCGGATCGTTGTAGGCAAACTGATCCGCCGCCACGATGGTCTTGCCCGGATTGCCCTCGACCGTGCCGGGCAGCTCCGGCAGGCGATGCTCCAGATCGGCCATGATTCCCTCCGCCACGGCCTTGTCCACGGCCTCGTAGTCATGCCGCGAATAATAATTCCGCCCGTAGGTCGCCCAGTGATCCTCCAGGATCTCCTTCACCGATACCTTGCGCTCGGCCAGAATGTTCAGCCACAGCAGCACCGCCCACAACCCGTCCTTTTCGCGGACGTGATCGCTGCCGGTGCCGGCGCTTTCCTCACCACACAGCGTCGCCTTGCCCGCGTCCAGGAGGTTGCCGAAAAACTTCCAGCCGGTCGGCGTCTCGAAGCAGGCGATGCCCAGCTTTTCCGCCACCCGATCGGCGGCGCGGCTGGTCGGCATGGACCGCGCGACTCCGGCCAGCCCACGCTTGTAGCCCGGGGCCAGATGCGCATTGGCCGCCAGCACAGCAAGGCTGTCCGACGGCGTCACGTAGACCCCTTTGCCAAGGATCATGTTGCGGTCGCCATCCCCGTCAGACGCGGCGGCAAAATCCGGGCCGTCCGGCCCCATGACCAGATCGACCAGCGGCTTGGCCCAGATCGGGTTCGGGTCCGGATGCCCCTTGCCAAAATCGACAGAGGGCGTGCCGTTCTGCACCGTCCCCGCAGGCGCGCCCAGCATCCCCTCAAGGATCGCCGTCGCATAGGGGCCGGTCACCGCGTGCATCGCGTCGAATTTCAGGGTGAAGCCACCGGCGATCATCGCGCGGATCGCGTCAAAGTCGAACAGTTCCTGCATCAAGGCGGCGTAGTCCGTCACCGGGTCCACGATCTCGACCGCCATGTCGCCAAGGCTCACCTCGCCAATCGCCGACAGGTCGAGGTCCGGGGTTTCCAGAGTGGTGTATTCGGACAGCGTCTTGGTCTGTTCAAAGATCGCCTCGGTCACACCCTCGGGGGCGGGGCCGCCGTTCGAGATGTTGTACTTGAGGCCGAAATCCTCATCGATGCCGCCGGGGTTGTGGCTGGCCGACAGTACCAGCCCGCCGTTCGCGCCGCGCTTGCGGATCAGGTTCGACGCCGCAGGCGTGGACAATAGCCCGCCCTGACCGACGATGCAGCGCGCCGCGCCCTGGGCCGCAGCCATGCGCAGGATCGTCTGGATCGCCTCGGCGTTGAAATACCGGCCGTCGCCGCCGACCACAAAGGTCTTGCCCGCCACCCCGTCGATGGCGTTGAAGATCGACTGAACGAAGGCCTCCAGGTATCCCTCCTGCATGAAGACCCGTGTCTTCTTGCGCAGGCCGGAGGTGCCGGGTTTCTGTCCGTCAAAGGGGGTCAGGGGGCGCGTAACAGCAGTCATTGGCTCGGTCCTTTCTGATCGGTCCCGCGGCGGTCTGCAGGGATGATATCACGAAGACGCTTCAGCGCGGGCAGCTCGCGCAGCGCCTCGACGGTCACAGGCGCGCGGCGGCGCCAGTTGGGGTGTTCGTCAATGGTGCCGGGCAGGTTCTGCGCGTCCAGTTCGCCCAGCAGATCGTCCAGTTGCAGCGCCACCAGCGCCGAGGGCGCGGTGGACAGCTTTGCCTGAACGGCCTCTGCGATCTGTTCGGAGCCGGCCAGTGGCGGCAATCCGCATTGCACGCGCAATCCGCCGCGCTGACGCGCGCGTTCGCTGTGGCGCGCTGCGGCGGCGGAGGTGCCCAGCCAGCCCATCTTTTGCCACCACGCAATGTCCTGACCGTACCAGAAGCCCTTCAGCGTCGGCGTGTCGTGGGTTCCGAAACAGGCCAGCGCAAAGGGGCGCAGGGCCTCTGGGGGCACCAGCGTTCCGTCGTCGTGGGTCTCATATTGCCAAACCGCGTAGCTGAGCAGGCCCGCCGCGTTCAGTTTTTCCCGGAAGCCGGGCGGGACAAGGCCCAGATCCTCTCCCACCACAAGGCAGTTTGCCCGCGCGGCCTCGATCGCGATCACGGCCAGCAGGCTGTCGAAGGGCTGCGAGACATAGCCACCCGGGCTGCCATCGTCGGGCAGCCAGAAGCTGCGCAGCAGGCCCAGCGCGTGATCGACCCGCAGGATGCCCGCCTTGGCCATCAGCTTGCGCAGCATGGCGCGCAGCGGTGCGTAATGTGCCGCCCTCATCCGCGCCGGGGCATGCGCGGCAAGGTTCCACGACTGGCCTTCGGGGTTCAGGTGATCGGGAGGGGCGCCGATGGTGACGCCGGGGGCGATGGTGTCACGGTGCATCCATGCCTCTGCCCCGCCGGGGCGGGCGCCTACCGCCAGATCAAGGTACAGGCCGAAATCCATGCCCGCCCGCAGAGCGGCGGATTGCGCCGCGTCGATCTGGGTCTCGGCGCGCCATTGCAGCCACTGGTGAAAGCCCACGTCTTCCGCCGCCGCGCGCGCGGCCTCGGACCCCGGGCGGCGCAGCTCGGCGGGCCAGTCACGGAAATCCAGCCCGTGTCGCGTGCTGAGCGCCTCAAACTGCGCGAAGGTGTCCAGCGCCGCGCCGCCCCGGGCGCGAAAGGCCTGAAAGGCGCGCTGATCGTCCTTGCCCGCCCCGTCGAAACCTTCGTATTCGGCGCGCAGCGCCGCCCTCTGGCGGCGGCGGGCCGTGGGGTAGTTGATCTGTTCCGGGGTCGGTGTCGGACCCAATCCGGTCGATGGTGCGATGTGATCGGTGCTGAAAAAACCACGGTGCGTCGGGGAATAGGGGCTGATCATCTCATCCGCCGTCCAGCCCAGCGCATGGATCGGGTTGAGCCCGAAGAACTGCGCCCCGGCCTCTCCGAGGGCAGAGACGACGCCCGGCAGATCCGTGTAGCGCCCAAGACCGCCGTTGTGGCTGGACCGCAGGCCATACAACGCACCGCAGACACCCCATCCCTTGTGGCGACCGGTCAGGTCGGACGTGATCGGCGCGTGATCGGGCGCGGACAGAACAAAGGTTTCCGTCTGCCAATCCCGCCCCTTTGCGTGCAACGAAAAATAGCCCATCGGCAGGGTTGCGTGTTCGATCATGCGCTCGGCGGTGCCAGAGGCGATTTCGTGCCCGTTTTCGTCAAGGATCAGCCAGACGCAGGGTCGTTCGACCGGCTGCCGCAGCGGCTGGCCTGCGCGCGTGCGGATTTCGTCTGGCAGGACGCGCTTTGTCGCCTGTGCCTCTTTCAGGGCCTCTTCGACCGCCGCCGGGGTCGTAGCATCGACGCCCATCCCGCCCAGCAAGGCGCGCAACGTTTCGGGCGTGGCGGAATGTTCGCGACCGCTGAGGTCATGAAACGCAAGGTGGACGCCATAGTGCCCGGCAAGGGATCGCAGCGCGTCGTCGGCGTTCATCCCGGTGTCCTCCGCTGTTGCCTGACAAAGCAGGCGACGCTGAACGCCTCGACCATGATCGCGTCATCGGTGATTGTCAGCGGCTCCTGGCGGATCGCGGATGTGTCGATCTCACGCCGCCACGGACCGGCGTCCGGGGCGGGAAGGTGCAGCAACTGCTGCGTGCCTTCGCGGTTGAAGGCCAGCAGGATTTCCTCTGAATCGGCCCGCCCTTCGGGGCATTCCGCACAGCCGCGTATCAGCAGGCATAGCGAAGACAGGCCGGGGTCGCGCCAATTCAGGCCCCCGCCACCAAAGGCGCGCCATTCCACGTCGGTATGTCCGTCCACCCGTTTGGCCCCGTGCAGAAAGCGCGATTGGTGCAGCACCGGGTGCGCCTGCCGAAAGGCGCTGAGCGCGGCGGTGAATTCGATCTGGTCCTTGTCCAGGTTGTCCCAGTCGATCCAGCTGATCGGGTTATCCTGACAATAGGCGTTGTTGTTGCCGAACTGGCTGTTGCCGCCTTCGTCCCCGGCAAGGATCATGGGCGTTCCCTGCGACAGCAGAACCGTGGCCAGCATGTTGCGCTGGCGCTGGCGACGGGCGGCGATGATGCCTGCGTCTTCCGTCTCGCCCTCTTCGCCAAGATTGTCGGAATGGTTGGCGTGGTGGCCGTCGCGGTTGTCCTCTCCGTTCGCCTCGTTGTGGCGTTTGGAATAGGCGGTCACGTCCGCCAGTGTGAAACCGTCATGGGCGGAGGCGAAATTCACCGTGGCCCATGTGCGGCGTCCGCGCGTATCGAACAGGTCCGCCGTGCCCAGGAGGGCAGAGCCAAGGTCCTGCGCCGCATGGCCGTCACCCCGCCAAAAGCGGCGCAGCGTGTCGCGGTAACGGTCGTTCCATTCGGCGAATTCCGGCGGGAACTGTCCCAGCTGATAGCCGCCCTGGCCAATGTCCCATGGCTCGGCAATCAGTTTGACATGCCGCAGCACCGGATCCTGACGGATGGAATCCATGAAACCGCCGTTGCGGTCAAAACCGTGGCGTTCACGTCCAAGGGTCGTGGCAAGGTCAAAGCGAAAGCCATCCACGCCCATGCATTCGACCCAGAACCGCAGGCTGTCCAGAACAAGGCGCAGGACGAAAGGATGCTGTACGTTCAGCGTGTTTCCGGTGCCGGTGTCGTTGACGTAATAGCGTGGCTGCCCTTCGAGAAGGCGATAGTAGGACGCGTTGTCCAGACCACGGAACGAAAAGGTCGGCCCCATGTGGTCGCCTTCGGCGGAGTGGTTGTAGACCACGTCCAGCAGCACCTCGATCCCGGCGGAATGGAACTTGTCGACCATGGCGCGAAAGCCGGCGACGCCGCGCGGGCCAAGGTAGCGCGGCTCCGGCACGAAAAAGGCAGCGGTGTTGTAGCCCCAGTAATTGACCAGCCCGCGCGCGGTCAGCGCGTTTTCGGACCGGATCGCCTGCACCGGCAGCAGTTCGATTGCCGTTACGCCCAGCCGGGTCAGGTGATCCAGCATCGGGTCAGAGGCCAGCCCCTCATAGGTGCCGCGCAGGGCCTCCGGGATCGAGGGGTGCTGCATCGTCGTGCCGCGCACATGCGCCTCGTAGATCAGCGTGTTGTCCCATCCGCGTTCCAGTGTGCGCACGCTGCAGGGGTAATCCGCCGGGTCCCAGACCACACTCTTTGGCACATGCGGCGCGCTGTCCCGCGTGTCGAAGGACAGGTCGCCCTCCGCCGCGCCGGGTTCGTAGCCGAAGGTGGTTTCGTGGGTGCTGAAAGAGCCGAACAGGGAGCGGGCATAAGGATCGATCAGCAGCTTGTTGGGGTTGAAGCGGTGGCCGCGTTCCGGCGCATGGGGACCATGGACCCTGTACCCGTATAGCGCCCCGGGCCGCAGACCCGGCACATAGCCGTGCCAGACCTCGCCCGTGCGATCGGGCAGGGTCAGGCGCTGTTCCTCGCGCTTGCCGTCGTAGGAAAACAGGCAAAGCTCCACTTCGTGCGCGTTTTCCGAGAAGAGGGCAAAGTTCACCCCTTCATTGTCGAAAAACGCGCCCAGCCGGTTTGGCCGCCCTGACGTGATCTGATAATGCACGCGCGTCCTCGCGTTAGGATATGAGTGTTTCGTACATCTGCACGTAAGCCTTGGCCGAACTTTCCCAGCCGACAGGCTGACGCATCGCGGCCTTTTGCATCTGCTGCCAGAGCGGTTGATCGGCGTAGGCGTCGATCGCACGCGCTATGGCGCCTTCGATCCCGGTGACAGAAACCTCGTCAAAGACAAAGCCGGTGGCAACCCCCGCGGCCAGCGCCGCCTGATTGGCGTCGATGATCGTATCCGCCAGACCGCCGGTGCGGGCAACCACGGGCAGGGTGCCATAGCGCAGCCCGTACAACTGGGTCAGACCGCAGGGTTCGAACCGCGACGGGATCAGGATGGCGTCCGAACCACCCTGCATCAGGTGCGACAGCGCCTCGTCATAGCCGATGTGCACGCCGACCTTGCCGCGGAACTTGACCGCGGCATCGCGATAGGCGTTTTCCAGAACCGGATCGCCGGAACCCAGAACGGCAAGCTGTCCACCGCCCTCGACCAGCGCGGGGATGACCTCGGCCAGCGTATCCAGGCCCTTTTGCAGCGTCAGCCGGCTGATCACGCAAAAGATCGGGCCGTCGTGATCCGGGTCCAGCCCCATACGCTCGACCAGCGCGGCGCGGCTCTTGGCCTTGTCGCTCAGATTCTTGCGGTCAAAGGGGGCGGGCAGGGCCGGGTCTTTTGTCGGATCCCAGGCGTCAGTGTCGATGCCGTTGAGGATACCCGATAGCGCCCCGGTGCGGCCTTGCAGCACCCCTTCCAGCCCCATGCCGAATTCCGGCGTAAGGATTTCCCGCGCATAGGTCGGGCTGACCGTGGTGATGTGATCGGCATAGACCAGACCGGCCTTCAGGAAACTCACGTCGCCGTAGTATTCCAGCCCCGACGGCGTGAACCAGTCGCTGCGCAATTGCAGATCGCCCATCACATGCGGCCCGAACCGGCCCTGAAAGGCGATGTTGTGAATGGTGATGACAGAGCGCGGCGGCTTGCGCCCGTCCTGTTTCAGGTAGACCGGGGCCAGCCCGGCCTGCCAGTCATGCGCGTGCAGCACATCCGGCACCCAGCCCCCAAGGCCATCAAAGCTGATCCGCGCCGCCGCCTGCGCCAAAGAGGCAAAGCGGCGGTGGTTGTCGGACCAGTCCGTGCCTTCGGGATCGGTGTAGGGCGCCCCGGGCCGATCAAAGAGTTGCGGCGCGTCCAGCAGCAGCAGGGGAACGCCGTTCGCCTCGACCTCGACCAGACGGCCGTGGCCGCCTGGCAGGTCGCCAAAGCTGGCGACCTCTTTTCCCTGCGCCAGCAGGGGAAAGAGCGCCGGGTAGGCGGGCAGCACCGTCTTGGTGTCGATGCCCTGCTTGGCCAATGCACCCGGAAGGGCGCCGGCCACGTCGGCAAGGCCCCCGGTCTTGATGAATGGGGCACATTCCGACGTGACCATCAGTACTTTCATCGGGTTACTCCAACGCCTCGATCATGTCGCGGGTGATCAGGCAGATCCCGCTTTCGGTCCGGCGGAAACGCCGGGCGTCCAGTTCGGGATCCTCGCCGATCACCAGACCTTCGGGAATGACCACGCCGCGGTCGATGATCGCGTTCTTGATATGCGCGCGCCGTCCCACCTGTGCGTAGGGCAGGGCGACAACCCCTTCCAGCTGCGAATAGGAGTGCGTCTGCACGCCCGTAAACAGCAGGCACTGATACAGCGACGAGCCCGACACGATGCAGCCGCCCGACACCATCGAGGATACCGCCTGTCCGCGACGGCCTTCCTCGTTGTGGATGAACTTGGCAGGCGGGGTCAGTTCCGAATAAGTCCAGATCGGCCAGTTGGTGGCGTAGATGTCCAGTTCGGGTTCGAAATCGGTCAGATCGATATTGGCCTGCCAATAGGCGTCCAGCGTGCCCACATCGCGCCAATACGGCACTTTCTCCAGTCCCGACATGACGCAGGAGCGGCCAAAGGGATGCGCCACAGCGTCGCCAGAGGCCACGAGACCGGGGATGATGTCCTTGCCGAAATCATGGCTGGAATTCGGGTCATTGGCGTCCGCTTCCAGCAACTCGCACAGGAAATCGGTGTCGAACACATAGATGCCCATCGAGGCCAGCGATCGGCTGGGATCGCCGGGCATGGCGGGCGGATCGGCGGGCTTTTCGACGAATTCAAGGATCTTGTCGTTCTCGTCCACCGCCATGACGCCAAAGCCCTTGGCCTCTTCGCGCGGCACCTCGATGCAGCCCACGGTCACCTTGGCGCCCGAGGTCACGTGCTGCTCGACCATGTAGGAATAGTCCTGCTTGTAGATGTGGTCGCCGGCAAGGATCACGATGTACTTGGGGTTATAGCCCTTGATGATCGAGATGTTCTGGGTGACCGCATCGGCGGTGCCCTTGTACCAGTTCTCTTCATCCACCTGCTGCGAGGCGGGCAGGATATCCAGCCCCTCGTTGCGCTCGGCCCGGAAGAAGGACCAGCCGCGCTGCAGGTGGCGGATCAGGCTGTGCGCCTTGTATTGCGTCGCAACGCCGATCCGGCGGATGCCGGAATTGACGGCATTCGACAGCGCAAAGTCGATGATCCGCGTCTTGCCGCCGAAATAGACCGCCGGTTTCGCCCGGATATCGGTCATTTCCTTCAGACGGCTGCCGCGCCCGCCTGCAAGCACAAAAGCCATCGTCTGCTGTGTCAGCCTTAGCCTGTCAGTCACAATGTGATCCTCCCCCAGATCCGTTTCCGTAATCAGTTTCCGGAAAATTGCAGGAATACCGTCGCCAAAGGCGGGACGGTGATTTCAATCGATTGGTCGCAGCCATGCGCAGAGACGTCATCGGTCTTGATGGCGCCTGCGTTCACCTGGCCGCTGCCGCCATATTTGGGATCGTCGCTGTTGAGCACTTCGGTCCACCCTCCGGCCCGCGGTACGCCAATGCGGTAGCCCGTCCGCGTAACCGGGGTAAAGTTGCTCACCACCAGCACGGGCGGCGTGCCCTCTTCGCCCATGCGCATCCAGGCAAAGATCGAGTCGTTGGCGTTGCCGCCGTCGATCCAGGCAAAGCCGTCGGGCTTGGTGTCGCGTTCATACAGCGCGGGCGTGCCCCGGTAGAGCGTGTTCAGATCACGCACGAGGTTCTGCACACCCTTGTGCGGTTCGTATTCCAGCAGGTGCCAGTCAAGGCTCTGATTGTGGTTCCACTCATCCGGCTGGGCAATCTCGCAGCCCATGAACATCAGTTTCTTGCCTGGGTGTCCGAACATGAACCCGTAATAGGCCCGCAGATTGGCAAAGCGCTGCCAGTCGTCGCCCGGCATCCGGCCCAGAAGCGATCCCTTGCCATGCACTACCTCGTCATGGCTCAGCGGCAGGACAAAGTTTTCGCTGAAGGCGTAGTGCAGGCCAAAGGTCATCTTGTCGTGGTGGTACTTCCGATTGATCGGATCCTCGGACATGTAACGCAGGGTGTCGTTCATCCACCCCATGTTCCATTTGAACCCAAAGCCCAGCCCGCCATGTGATGTCGGTGCGCTGACGCCCGGAAAGGCGGTCGATTCCTCGGCGATTGTCATGATGTCCGCATAGGCCCCATAGACCTGTTCGTTCATGCGCTGAAGAAAGGCGATGGCCTCAAGGTTTTCGCGCCCGCCATGTTCGTTCGGGACCCATTCACCTTCCTTGCGGGAATAGTCGCGGTACAGCATCGAGGCGACGGCATCCACGCGCAGACCGTCGAGGTGATATTCCTCCAGCCAGAACCGCGCGTTGGCGATCAGGAAGTTGACCACCTCTGTCCGGCCGTAGTTGTAGACCAGCGTGTTCCAGTCCGGGTGGAACCCCTCTTTGGGGTCCTGATGTTCGTAGAGGGCGGTTCCGTCAAACTGCGCAAGCCCATGAATATCGGTCGGGAAATGGCCCGGCACCCAGTCGATGATCAGGCCCATGTCTGCGGCATGCGTGGCCTCGACCAATGCGCGGAAATCCTCGGGCGTGCCGAACCGTGCGGTCGGGGCAAACAGGCCCACCGGCTGATAGCCCCACGAACCGCCGAAGGGGTACTCGGAAATCGGCGTCAGTTCGATATGGGTAAAGCCCATGTCGGCCGCGTAACTCACCAGTTGGTCGGCGTGTTCGCGGTAGCTCAGCGAACGGTTGCCGTCCTCCGGCACGCGGCGCCAGCTTTCCAGATGCACCTCGTAGACAGAGATCGGCTGGTCGATGCGGTGCTTGTTCCCGCGGTTCGCCATCCACTGCTGGTCTTGCCACATGTGCTGGCCCAGATTGCGCACCACGGAGGCGGTTCTTGGCGGCAGTTCCGCACCAAAGCCGACCGGGTCCGCCTTGAGCGGCAGCAACTGCCCGTTGCTGTCCTGCAATTCGTATTTGTAGATCGTGCCATCGCCGAGACCGGGAATGAAGATTTCCCAGACCCCGGTTGCACCGCGACGACGCATGACGTGACGGCGTCCGTCCCATTCGTTGAAGCTGCCGACAACCGACACCCGGTTGGCATTGGGGGCCCAGACCGCGAAATGGGAGCCTGTCGTGCCGCCGTAGTTGATGACATGCGCGCCCAGCGCGCGCCAAAGCTCGCCGTGACTGCCTTCGCCCAGCAGGTATTCGTCCATTTCGCCCAGTACCGGGCCAAAGGCATAGGCGTCTTCTTCTTCCCAGCTTTCCGCGCCCCGGGTCAGACGCAGGCGGTAATCGACCCGCCCGGCGACGCCCGGCAGGACGCCGTCGAACAGGCCGTGAACCCCGTCGACCGGCTGCAGCTTGGCCAGCGACGTGCTGCCATCCCGGCTCAGAACCTCGACCCCTTCCACATTCGGATAAAAGGCGCGCACACATTGGCTGCCATCGGGCAGCGTGTGTTGGCCCAGCACGGAGAAGGGATCCCCGTGTCGGCCTTCGGCGATTGCATGGGCAATGTCGGGGTTCATCGGGGCTGTCATGCAGATTGCTCCAGTTCGACGCCGTTGGCGGGTTTCACGTTCCAGATGTCACGCGCGTACCCTTGAATTGTCCGGTCAGACGAGAACCAGCCGACACTCGCCGTGTTGCACAGCGCCATTGCCGACCAGCTGGCCGAGTTCTTGAAGGCTTCGTCTGCACGACGTTGCGTTTCGAAGTAGCTGTCGAAATCGCAAGAAACGAGGAAGTGGTCGTGATCCCAGAGGTTGCCCACAAGACCATGGTAGCGACCCGGGTCCTGTGGCGCAAAGCGTCCTTCGGCCATTTGGGCCAGAACTTTTTGCATTCGGGGGCTTTTTTCGATTGCGGCCCGTGCGAATCCCGGTTTTTGGCGACGTTCGGCAACCTCTTCTGCGGTCAGGCCGAAGAGGAAGAAGTTCTCCGCCCCCACATGCTCGCGAATCTCGACATTCGCGCCGTCCAGCGTGCCGATGGTCAGCGCGCCGTTCAGGGCGAACTTCATGTTGCCGGTGCCTGAGGCTTCCTTGCCCGCGGTCGAGATCTGTTCGCTGAGATCCGCCGCCGGGATCAGCATCTCTGCCATGGTCACGTTGTAGTTTGGCGGATAGACGATCTTGAGCAGGTCCTTGGTCACCGGGTCGTTGTTGATGACCGTGGCTACATCGTTGATAAGGCGGATGATTTCCTTGGCAACGTGATAGCCGGGCGCGGCCTTTCCGCCAAAGAACTTGACCCGCGGGGTCCAGTTCGCATGCGGGTTCGCGTGCATCTCGTTCCAGAGCGCGATGGTCTCCAGAATATTCATGTGCTGACGCTTGTATTCGTGGATCCGCTTGATCTGGATGTCGAACATCGCGTCCGGGTCGATCTGGATGCCGCAATGCTCGCCGACCCAGTTCGACAGGTGTTCCTTGTTGACGCGTTTGGCCGCCCGGAATTCTTCAAGGAATCCAGCGTCCGAGGTGCGGCTGCGCAGGGCGCTCAGCTGTTCCAGATCCGCGATCCATCCGTCACCGATTTCTCGGGTGATCAGGGTGCTCAGCGCGGGGTTGCAGCCATGCAGCCATCGCCGGGGCGTGATTCCATTTGTCTGGTTAACGATTCGCGTGGGGTGGATCCGGTGCAGGTCGGCGAAGACGGTCGATTTCACCAGATCGGTGTGCAGTGCCGACACGCCGTTGACCTTGTGCGCCATGATGAAGGCCAGTTCGCCCATGTTGACGTTACCGTGGTCAAGGATGCGCGGGCTATCGGGATGCTCGCCTTGCTGCTTGTCCTCGATAACGCGGATGATCTCGAGGTGGCGGGGCAGGACACGGCCCAACAGCCACTCCGACCACCGCTCCAGCGCTTCGGGCAGAAGGGTGTGGTTGGTGTAACCAAGGCAACGGCGCGAAATCTCGATGGCCTCGGCCATGTCGATGCCGTGCAGGTCCACAAGGATGCGGATCAGTTCCGGACCGGCAATCGCCGGGTGCGTGTCGTTCAACTGGATTGCCGCATAGTCCGGCAGTTTGCGAATGTCGTCATGATCCGACAGGAACCGGCGCAGCAGGTCGTGGATCGACGCGGCGGTAAAGAAATACTCCTGCTTCAGGCGCAGTTCCTTGCCGGTATCGGTGGTGTCATCGGGATACAGCACGCGGCTGATGGTCCGGGCCAGCGCCTCGGAGCGGCTGGCGGCAAGGTAATCGCCCCGGTTGAAGCTGGCGAGGTCGAATTCCTTTTGCGGACGGGCCGACCAGAGGCGCAAGGTATTGGCCCACTTGCCTTTCCAGCCGACGATCGGCGTGTCATAGGCGGTGGCCATGACGGTCTCATGGGGGTGCCAAGTGGCCTTGCCTTCGTGGTGCTGAACGTGGCCGCCAAAGCCGATCGAATAGCTGACCTCGGGGCGTTCGAATTCCCAGGCGTGATGCTGATCCAGCCATGTCTCGGCCTTCTCGATCTGCTGGCCTTCGACGAAATCCTGTTCGAACAGCCCGTGTTCATAGCGGATGCCGTATCCCATCGCCGGGATGCCCAGCGTGGCGAGGCTGTCCATGAAGCAGGCGGCCAGACGTCCAAGCCCGCCATTGCCCAGCGCGGCGTCCGGTTCATCCTTGACCAGGGCGTCATAGTCCTGGCCCAGTTCGGACAGCGCTGTGCGCGCCTCTTCGACCAGGCCAAGGTTGGCGGCGATGTCTTCGACAAGGCGGCCGATCAGGAATTCCATCGACAGGTAATAGACGCGTTTCACGTCTTTGTCGTAGCTGGTCTTTGTGCTGTTGAACCACGGGTCCACGGTGCGGTCCCGCAGCGCCAGCGACAGTGCCATGCGCCAGTCATAGACCGAGGCGTGGTCTGCGTCCTTGCCAAGCGAATACTTCAGATGTGCGAGGATTTCGTCTTTCATCGGATCGGTCCCGTCTCAAAGGCAAGCGACCAGCGCCGAAATTCCATCCGGGGCGGTCGCAGTTGATGTTACCGCTAACAACAGTTTCCCGCAGAAAGCCATAGCTCTTGCAAACCATGCTGAACCGGACAGCGGTTTGTTGCAAGCAGGCCCCAGTTTGACCCTGCCCCTGTTCCATTCGGGGCAGGGCCGATCCGTCACGCCGCTTTGGGCGTCAGTTGTTGCTCCTCAAGGGGCGGCGGCTCCATCGCGCCGGTCATGATGGCCACGGCGTCGGACATGCTTATCTTGGCCGGATCGACCACCGCGTGCCGTTTGCCCAGCCGGTGAATGTGCACCCGGTCCGCCACTTCGAAGACATGCGGCATGTTGTGGCTGATCAGGATGATCGGGATGCCCTTGGCCCGCACGTCCTGAATCAGTTCCAGAACCCGGCGGCTTTCCTTGACGCCCAGCGCGGCGGTCGGCTCATCCATGATGATGAACTTCTTGGCAAAGGCCGCGGCGCGGGCCACGGCCACCCCCTGACGCTGACCACCCGACAGCGTCTCGACCGCCTGATTGATGGATTGCACCGTCATCAGGCCCAGTTCGGTCAGCTTGTCTCGGGCGAATTTCTCCATCGCCTTCTTGTCCAGCTGACGAAAGACCGTGCCCATGAAACCGGGTTTGCGCAACTCGCGCCCGGCAAACATGTTGTCCGCGATGGACAGGGCAGGGGACAGGGCCAACTGCTGATAGACGATCTCGATGCCCATTTCCCGCGCCTGCAGGGGAGAGGTGAAATGCACCGGTTTGCCTTCGATTTTGATCTCGCCCTCATCGGCCTGCACGGCCCCGCAGATCGCCTTGACGATCGAGGATTTGCCCGCGCCGTTGTCGCCGATCACGGCCAGCACCTCACCGGGGTACAGGTCAAAGTCGGAGTGGTCGATTGCGGTCACGTGGCCATAACGCTTCACGATTCCGCGGCCTTGAACGATGGGTTGCATGGTCATTAGGTCGACACCTTTCTGATCCACTGGTCTACAGAGACGGCAGCGATGATAAGGACACCAATCAGCAGGTAGGTCCATTGTGCGTCCGCACCCAGCAGACGCAGGCCAAGGGTAAAGACACCGACGATCAGCGCCCCGAACAGAGAGCCAAGAACCGATCCACGCCCCCCGAACAGAGAGATGCCCCCGATCACCACGGCGGTGATGGATTCGATGTTGGCCAACTGCCCCGAGGTCGGAGAGACAGAACCGATGCGCCCGATCAGGGCCCAGCCGGCAAAGGCGCAGATCAGGCCGGACAACGCGTAGACCGACACCAGAACCTTGTTGGCTTCCATGCCCGAAAGCTCGGCGGATTCCTTGTCGTCACCCACGGCGTAGACGTGCCTGCCCCAGGCGGTCTGTGTCAGCGCATAGGTCAGCACCGCGAACAGCAGCAGCATGAAGATGATGCCATAGGTCAGGCGGGCGCCGCCGATCTGGATCACGCTTCCGAAGAATTGCAGGATCGGGGCTTTTTCCTCGATGTCCTGCGACCGGATGGTTTCGTTCGCAGAGTAGAGGAAGTTGGCGGCGAGAACGATCTGCCACATGCCAAGCGTCACGATAAAGGGCGGCAGTTTCATCCGGGTGACCAGCAAACCGTTGATGGCGCCAATACCGGTGCCCACGGCAAGCCCGCACATCACGGAGATGAACGGCGGGATACCATAGCGAAAGGTGAACTGGCCCATGATGACCGAACTCATCACCATGATCGCGCCGACCGACAGGTCGATGCCCGCGGTCAGGATCACCAGCGATTGGGCGGCGGCGACGATGCCGACGATCTGAACCTGCTGCAGGATCAGCGACAGGGCGAATGGCGAAAAGAACTTTGATCCCAGCAGGATACCGAAAACAACAATCGAAAGAACCAGCACGATCAAAGGAACCAGGGCGGGGTTCGTGTGCAAGGCGTGCTGAAGTTTGTGGCCAAACCCTTCACGCTTTTTGAATTCGGCCACCTGTTGGGTGGCTTTGGACAACGACGCTTCGTAGTCCTGCCCTTTTGAGGCAGACTCGGTCATGGGGACTCCTCCCGGAATATATGGGTGCGTTCTGGCGCGCGTTTTCAGCCAGCCTAGATCACGGGGCCGCGGCGCGTCTATCGGGAAGGGGCGTTGCCGCCCCTTCTCTGGATTTCAGAGCGCCGGGATCAGCCCCAGCAGCGGTCCATGCCTTCCTTGACAGTGATCGACTCGACGCCGTCCACGGCCTGATCGGTGACAAGCGCCACGCCGGTATCGAAGAAGTCCTTGCCCTCGGTCGGCTCCGGCTTCACGCCTTCGTCAGCCCACTTCTTGATGGCTTCGATGCCCAGCGACGCCATCAGCAGCGGATACTGCTGCGAGGTCGCGCCGATCACGCCGTCCGCAACGTTCTGGACGCCGGGGCAGCCACCGTCGACCGACACGATCAGCACATCGTTTTCACGACCGATCGATTTCAGCGCTTCATAGGCACCGGCAGCGGCGGGTTCGTTGATGGTGTAGACCACGTTGATCATCGGATCCTGCGCCAGCAGGTTCTCCATCGCGCGGCGGCCGCCTTCTTCGTTGCCCTGTGTCACGTCGTTGCCGATGATGCGCGGATCGGTTTCATCGCCCCATTTGTTCGGGTCGCCCAGATCGATGCCAAAGCCCTGCAGGAAGCCCTGGTCGCGCAGAACGCCCACGGTCGGCTGCGACACGGCAAGGTCCAGCATGCCGATCTTGGCGTCGGCAGCGGCATCGCCCAGCTTGGCCGCGGCCCATTTGCCGATCAGCTCACCGGCCAGAAAGTTGTCGGTGGCAAAGGTGGCATCGGCCGCGTCGATCGGCGACAGCGGGGTGTCCAGTGCGATAACAAGGATTCCCGCGTCACGCGCCTGTTGAACGGCCGGAACGATGGACGAAGTGTCGGACGCTGTCAGCAGAATGCCCTTTGCGCCGTCCGCGATGCAGGTTTCGATGGCCTGAACCTGTGTCTCGTGGTCGCCGTCAACCTTTCCGGCAAAGGATTTCAACTCGATGCCAAGCTCCTCAGCCTTGGCAGTCGCGCCTTCTTTCATCTTGACGAAAAAAGGGTTGGTGTCGGTCTTGGTGATCAGGCAGGCGCTGATCGAATGGCTGCCGGCAGTTGCGCCAGAGGCCAGAACGGCGGCAGTCAGCGCAATAGCCGACCCGGTCAGAAGCTTTTTCATGATATCCTCCCAAAGATATTCATCAGTATTGGGCCCCGATGATTCGTTTTCCGGACCCGAGAGCGGGAATGTCCCGCCCTTGAAACCTACAAAAACAGATTCGGCCGTCCCCTGTCAACATTAATAAATCCAAGTGATTTAATATTGACGGCAGACCCTGTGGATGACATGCTACTCTGCATGACGCCGCATGATAACAAAAGACGGACGCAGAAAATGAACAATGCTCAGGGGGGGGCGGAGGCAATGGTTGCGGTGCCGCCGGACGGGGTTCGCGGGTCGAACCAAAGCGGCGTGCGCGCCCACAACGAACGACTTGTCCTGACCCTGATCCGTCAGACCGGGCCGCTGGCCAAGGCCGATATCGCTCGCCTCACCGGCCTGTCCGCGCAGACCGTCTCTGTCATCATGCGCGCGCTTGAAAAAGAGGGGCTTCTGATCAAGGGAGAGCCCGTGCGCGGCAAGGTCGGCCAGCCCTCGGTCCCGATGAGCCTTGCACAGAACGGTGCCTTCTTTCTGGGGCTGAAGGTGGGGCGGCGCTCGCTTGACCTGATACTGACCGATTTCCACGGCACCGTGCAGGAGCGTGTGCACCTGCCGCACCGCTACCCGACGCCGGACAGCGTGGTTGAATTCGCCAACGCCTCCATCGAACAACTGCTGGGCCGTATGTCCGCCAAGGATCGCGAAAAGGTCGCCGGTCTTGGCATCGCAATTCCCTTTCGCCTGTGGGACTGGGCCAAGCCGCTGGGCCTGACCGGGCAGGAGATGGAGGCCTGGCGCGACCGCGACATCGCGACAGAAATCGCCGAGGTCTGGGATTTCCCGGTCTACATGCGCAACGACGGCTCCGCCGCCTGCGGTGCGGAACTGGTCTTTGGCGATCAGAACCGCCCGCGCGATTTCCTGTATTTCTTCGTCGGCTTCTTCGTCGGCGGCGGGCTGGTCATCGACAACACCCTGTTCACCGGGCGCACCGGCAATGCTGCCGCCCTTGCTTCGATCCCGGTGGGGATCGAGGGCGAAACCGTGCGCCAACTGGTCGATGTGGCCTCCATCGTCACTCTGGAACAGATGGTCATCGAGGCGGGCGGCAACAGTGGCATGATCTGGGATGATCCCGACCATTGGGATCTGCCCGACGGCGTGCAAGAGGCATGGGTCAGCAAGGCGGTCGAAGGGTTCGCCTATGCCATCCTCTCGGCCTCCTGCCTGATCGACTTCGAAAGCGTCATGATCGACGGATGGTTGCCTGCGGATGTGCGGGCGGATCTTGTGACGCGCACGCAGAAACGGCTGGAGGAAATCCGCCTGAAAGGCATCGTCGTGCCGACGCTCCGCGCGGGCACCATCGGGCGCGACGCGCGGGCGATGGGCGCGGCCAGCCTGCCACTGTCGGACAGGTTCCTTGTGGATCGCAACGCGTTCCTGAAGGCCTGACGCCGCCTTTGCCCTTCGTCACTTAGGGTCAGGATGCATTGATTTCGCGTGAACAGCATGATTCACGGCTTCGAAAACGGAGCGGTGACATGAGCGATCTCTTCTGGCTGACCGACGCGCAGATGGCACGCCTGGCCCCTTTCTTTCCCA